>JAYSYW010000109.1:0-5320 GCA_043727255.1 Rhizobacter sp. | reverse complement strand
ACGATCGAGATGACACCAACCTTGGCGCCAGCGTTCGTGGGGTAGTACACGGTGCCGGCGGCGTAGCCACTGGGGCGGCTGACGCGGAACGAGCTGGTCGCGAACGGGCCACGGCTGGCTTCGAGCGAAGCCTTGGTCGGGGTCGGGCCAATTTCCACAGCCGAGGCCGCGGTGGCTGCCGCCGCCAGGGCACCAGCAACGAAGAGGGATTTGACGAAATGTTGAGCGTTCATGGATGTCTCCTTTTGTTGAATTCAACGGCATGCGAACTTGGAGTGCCCAGCTTGCCGACTGGCTGCGCCTTCTGTGGTTGGCGTTCAGTGGGGGCATGTTGCGACAGCTCAACCTCAGTGCGCATCGGCGAATGCACCTCGCTGTCGATACATGCATGTCTTGTTTTTTTGTGGCATCGCAATTGGCACAGCCGTGCTGTCAAGGGTGAGGAGGGCTTGGTTCTCGGGGTGAAGAGGGGGTTTGTGCGGTTTTGCCAGAGGTCACGGTAATTTGGCGACCATCCGGGCTGGAAATTCTCACTGCCTCCTCGGCGCACGATGAAGGCGACGACCTGATCGCCCACGCTGCAAAGCGTCACAAAAACTTTGGGCGTTGGGGTGCGCCGCTCGGCAGACAGGGGCGACTTTTGTCGCAAGGGGCCGCATGTTGCGCAGACGGTATGCAGCTGCTCCAGCCAGCGTTCAACCCACTGAGGGTTCAGGCGATGAAAGCGTCGAGAAGACGCCCAGCTTGGTGGGGCGCGCAGCGTGTGGGTTTGCGCGTGAACGCTCAGCCCAGCCGGGCCTTGTGCCGCGCGATCTGGGTGCGAACCTGTGCCGGGGCTGTGCCGCCCAGCACGTTGCGGGCGTTGAGCGAGCCGCGCAGGGTCAGCACCTCGAACACGTCGTCGGTGATGCTGGCGTTGAAGCCTTGCAATGTGGCGAGCGGCAGTTCGCTCAGGTCTTTGCCTTGCGCGATGGCGGTCTTCACCGCATGCGCCACCGTTTCGTGTGCGTCGCGGAAGGGCAGGCCCTTCTTCACCAAGTAGTCGGCGAGGTCGGTGGCGGTGGCATAGCCCTTGAGCGCAGCGCGTTCCATGGCTTCGGTTTTCACCGTGATGCCACCCACCATCTCGGCCATGATGCGCAGCGTGTCGCGCACGGTGTCCACCGTGTCGAACAGCGGCTCTTTGTCTTCCTGGTTGTCTTTGTTGTAGGTGAGGGGCTGGCCCTTCATCAGCGTGATCAGGCCCATCAAATGGCCGACCACCCGGCCGCTCTTGCCACGGGCCAGCTCGGCCACGTCGGGGTTGCGCTTCTGCGGCATGATCGATGAGCCCGTGCAGTAACGGTCGGCCAGGTCGATGAAGCCGAAGTTCTGACTCATCCACAGCACGATCTCTTCGGCCATGCGTGACACATGCACCATGGTGATGGACGCGAAGCTGGCGAATTCAAGCGCGAAGTCGCGGTCGCTCACGGCGTCAAGGCTGTTCTGGCACACGCCGTCGAAGCCCAATGTCTTGGCGACGCGCTCGCGGTCAAGCGGGTAGCTGGTGCCGGCCAGCGCGGCAGCACCCAGGGGCAACACGTTCACGCGCTTGCGCACATCGACCAGCCGCTCGGCGTCGCGGGCAAACATTTCCACGTAGGCCAGCAAGTGGTGGGCGAAGCTCACCGGCTGAGCCACCTGCATGTGCGTGAAACCGGGCAGGATGGTGTCCACGTTTTTCTCGGCCACGCTGACCAGCGAACGCTGCATCTCGGCCAGCAGCGGAAGCAGGGCGTCGATCTCGTCGCGCAGCCACAGCCGCACGTCGGTGGCCACCTGGTCGTTGCGCGAACGGCCGGTGTGCAGCCGCTTGCCGGCGTCGCCCACCAGTTGGGTCAGGCGTGCCTCGATGTTGAGGTGCACGTCTTCAAGGTCGAGCTTCCACTCGAAGCTGCCGGCTTCGATTTCTTGCGTGATCTGCGCCATGCCGCGCTGAATGTCGGCCAGGTCTTGTGTGCCGATCACGCCTTGCGCGGCCAGCATGTCGGCGTGCGCCAAAGAGCCGGCGATGTCGGCCTTCCACATGCGTTTGTCGAAGAAGACGCTGGAGGTGTAGCGCTTCACCAGCTCGCTCATTGGCTCTGAGAAAAGTGCGGACCAGGCTTGGGATTTTTTGTCGAGTTGGTTGGCGGACATGGCGGCGTTTGAGCTTCTGAATTCGGGTAACCGAGGGGGTGTAACGCTTGGTAGCGCGCGGTGGCTGGCGGGCGAGTTGGCGACAATGCAAACGTTCGTCGAACCCGCAGCACACCAGTGTCTGTACCGCCCGATTCTATTCGGGCCCCCCTGCCCGCCATGGCCGATTCCCGCCCGCAAGACGCCGACTTCGCCTCTTCCGCCAGCGGCCCCGCCACCCTGGGGCCGGCCTTGACCCGCCCCGGCGAATTGAGCAGCCACGGCAGCGTGTTCGGCGCCACTGGCTTTGGCATCGGCGTGGCCGATACCCCCGGGTACGACCCCGCCAGCGGCTCCGCCTTCGACGTCTGCCATGTGGGTGTGGTGCTGCGCGCGCTGCTGTTCGTGCACGCCACGCTTGCGGTCGGTGTGCTGTTCGGCGCGGCCCAGTTCCGCGACTGGGTGGTGCTGCTGGCGATGGGCTCGTCGATCGCTTTGCCGGCGGTGCTGCTGTGGCTGATCAGCGTTTGCTTCCTCAAGCGCCAGTTGGCGTCGCTGCCGCCTTATGGCCAATGGCTGTCGGCCCTGCTGTTGGGGGCGTTGGCGGGCAGCTTCGGTTTCGCGCTGCAGGTGGTGATGGGCATGCATGGCACCGGCACCTTGAACTGGGTGGCGCCCGCAACGGCTGGCGCGGCTTTGTCGGCGGCGCTCTTCTACTGGCTGAGCCTGCGCGCAAAGGCGCGGTTGCCGGCGGACACCACGGCGCGGCTGGCCGAGTTGCAGTCGCGCATCCGGCCGCACTTTCTGTTCAACACGCTCAACACCGCCATCACGCTGTCGCGGCTTGACCCGGCGCGCACCGAAGAACTGCTGGAAGACCTGGCCGAGTTGTTTCGTGTGGCACTCACCGAAACCGGCAGCTCGGTCAGCCTGGCCGATGAAGTGGCGTTGGCGCAGCGCTATCTCGCCATCGAAAAAACCCGCTTCGGCGACCGGCTGCAAATCAGCTGGGAATTGGACGAAGACGCCGGCACCGCGCGCGTGCCGCCCCTGCTGCTGCAGCCGCTGGTTGAAAACGCGGTGCGGCACGGTGTGGAGCCGTCGGCCGAAGGCGGCGTGATCCGCATCCGCACCCGCGTGAAGCGTGCGCATGCCGTCATCAGCATCGCCAACACCGTGCCGAAAGAGCCTTCGCGGCCGGGTAACGGCATGGCGCTGCGCAATGTGCGCGAACGCCTGCGCCTCATGCACGATGTGGCGGCGCAGTTCGAGGTGCGCGAAGAGCGCGACGTGTTCCGTGTGCAGATCGTGGTGCCTTTGTGAGCCCCCACGCTCGCTTCGCTCACTGCCCCCCGAGGGGGCGCGCAGCGCCCTTCGGGCGGCCGAGCGGGCGCTGCGGGCGCTTTCGCCCCCGAAGGAGGCTTGCATGACCCCCCTGCGTGTGCTGCTGGTCGATGACGAAGCGCTGGCCCGCATGCGGCTGGTGCAACTGGTGGCCGAATGCCCCGAGCCGCGTGCCGAGGTCGTGGGCCAAGCCGCGCATGCGGCGCAGGCGCTCGACTGGCTGGCCCACAACGACTGCGACCTGCTGCTGCTCGACATCCACATGCCCGGCGCCGACGGCACCCAGCTGGCCGCGCAACTGCGCGCACGGCCGCAGTCACCTGCCATCGTGTTCGTGACGGCGCATGCCGAGCATGCGCTGGCGGCCTTCGAGCTGGAAGCGGTGGACTACCTCACCAAGCCCGTGCGCCGTGAGCGCCTGCAGGCCGCGCTGCAGCGGGTGGCGCAACGTCTGCCCCGTGCGCCCGCCGCACCGGCCGTCGAAGAGCCGGTGATCGTGGTGCACGACCTCGGCCGCAAGGTGCGCGTGCCTTTGTCTGAGGTGCTGTACCTGAAGGCCGAGCTGAAATACGTGACCTTGCGCACCGCCACCCACACCCATGTGCTCGACGACGCGCTGACCGACTTGGCGCAGCGGCTGGGCGACCGCTTCTTGCGCATCCACCGCAACGCATTGGTGGCGCGGCACGCGCTGCGTTCGCTGGAGCGTCGCACCCTGCCGGCTGGTGAGGGCGACGAGGAAGCGTCTGAAGGCTGGGTGGTGCGGGTGGCGCCGGTCGATGAATGGCTGGTGGTGTCGCGCCGCCAAGTGGCGGCCGTGAAAGAAGCGATTGCCGAGGGCGGTGTATGAGCCAACCAAGCCGCCCCGAGGGCGCATGCCGGAGTGCGAAGCACGAAGGATCTTCCATAAGCCCGCCGGGCAGCACGAAGGTGACCCCATGAGCGGAGAGATCGACACCCGGCCCGACGACGCGCGCAGCCTGCGCTGGCCGCTGGCCATCGGGCTGGCCGTGCTGGCGGGGCTGGTGGTCTTTTTCTGCCTGCAAGTGCGTGGCGAATGGGAACGTGTGGCCGAGGCCGTGCCATTGGTTCAGAAGGTGTCTGGGTCGATGGCGTTGGCACCCGTGCCCCAGGCCCCGGCTGCAGCTTCGGCCCCCGAAGCCGTGCCTTGGTGCGCCGTGCCCTTGTTCGTGGGCGATGGCGAGGGCCACCTGTTCCGTGTGGCCTTGCAAGGCGCACGCGGTGACGCGCAAACCACCGCGCGCCGGCTGATGGGCAGCAGCGCGAGCTTGCGCGGGAAGGCCATCGGGCACTACATGGCGTGGTCGTTCACCGAGGCCGAACGCCGCGCGGCAAATGCCGCGGCTTCCACACATCCCATCGACCCACGCTGCGCACAGCGCGACTGCGTTGCCGAACGGCGCATGGCCCTTGGCATGGCGCGCGAAGAACTGGCGCGGCTCGCGGCGCAGGGCAACGATGCCTTCGTTTATGCACTGGCCTATGAAGCCTGCGATTCGTTTGCCCCGGGCACCAAAGAACGCGGGAGCTGCCAGCTCATCAGTGCCGACCAATGGGCGCACATCGACGCCAGCAACGCGGTGCCCTGGCTGGCGGTGGCTGCTCAGGCCACCGCCCGTGGCGACGAGGGCGCGGCGCGCGAGGCGCTGTACCGGGTGTCCACCGCGCGCCGCCACAGCACGTACCGGGGCGCGATCAGCGCCGCCTTGCTGCCCCACGCGCCGGTCGGCATCGACACGCCGGCACCTGCGGCCTGGGCCGCCATGCTCGCCGGGCTTGAATCGTCACGGCGCCC
>JAYSYW010000108.1:0-5336 GCA_043727255.1 Rhizobacter sp. | reverse complement strand
CGCTGCGTTCAAACAGGCGCCACGAAGTCAGAGGTTGATGCGCGCTTCGCGCGCTGCCCCAAAGCCCTGTGCTCCTCGACGCCTCCCACGGGGGCCCTAGAGCAAAAGACTGAAGTGCGCTTCGCGCTTCGCACGACGGGGCTGCGCCCTTGCCCCAAACAGACTCGCTGCGCGAGGGAAGGGTCAGCCGGGCACGGTGTGGGGCGAGGGGCGAAGCTCCATCTTTTTCACACGCGAAGCGCAAACGAGCCCTGCACGATGCGAAGCGAGGTGCGGCTGGTGTTGGCTTGTGGGCACCGTGGGCTTCGGCGAGGAGCGCAGGGCTCTTCGGCAGGCGCGAAGCGCCCTCAATGACTGACTTCGTGGCGCCTGTTTGAGCGCAGAGAGCGAAGCGAAAGCAGCGAGTTCGACACGAGCCGAAGAGACCGAGCACCGCAGCGCACCCCTCGCATCGCGAGGGGCGAAGCCGTCGGGTCCCCCTTTCTTTGCTTACTTTCTTTCGGGGAAGCGAAAGAAAGTAAGTCGGCTGTCGGGACGACATCCCGACGCGGAGCAAAGAGCAGAGGTGAACCACGACAAAACAGCTCAAAAAAACAGCAGCAAATCAGCGCATGTTGACCAGCGTCTGCAACACCTGATCCTGCGTCTTGATCGTCTGCGAGTTCGCCTGATAGATCCGCTGCGCCACCATCATCGCCACCAGCTCAGCCGTGAGGTCCACGTTGGACTCTTCCAAAGCGCCAGCCTGCAGCACCCCCATGTTCCCCTGCCCCGGCGTCCCCAACACCGGGTCCCCCGATGCAAACGTGCGTGCCCAGGCATTGCCCCCCATCGGCTGCAACCCCTGCGGATTGCGGAAGTTGGCGAACTCGATCTGCCCAGCCGGCCGGCTTTGGCCATTGGAATAGCGAGCCATCACGATGCCGTCGCCTTCAACCACCATGCCCGACAACTGCCCCGGCGCAAACCCGTCTTGCGACAGGTTGGTGACGCCGAAGCTCGACCCATATTGCGTCGCGCCCGACAAGTCGAGCTCAATGCCGGTGATGGCCAAGGGCACCACGCCGCTGGCGGTCACGTCGAAGGTCATCGGGAAGGTGGGCGAGGTCGGCGCGGCGCCGCTGTCGTCGAACTGCATCAAAGGCACCACCGGCTGCGGGATAGCCGGTGAGCCGCCGTCGTCAAGCACCGACTGCCCGTTGGCGGCCACATAGACGTTCCATAGGTCGGTGCCAGCCTTCTGAAAGTAGTAGGTCAATGCGACGTTCTCCCCGCGCTGGTCAAACACCGTCACCGAGGTGGCGTTGTTGTAGGTGGTGGCGTCGTTGAAGTCGATCTGCGGGCCGGTGGTGGGCAGGGTCACGGCGGCACGTGAATCGAGGTTGAACTCCATCGTGACGTCGGTGGTCTGGTTCGGCTCGATGCCGGCGGTGGGCAGTTGCAGCGGCACCGCCTGGCCCGGTTGAATCACACCTTGCTCGTCGGCCAGATAGCCCATGAGCTGCTGGCGCTGGTTGTTCACCAGGTAGCCTTCGCGGTCGAGCTTGAACTGCCCGTTGCGGCTGTACATGGTGGGGTTGGCACCGTCGTTCAACTGGAAGAAGCCCGCGCCGTTGATGGCCAGGTCAAGCGCGTTGGCGGTGGTGGTGATGTTGCCCTGCGAGAACTGCTGCGACACCGACGCCACGGTGACGCCAATGCCCACCGCGTTGGAGCCCGCACCGTTCATCGCCGTGGCGAACATGTCGGCAAATTCAGCCCGCGCCGCCTTGGCGCCGAAGGTGTTGGAGTTCGCGACGTTGTTACCAATCACGTCGAGGTTCTTGCTGGTCGCGTTGAGGCCTGAGAGGCCTTGTTGGAAGCTCATGGTTTTGTCCTCTCAAGAATCAATTGAATGAGCGCACGTCGGCATATGCCACGTTGCCCAGCGTCTTCAGTTCAAGGTTCAGCACGTTGCCGCTGGTGTTGACGGCAGAGACCTGGTCTCGCACCAGCTCGGTCGCGTCAGACTTCACCCCGCCGCGTGTGGCCGTCACCCGAAAGCGCAGGCCGCTTTCAGCAGTGGCGGTGGTGGTGGGCCAACTGAAGCCATGCAGGCCTTCGCCAGCGGCGCCGAGTTGCACGGTGTCCACCACTTGGCCGCCCGGGCTGAGCACTTCAACGGTCACGTTGTCGGCGGCCGAATTCAACTCGAATCCCCCCGCGCCAGCGCCCGAGGCGATGGCCAGCTTGTCGCCCGGCACCACGACTTCGCGGCCCACCAATGAAGCGCCTTGCAGCGCCTGCATCTGCATGAACTGGCTCGACAAGCCGGTCACCGTGCTGTTGAGTTTTTCAATGCCGGTGACAGTGTTGATCTGCGCCATCTGGCTGGTGACCTGCGCGTTGTCCATCGGGCTGAGCGGGTCTTGGTTCTGCACTTGCGCCACCAGCAGCTTCAAGAAGCGGTCGGCCGAAGCCGCGTCGTTCGCGGTCTGCGGGGCGTTCGTGCTGGTGCCGTTGATACCAGCCAGCGTGGAGTTGCTGATGGAAGCGAGTGCCATGTTGGTTCCTTCTCAAAGGGCTGGCGCGGCGCGCCGATCAGCCCTGGCCCATCTGCAAGGTCTTGAGCAACAGGCTCTTGGCCGTGTTCATGACTTCGATGTTGTTTTGGTACGAGCGCGAGGCCGAGATCATGTTGACCATCTCTTCCACCGCATTCACGTTGCTGAAGGTCACGTAGCCCTCGGCATCGGCCTGCGGGTGCTTGGGGTCATGCACGCGGCGGCCGGGGGTCTGGTCTTCACTGATGTTGCTGACGGTCACGCCAGCGGCGCCCACGGCGCCCATCAGTTGCGTTTGAAAGGTGACTTGCCGCGCCTTGTAGGCCTGGCCGTCGGGGCCGGCCACGGTGTCGGCGTTGGCCAGGTTCGAGGCCACCACGTTGAGCCGCTGCGACTGCGCACTGATGGCGCTGCCGGAGACGTTGAACACATTGAACATCGACATGACCGTTCCCCTTATTGACCCTTGATGGCGTCGAGCATGGTTCGCACGTTGCCGTTGATGAAGCGCAGCGTGGCTTCATAGCGCACGGTGTTGTCGGCGAAGTTGGCGCGCTCGTGGTCCATGTCCACCGTGTTGCGGTCGAGGTTGGTCTGGCTCTGCGTGGCGTACAGCAAATTGGGTTCGGCGCGTGCCCCGCCCATGCCGCCCGCCCCGATGTGGCCGGCCTGCGTGGCTTTGAGCGAAGCGGCCGGTGACATCGAGCCCGTGGCTTCTTGCAAGGCCTTGGCGAAGTCCATGTCGCGGGCCACATAGCCCGGCGTGTCGGCGTTGGCGATGTTGCTGGCGATCAGGCGCTGGCGCTCCGAACGCAGGCTGAGGGCCTGGCCGTGGAAGTCGAGCGAATCAGTGAGTCGGTTCAGCATGGTGGCAATCCCCCGCCATCGATGGCATTTCTGCCGGGCAGCCCCAGTTGATGGAATGGGGCGATGTGAGGGATTGTGTTCAGCACCCCCAAAAACATGAGGGGGAATAGAAGGAGCTTTCCGCGCCATTTCAGGGCCTTGCGGTGGGCACCCCTTCCCTACAGTAACAACGTGAAAAAAAGTCTGACCCCGCTGCGTGAACACGTGCAGGCCGCCATGCGGCAGGCGTTGCTGTGGTGCTGCGCGCTGGTGGTGCCTGCCGCTTGGGCGCAGGCCGATGCGGGCTTTTTTGTGTTCGACGCACAGATTCAACAACAGGTGCGTGGCTTCGTGCTCGCCAACCGGCCGGCCCAGCCTGCCAACGAAGGCCGCACCGAAATCACGCTGGGCGCACTGGATGCGCGGCTGCGCCTGGCCCCTTGCGCCAAGGTGCAAGTGCACCTGCCCTTTGGCAGCAAACCCTGGGGCAAGACCCGCGTGGGCCTGCGTTGTGTTGAAGGGTCGAAAGCCTGGAACGTGTACCTGCCCGTGACGGTGAGCGTCTACGGCCGAGCCTGGGTGGCCGCCGCCGCCCTGCCCGCCCAGCACGTGATCGCTCAAGAAGATCTGCGCGAGGCCGAAATCGACCTTGCGGCTGACAACAGCCCCGCACTGACCGCCCAGGGCGCATCACCACTGGGCCGAACCCTGGCACAGCCCCTGCTGGCCGGCGCCGCCCTGCGCGATGGCCACCTGCGGGTGCGCCAGTGGTTTGCCGCTGGCGACATGGTTCAAATTCGTGCGGCGGGCAGTGGTTTTGCCATCGCCGGGGCCGGGGAAGCCATCACCGCTGGGCTGGAAGGCCGCCCCGCCCGGGTCCGCACCGAGGGCGGGCGGGTGGTGAGTGGCAAGCCAGTGGCCGAACGCATGTTGGAAATCAGCCTGTGAACCACCCCACTCTGAAATGCGCCTGCGCCGGGCCAGATGCAAATAGTTCTAAAGTCCCCGGCCGGGCGGGCCGATACACCGTCCATGTTGAAGGCTTAGGCGTCATGCCCAGGCCAAGGAGAACATCATGAAAGTCGGTAACCCCGCAGACAAACCCGTCGTCGCCCCGGCCCCCGCCGGCCGAGTGAGCGCCGGTGAAACGAGCAAGACGCCCGGCACGCCGGCCACCCCCGCCGACCCCGGCGTGGAAGCCAGCACGCAGGTTGCGTTGTCGAGCGCAGCCACGAACCTGCTGTCAGGTTCGAGCCCCGAGTTCGACTCGGACAAGGTGGCGCGCATCACCCAGGCCATTGCCGAAGGCAAGTTCCAGATCAACGCCGGCGCCATTGCCGACCGCCTGATCGCGAACGCCGCGGAAGTGCTGGGCAAGGTGTCGCACTGAGCGACCCTTTCCCTGCGTCCCCTGTGTTCTTGAACCCAGCCCGTCCGCCCTCTTTGCGCAATTTCATGCAACCGTCACCTTCGACCTCGCCCACAGCGCTTCCGCCCGAGCTGGAAACCACGCTCGCGGCCGTCGAAACCCATTTGGCCGCGCTGGGCGATGCCCTGCGCACACGCGACAGCGACGCCATCGACCTGCATGCCACCGAGTTGCACCGCGCCCTGGCGCGTGCCGTTGACCAGTTCACCCACGCGGCCCGCACCGGCCCCGTGCCCACGCCCCTGCGCCAACGCCTGATGAAAGCCGGAGGCCAAGTGGCCGCCCAGCGCGAATCATTGGCCCGCGCCACCGCTGCGCTGGACCGCGCGATTGATGTGCTGATGCCGCGCGACTCGAAGGCTTCGGTGTATTCAGCCGCTGGCGGCGCCGATCGCGGTTTGCGCGGTGGGGCGATTCAAGCCTAGGAGCCTGTCGGGCTGGGGGAGCGTCGGCTGCAATTTGGCCGCAGCGGTCCATTTTTCACCGGCTTCTTGTCCCATAGCTACGGCTATGGGCCT
>JAYSYW010000107.1:0-12064 GCA_043727255.1 Rhizobacter sp. | reverse complement strand
CTACACCAATCAAACGGGTGTTCGCATGCTGGATGTACGGGTAGAAAATACCCATGGCGTTGCTGCCGCCGCCGACACAGGCGATGACGGCATCGGGTTGCCGGCCAATCTGCTCCGGCATCTGCACCAGGCACTCTTCGCCGATCACGCTTTGAAAGTCGCGCACCATCATCGGGTAGGGGTGCGGGCCGGCCACGGTGCCGATGATGTAGAAAGTACTTTCCACGTTCGTCACCCAGTCACGCAGGGCTTCATTCAGCGCGTCTTTCAAGGTCTTGCTGCCACTGTCCACGGGCACCACCGTCGCGCCAAGCAGGTGCATGCGGTAGACATTGGGGCTTTGGCGCTTGATGTCTTCACTGCCCATGTAAACCACACACTCCAGGCCGTAACGCGCGCAAATGGTCGCAGTTGCCACGCCGTGCTGGCCCGCACCGGTTTCGGCAATCACGCGCGGCTTGCCCATGCGCTTGGCCAGCATGGCCTGGCCTATGGTGTTGTTGATCTTGTGCGCGCCGGTGTGGTTGAGGTCTTCGCGCTTGAAGTGAATCTGCGCCCCGCCCAGCTCACGGCTGGTGCGTGCTGCGTGGTAGACAGGGCTGGGGCGGCCCACGAAGTGCTTCAGCTCGTGGCGGAACTCGGCCTGGAATGCAGGCTCGTCGCGATACTGGGCGTAGACGGCTTCCAGCTCATGCAAGGCGTGGATCAATGTCTCGGCGACAAAGGTGCCGCCGTAGGGCCCGAAGTGCCCGCGGGCATCGGGTTGGTCGTAGTTCAGCATGGTGTCTCTCGGTTCAGATGGGGGTGGCGCCCGGCTGTTCGGCCACAAGCGCATCGGCTCGCCTCACAGCGTCGCAGAAACGTCGAATGGCCTGGGCATCCTTGATGCCCTTCGCGCTTTCGACGCCGGAACTCACGTCAACGGCCCAAGGCCGCACCTGACGGATGCCGTCGATCACATTTCCGGCATGCAACCCACCAGACAAAACGACTGGACGGGGCACGTTTTGAGGAATCAGCGACCAATCGAAGACCTTTCCACCGCCCCCATAACCTTCGACGTGTGCGTCGAGCAACAGCCCCTGGGCGTCTGGGAGCTGGGCCGCGAAGTCTAACAAATCGAACCCCGGCGACATGCGCGCAGCGCGCAGGTAGGGCCGCTGGGGAAGGCGGCAATCGGCAGGTGTTTCATCGCCGTGAAATTGCAGCATCAGCGTGGGGATGGCTTGCAGCGCGGCGTCGATCGAAGCGCCACTCGCGTTGACGAACAAGCCCACCGGCGTCACGAACGGCGGCAGGCGGCGGGCCAACTCGGCGGCGCGGGCGACGCTGACGTGGCGCGGGCTGCGCTCGTACAGCACGAAGCCGATCGCATCGGCGCCAGCGTCGAGCGCTGCGTCCACGTCGGCTTCACGGGTCAGGCCGCAGATCTTGATTCGGGTGCGGATGTTCATAGGGTGGGTCGAACGAGGAACGATCAGAGAGGTGGATTCAGGCGGGCAGCCAGTCCATCGCCGAGGTGCGCGTTGGCAAGCCCAGCGCGGCATCGTAGTACGGCCCCACGAAGTACAAGCCATCAGGTGAAAAGGTCGGGGCGGCCTGTTTGCGCGACAGCGAATCACGCACATCGGCCAACCACGCTGGCGGCTGAGTGCCGTTGCCGATGGCGACGAGACAACCCATGATGTTGCGGATCATGTGATGCAAAAAGGCGTTGCCATCGAAGTCAAAACGCCAATAGTTGCCATGGCGACAGATGTCGATGCGGTGCAGCGTGCGAACCGGCGACGGGGCCTGGCATTGCGACGACCGAAATGCACTGAAGTCATGTTGGCCGATCAGCATGGCGGCCGCTTCACGCATGGCGTCGGCTTCGAGCGGTCGGAACACCCAACCCACCAAACCGGCCTCAATGGCGGGGCGCACTGCCGACTCAAGCAGCAGGTAGACATATCGACGCCCCCGGGCACTGCTGCGCGCACTGAAGTCGTCGCCGACCACGCGGCACCACTGCACAGCAATGTCGCTCGGCAGGTAGCGGTTGGTGCCACGCACCCATGAATTGAGGTCGCGATCGACCGGGGCATCAAGGTGGACCACCTGGTTGAGGCCATGCACACCGGTGTCGGTGCGCCCGGCGCACACCGTTTTAACGGGTTGTGCGGCGAACTGCGACAGCGCTTTCTCCAACGCGTCTTGCACCGCGCGACCATTGGGCTGGCTTTGCCAGCCGCTGTAAGCCTGACCCCGGTAGCTGATGCCCAGGGCCAGCCTCATGTCGAATTCCTCAAGTAAAAACGCCGCCGGGGTGAGCGGCGGCGCCTGTGGTGCGGGTGATGATCAGCCCAGGCTTTCGAGCATGGCCTGCGCCCGTGATTTGATCGTGCCGCTGGACTTGGCGATCACTTCCTGCAGCAGGTCGCGCGCACCTTCCATGTCGCCGATCTGGCGGAATTCCTCGGCCAGTTCGAGCTTGCGGTTGATCGGATCGGCATCGTCGTCATCCAACGTCGAGTCCAGGTCCAACGCGCCGAAGTCGGTGCCTGGCACCGAAGGCGCCGAGGCGACGGCCGGGGGCTGGATGACGGTCGTGTCGTCTCCCAGGTCCAGCGAGATCGACGACAGATCGAATTCCATCGCGGCCGGCGCCGGTGTCGGCGCGAGAGCCGGAGCCGGTGCTGGAGCAGCAAACGAAGACGACGGTGCCTCCAGCGGCAGGTCGAAGCTCATCTCGTCGATGGGTGGTGCCGGCGGAGTCACCGGCTGCGTGGCCTCAGGCGGGTAATCGAGCGGCGCATGTGCTGGTGGGGCGTCCGAGTCCAGGTCAAGGTCGAGGTCCACGGAGGAACCCGACGGCGTGCCGAAATCGCTGGAAGACACTGCGCTGCTGCCGAACTCAGACGGCGACGGCAACACCGATTGCGGCATGGTGCTTGCGCCCAGCAGCTCTGAGGGACGACCACCGTCACCAGCGTTCGAGACTGGCGCACCACCCGGTTGGTACAGCGGGTTTTCCGGGTCGATTTGCAGGCCGATTTCTTGAGCCTTGGCCCAATCTTCGCCCTGGCCGTTCGTCAAGCCGAACAGCTGCGTGGCCAACAACTCAAAGCCCTTGGTGTCGCGGCGCTTGGCGTAGACCTCAAGCAGCTTGGTGCGAATCGCCAGCCGGTCCGGCGTGGCGCGCATGGCTTCCTTCAGAATTTCTTCGGCCTGCAGATCGCGGCCATACGCCAGGTACACGTCAGCTTCGGCCACTGGATCGACATCGCCAATGGCGTCGAGCTGGCTGAGTGAATAGCTCATCGAAGACGACGCGCCGCCGGCATCACGGGTGTCGATGCGTTGTCCACCGCTGGCGCCGAAGAACGAATCGGGCTGCAGACGGCTTTCGAGGAACGAGGTCTCGCCGCTGTCCTTCTTCGAGCGCTTGGTGAAGCGGTAGATGCCGAAGCCGATCAGCAGGGCCAGCAAGCCGCCGCCGAGAGCCAGGGCCAGCGGGTTGTCTTCCAGCAAGCTGGCCAGAGGGCCTGGGGATTCTTCGGCAGGAGGCACAACAGGTGCCGGCATCGGGGTGGACGCGACCGGAGCCACCACTGGCGCACTTGCGGGCACCGGAGCCACGGCGCTCGCCACCGCGACGGGCGCAGACGCCACCACAGGTGCCGAAGCCACCACGGGAGCAGGCGGCGGTGCAGGCACAGGTGCTGGTGCGGGAACTGGCGGCGGAGGTGGTGGTGGCACCACGACCGGCGGGGCCGCCACGATGACGGGTGCCGGCACAGGCGCAGGTGCCGGCTTCGACGCCGCAGCCGCGGGCTTGGCCGATGCCGAGGCCGCCGTGGCCGACGACAGCTTGCGCAGTTCCTCGACGTTCTTCGACAGTTCGGCCACGCGCGTTTGCGTGTCCTTCTTTTCGGCTTGCTTCGACAAGCGCTCTTCAGGCGCTGAAGCCTTGGCGCTGCCCTTGCTCAGCGTCAGCTTGTCTGGTGCCGACGCTGCGGTTTGCTTGCGATCTTCAACCGCGCTTTGAACCTTGCCGCCCGCTTGACGCGTGGGCGCATCGGTCTTGGCCTCGGGCACACCACTCGCCAGACGCTGGCGGTACGCACCGAAGTCAGCGCTTTGTGCCTGAATCACTTGCTTGGCTTCGGCCGGCGTGATCACCTTCACCACATCGGGCGAAGGCACTGACAGCACCACGCCCGACTTCAGGCGATTCATGTTGCTGTCAACGAAGGCTTGCGGGTTGGCTTGATACAGCGAAACCAGCATCTGGTCGAGCGACACACCAGGGCGCAGGGTGCGGCCGGCGATGCGCGACAAGGTGTCACCGCTGCGGACGCGGTATTCGTCGGCGCCAGCTGCAGGGGCCGCAGGGCGCGCGGCGGCCCGGCGCGGCTCAGTGGGCGCGGGTGCTGGCGGCTCCACCGGCGCGGGGCGCGGGGCACGAGGCGTGACGCTGCGAGGAGCCGGGGGCGGCGACGGCTCAAAAGCCGGCGCCTGTGAAATCGACGGCGAAGTGCTGGGCGCCGGGGCGGGCGCGGTAGCCGTGGCGCGGTTGTTCGGCGGATCGAACAACAAGGTGTATTCACGCACCAATCGACCGGTGCTCCATGAAATCTCAAGGATCACATCGACAAACGGCTCTTGCACCGCACGGTCGCTGGTGATGCGCAGGTAGGGGCGGCCATCGGCGCGACGCTGCAAAACCGCCTGGGTGCCGGGCAGCACCGAGTTGTAGTCAACCCCGGCCACACGGTATGACTCGGGCGGCGCGATGCGGATGCGCAGGTTGCTCGCTTCCTCGGGCGTCAGGCTCGTGACGTCGATCTCGGCGCGCAGGGTTTCACCCAAGGCTGATTGCACGGCCAAGCGGCCAAGCCCAAGGGCCCGCGCGTCAGTGACCGTGAGGCCCATCGCGGCGAACGCCACTGCGGTCAGAGCGATTCGCCCTGCGAATTGCGAGTTTTTCTTCAAGGCGTCTCCCGAAAGGACGGAATGGGCCCACGCGGGGCCCCGAAACTGTGTACGTTGCCGTGGAGACTTGTCATGCTCACCCTCGGCGGGTAAAAACCAGAAAACACAATAACATCAAGCAGATACGGTGACAAGCTCATGCATTGGCTGACGTTAGCCGTCACTGCCACTTCGCGGGTTCGGGAGCAAGAATTCGTTGCACCCGAACAACGTGAAATCGGCACCGCAGACGCCCCTCAGGCTTCCAGCAGGATGCGCAGCATGCGGCGCAGCGGTTCGGCCGCGCCCCACAACAGTTGGTCGCCAATGGTGAACGCGCCCAGGTATTCAGGACCCATGGTCAACTTGCGCACACGCCCCACCGGGATGGTCATCGTGCCGGTCACGGCCACAGGCGTCAGATCGCGGACGGTGTCTTCGCGCGTGTTGGGCACAAGCTTCACCCAGGCGTTGTCGTTGGCGATCAACGATTCAATGTCGGCCAAAGGCACATCTTTCTTGAGCTTGAACATCAGCGCCTGGCTGTGGCACCGCATGGCACCCACGCGCACACAGAAACCATCGACCGGCACAGCCGGCGTGCCGAAGCCTTCACCCTGGCCAAGTATCTTGTTCGTCTCGGCGCCGCCCTTCCATTCTTCCTTGCTCATGCCGTTGCCAAGATCCTTGTCGATCCAAGGGATCAGGCTGCCACCCAAAGGCACGCCGAAGTTGGCCGTTTCAGCTTCGGTCAAGGCGCGCTGCTTGCCAATGACTTTGCGGTCGATCTCAAGAATCGCGCTCTTCGGGTCGTCAAGCAGCGAACGCACTTCGGCGTTGAGCGTGCCGTACTGCGTCAGCAGCTCACGCATGTGCTGCGCACCGCCGCCCGACGCTGCCTGGTAGGTCTGCGTGCTCATCCACTCGACGAGACCGGCCTTGTACAGCGCGCCCACCCCCATCAGCATGCAACTCACGGTGCAGTTGCCGCCGATCCAGTTGCGGCCGCCCTTGGCAAGCGCGTTCTTGATGACGGACAGGTTCACCGGGTCGAGCACGATGACCGCGTCGTCCTTCATGCGCAGAGTAGAAGCCGCGTCGATCCAGTGGCCGTTCCATCCGGTGGCGCGCAGCTTCGGGAACACCTCGGTCGTGTAGTCCCCCCCCTGGGCGGTGATGACGCTGTCACAGCGCTTGAGCGCCTCGATGTCGTAGCCGTCTTTCAGCGTGGTTTCGTTCTTGGCGAACGACGGCGCCTTGCCACCCACGTTGCTGGTGCTGAAGAACACCGGCTCAATCAGCGCGAAGTCGTTTTCCTGCGCCATGCGGTCCATCAGCACCGAACCCACCATGCCGCGCCAGCCCACCAGACCGACCAATTTCGTAGCCATCGTCGTTCCTATCGTTGTCGTATGTGTGTGATGACGGCCCAGCAGATCAGCGCTGAGCCTTCAACGCGGCGACCACTGCGTCGCCCATGTCTTGCGTGCCGACCCGGGTGGTGCCTTCGCTGTGAATATCGGCAGTGCGCAGGCCTTTCGCCAGCACGCTTTTCACGGCCGCTTCGATGCGCTGGGCCGCCGCTTCCTGGTTCAGGCTGAAGCGCAGCATCATCGCGGCCGACAAAATGGTCGCCAATGGGTTGGCCACGCCCTTGCCTGCGATGTCTGGCGCCGAGCCATGGCTGGGTTCGTACAGGCCCTGGTTCTTCGCGTTCAGCGAGGCCGAGGGCAGCATGCCGATCGAGCCGGTGAGCATGGCCGCTTCATCGCTCAAGATGTCGCCAAACATGTTTCCGGTGACGATCACGTCGAGCCGCTTGGGCGCCTTCACGAGCTGCATGGCCGCGTTGTCCACGTACATGTGCTCCAGCTCCACATCGGCGTATTCCGCGTGCACTTCGGTGACCACGTCACGCCAGAACTGGAAGGTCTCCAGCACGTTGGCCTTGTCCACGCTCAGCACCTTCTTGCTCCGCTTGCGCGCCGCTTGAAAAGCAACGTGGGCGATGCGTTCGATCTCGGGGCGCGAATAGCGCATCGTGTCGAACGCTTCTTCCGCACCCTTGAATGCACCGTCGGGCGACGCGCGCCGACCGCGTGGTTGGCCGAAGTAGATGTCGCCGGTCAATTCACGAATGATCAGCAGGTCGAGCCCAGCCACGATCTCGGGCTTGAGCGAGGACGCATGGGTCAGCTCTTCATAGCAAATTGCCGGGCGGAAGTTGGCGAACAACTCCAGGTTCTTGCGCAATCCCAAGATGGCCTGCTCAGGGCGCAGCGGCCGGTCGAGCTTGTCGTACTTCCAGTCGCCCACGGCACCGAACAGCACCGCGTCAGCCGACTTGGCGAGGTTCAGCGTCGCTTCAGGCAAGGGGTGGCCATGGGCTTCGTAAGCGGCGCCACCCACCTTGGCTTCTTCGAGTTCGAACTTCAGGTCCAGGCAAGCCAACGCCTTCAGGGCCTCGGCCATGATCTCTGGGCCAATGCCGTCACCCGGCAGGATCGCAATCTTCACGAGTCGTCTTTCTTCAATGCAACGGAATGGATGGCGTCAGAGCGAATGCGCCAGCCAAGGCTTCTTCAGCAGGCGTTCCGCCTCGAAGGACTTGATCTTGTCGGCATGGCGCAGGGTCAGCGCAATGTCGTCAAAGCCATTGAGCAGGCAGTACTTGCGGAAGGCTTCAACCTCGAACGGCACCTCGGCGCCATCGGCCTTGACGACCACCTGGCGCTCCAGGTCCACCGTCAGTTCGTAGCCGACGAAGGCGTTGACCTCGTCGAACAGCTTGTTCACTTCCGACTCCGGCAACACGATCGGCAGCAGGCCGTTCTTGAAGCTGTTGTTGAAGAAGATGTCGGCGTAGCTCGGCGCGATGATGGTGCGAAAACCGTACTGGTCAAGCGCCCAGGGCGCATGCTCACGCGACGAACCGCAGCCGAAGTTCTTGCGCGTCAGCAGCACCGACGCGCCCTTGTAGCGCGGCTGGTTCAGCACGAAGTCGGGGTTGTGCTTGCGGGTGGCCGGGTCTTGCCCCGGCTCGCCATGGTCAAGGTAGCGCCACTCATCGAACAGGTTCGGACCGAAGCCCGACTTCTTGATCGACTTCAGAAACTGCTTCGGGATGACCGCGTCGGTGTCAACGTTCTCACGGTCGAGCGGCACGACCAATCCCTTGTGAATGCGGAATGCTTGCATGGGGGCTCCTTCAGACGATGCGTCGCACATCGACGAAATGACCTTCGATGGCCGCCGCGGCAGCCATCGCCGGGCTGACCAAGTGCGTGCGCCCACCGGCGCCCTGGCGGCCCTCGAAGTTGCGGTTCGAGGTGGACGCGCAACGCTCGCCCGGCTCCAGCCGATCAGCGTTCATCGCCAGGCACATCGAACAGCCCGGCTCACGCCACTCGAAGCCGGCGGCAATGAACACCTTGTCGAGCCCTTCACGTTCAGCCTGTTCTTTCACCAGGCCTGAGCCCGGCACCACCAGCGCCAACTTCACGTTCGATGCAATCTTGCCGCCCAGGCGGCGCACCACCGATGCCGCTTCGCGCAGGTCTTCGATGCGCGAGTTGGTGCACGAGCCGATGAACACCTTGTCGATGAGGATGTCGGCAATCGGTTTGTTCGGTTCCAGCGCCATGTACTGCAACGCACGTTCCATCGCGCCGCGCTTGTTGGCATCCTTCTCTCGATCAGGATCGGGCACGCGGTCTTCGATCGACAACACCATCTCGGGCGACGTGCCCCAGGTGACCTGAGGGCGGATCTGTGTGGCATCGAGTTCAACCACCGCATCGAAGCGTGCGTCAGCGTCCGATTGCAAACCACGCCAGTAGGCCACTGCGTGGTCCCACTCAACACCGGCTGGCGTGAACGGGCGACCCTTCACGTAATTGATGGTGGTGTCGTCCACCGCCACCAGCCCGGCACGCGCACCGGCTTCGATGGCCATGTTGCACACCGTCATGCGGCCTTCCATGCTCAGCGCGCGGATCGCCGAGCCGGCGAACTCGACCGTGTAGCCGGTGCCGCCTGCCGTGCCGATCTTGCCGATGATGGCCAGCACGATGTCTTTGGCGCTGCAGCCATTGGAAAGCGGGCCTTCCACCTTGACGAGCATGTTCTTGGCCTTGCGCGCCAGCAGCGTCTGCGTGGCCAGCACGTGCTCGACCTCGCTGGTGCCGATGCCATGCGCCAGTGCGCCGAAGGCGCCGTGCGTCGAGGTGTGCGAATCACCGCAAACCACGGTCATGCCGGGCAGAGTCGCGCCCTGCTCCGGGCCGATCACGTGGACGATGCCCTGGCGCTTGTCGTTCATCTTGAACTGCGTGATGCCGAAGCGGTCGCAGTTCTTGTCAAGCGTGTCCACCTGCAGGCGCGAGATCGGGTCGGCGATGCCCTGCGACCGGTCGGTGGTGGGCACGTTGTGGTCGCTCACGGCCAGGTTGGCCGACAAGCGCCAAATCTTGCGACCCGACAGGTCGATGCCCTCAAAGGCCTGCGGGCTGGTGACTTCATGCACCAGGTGGCGGTCGATGTAGAGAACGGCGGTGCCGTCCTCTTCGGTGTGGACGATGTGCTCGTCCCAGATCTTGTCGTACAGCGTGCGGCCCATTGGCGTTTGTCCGTGGCTCAGGGGAAGGCGAATTTTAGGCGTTCAGCAACGAAAAACCCCGGCTTTCGGCCGGGGTTGTGTGAGATCGGTTCCGGCGCTTGCGGGCCGGCTCCCGAAGCGCGATCAACCGCGTTGCGTAATCGGCGTGACGTCGCGTTTGACCGCGCCGTGGAACAACTGGCGCGGGCGGCCAATCTTGTATTCCGGGTCGCTGATCATTTCGTTCAACTGGGCGATCCAGCCGACCGTGCGGGCCAGCGCAAAGATGGCCGTGAACAGGCTGACCGGAATACCGATGGCGCGCTGCACGATGCCCGAGTAGAAATCGACGTTCGGGTACAGCTTGCGCGACACGAAGTAGTCGTCTTCCAGGGCGATCTTTTCGAGCGCCATCGCAAGCTTGAACAGCGGGTCATTTTGCAGGCCCAGGGCGTTGAGCACCTCGTGGCAGGTTTCGCGCATCAGCTTGGCGCGCGGGTCGTAGTTTTTGTAGACACGGTGCCCGAAGCCCATCAGCTTGACGTTCGAGTTCTTGTCTTTCACCTGCTTGATGAACTCGCCGATTTTTTCGACACCGCCCATGCGCTGCACGTCTTCCAGCATGTTCAACGCCGCCTCGTTGGCGCCGCCGTGTGCCGGGCCCCACAGGCAGGCCACGCCAGCAGCGATGGCCGCGAACGGATTGGTGCCCGACGAACCGCACAAGCGCACCGTGGAAGTGGACGCGTTCTGCTCGTGGTCGGCGTGCAAGATGAAGATGCGGTCCATGGCGCGCACCAGCACGTCGTTCTGCACGTACTCTTCACACGGCGTGGCAAACATCATGCGCATGAAGTTGCCGGCGTAGGACAGGTCGTTCTTCGGGTAGACGTAAGGCTGGCCCGTGCCGTACTTGTAGGCCATGGCCACCAGCGTCGGCATCTTGGCGATCAAACGGATCGCGGCGATCTCGCGGTGCACCGGGTTGTTGATGTCGGTGCTGTCGTGATAGAAGGCCGACAAAGCGCCAACCAGACCGGTCATCACCGCCATCGGGTGCGCGTCACGACGGAAGCCACGCAGGAAGAATTGCATCTGCTCGTTGACCATCGTGTGGCGGGTCACGGTTTCGACGAACTCCGACTTCTGCGTGACGTTCGGCAGTTCACCCTTCAGCAGCAAGTAGCAGGTTTCGAGGAAGTCGCAGCTGGTGGCGAGTTGCTCGATCGGGTAGCCGCGGTACAGCAGTTCACCCTTGTCGCCATCGATGTAGGTGATGGTCGATTGGCAGGCCGCTGTGGAAAGAAAACCCGGGTCGTAGGTGAACTTGCCAGTTTGGGCGTACAGCTTGCGGATGTCGATCACATCCGGGCCGATGGAGCCTTTGTAGACCGGCAGGTCCATGGCTGGGCTGCCATCCGAGAACGACAGGGTGGCTTTCACGTCAGACGGAGTCATGGGCATTCCTTAGAAATAAATTAACCAGAAAGACACGCTGTATCACTGCGGGGTGCGCATCAGGCGCAATACGTCGATCACCTCGTCACACGCCAGATCGCCCTCGGGTTCCTTGCGCGACAAGAACAAATCGAGCAAATCATGGTCCGGCAGATCCATCAGCACCCGCAAGCCTTGGGCCTGATTTTCAGTCAGTGACGCTTCGTGACGAGCGAAAAACCGCTCGATGAACAAATCGTTTTCGAGCAAGCCTCGCCTGCAACGCCATTTCAGCTTGCTCAGGCTGCGTGCATCCAGAACGGTGGATTGCATGGTGGCGGTGCGTGGGTTGCTCGGAAAAGGTGCGAAAAGAGCCGCGATCAGACCGCGCGGCGAACCATCAATTCCTTGATCTTGCCGATCGCCTTGGTCGGGTTCAGCCCCTTCGGACAGACATCGACGCAGTTCATGATGGTGTGGCAACGGAACAGGCGGTACGGGTCTTCAAGGTTGTCGAGGCGGTCACTGGTGGCTTCGTCGCGGCTGTCGGCGATGAAGCGATAGGCCTGCAACAGGCCCGCCGGGCCGACGAACTTGTCAGGGTTCCACCAGAAGCTGGGGCAGCTTGTCGTGCAGCTTGCGCACAAGATGCACTCGTACAGCCCGTTCAGCTCATCACGCTCTTCGGGCGACTGCAGACGCTCTTTGTCGGGCGGCGGTGTGTCGTTGACGAGGTAAGGCTTGATCGAGTTGTACTGCTTGAAGAACTGCGTCATGTCCACGATCAAGTCGCGGATAACCGGCAGGCCGGGCAGCGGCTTCAGGACGATCGGGTCCTTCAGCGTCAGCATGTTGGTCAGGCAAGCCAGACCGTTCTTGCCGTTGATGTTCATCGCGTCCGAACCGCAGACGCCTTCGCGGCACGAGCGACGGAAGCTCAGCGTCGGGTCGACGGCCTTCAGCTTCATCAGCGCGTCGAGCAGCATGCGTTCGCTGCCGTCAAGCTCGACCTCGATGGTCTGCATGCGCGGCTTGGCATCGGTATCTGGGTCGTAGCGGTAGATCTGGAAAACG
>JAYSYW010000106.1:0-12094 GCA_043727255.1 Rhizobacter sp. | reverse complement strand
TGGCTTTGGCGGGCTTGCCCTTGGCGGCAGGCTTGGCATCGGCCGTGGTTTCCGGGGCGAGCGCAGCCACCGGGGCGGGCGCGGCTTCGAGCTGGCTGCGCATTTGCTTGATCTCGGCGACCAGCGTTTTTTCTTGCTCCCAGCGGGTCTTGAGCGCCGTGGCTTTGTCAGTCAGTTGCTGATGCAATTCGGCCAATTCAGCCAGCCGCACGCTGTGGTCGGCGCCAGCGGCGCGTTCACGTTCCAGGGCCAGGCGCTCGGCCGCCAGGCGGTCAAGTTGGCGGTGGGTGTCTTCAACCGCCGCCGGTGTGGCGCTTTGACCCAGGGCCACCTTGGCGCAGGCGGTGTCGAGCACGCTGATGGCTTTGTCGGGCAGTTGGCGGCCGCTGATGTAGCGGGCCGACAGGCGCACGGCTTCGGTGATGGCTTCGTCGAACAGGCGCACGTTGAAGTGCTTTTCCATCAGCGGCGCCATGCCGCGCAGCATGGCGGCGGCCAAGGTCTCGGTGGGCTCTTCGACCTTCACCACCTGGAAGCGGCGGGCCAGTGCGGCGTCTTTCTCGAAGTACTTTTTGTATTCGCTCCAGGTGGTGGCGGCCACGGTGCGCAGTTCGCCGCGTGCGAGCGCGGGTTTGAGCAGATTGGCCGCGTCGTTTTGCCCGGCCTGGCCGCCGGCGCCGATCATGGTGTGGGCTTCGTCGATGAACAGGATGATCGGATGCGAGCTTTTCTTCACCTCGTCGATCACGTTTTTCAAACGGTTTTCGAACTCGCCCTTCACCGAAGCGCCGGCCTGCAGCAGGCCCATGTCGAGCGTGTGCAGCTCGACGCCTTGCAGCGGCGTTGGCACGTCGCCCTGGGCAATGCGCAGGGCCAGGCCTTCAACCACGGCCGTCTTGCCGACACCCGCCTCGCCTGTGAGGATGGGGTTGTTCTGGCGGCGGCGCATCAGGATGTCGATGCACTGACGGATCTCGGCGTCGCGGCCGATCACCGGGTCTACCTTGCCGTCGCGGGCGCGCTGGGTGAGGTTGGTGGTGAACTGGTCGAGCGCGGGCGTTTTGCCTGGCGTGGCGGTTTGTTCGGCGGCGTCTTCTTCGTCAGACCCCGGCGCGGGCGCATCGGCCGAACGCACACCCTCGGCGGCTTCTTGCGAGCCTTCGGTCAACTCGGCCAGCTTGTGTTTCAGCTCTTCGAGCTTGAACTTCACAAACAGCTTCGAGCCCCGGAACGCAAGCTGGCTCAGGTTGGGTTCGGTCAGCAGCGCCAGCAGCAAGTGGGCGCTGCGAATGCGGGTGGTGTGTGATTCGAGCGAGGCGATCAGCCAGCCGTGCTCAAGCAACACCGGCAGGTGCTGTGAAAACACGGGCGTGCGCGTGTTGCCGTTCTTGAAGCGGCCGATCTCGGTTTCAAGGTCGCGCTGCAGCTCGGTGGTGGAAATGCCGAACCGCTTGCACAGCAGCACGAAGTCGCTTTGTGGCGCTTCAAGCAGGGCCAGGAAAAGGTGCTCCAGGTCCACTTCGTATTGCCCACGCGCCATGCACAAGTTGGCTGCGCGTTCGGCGGCACGCCGGGTGGTGTCGTTGAGTTTGGAGATCAGGGTCTTGAGGTTGTTCGACATGAGAGGCGATGACAGCGAAAAGAAGGAATCGGTCGCGGTGGGCGGTCAAGCCGCCATCGCGCCATGGATGTCGTAGCGCACGTCGCAGCGGTCGTGCGGCTGCGGGCGGCTTTGCACATAGGTGTCCCAGCCCAGCCGGCCGGCCAGCGGCGAGCGGGCTGAATTCAGCGCGCTGCTCCGCACGGCATCGGCCTGGAGGGTGAGGTTGATTTCGTACTCGAGGCTCACGCCGGTCAGCACCGTGAGCAACTCGCGCAAGGCGGTGGCGCCAGGGGCGCCGGGAAGGAAGCGCTGGAACAAGGCGTGGTCAAGCGGGCCCAGCATCACCTTCACCCGCAGGTCACGTTGCCACACGCGGTCGCCCGACAAGGCGTTGCGGCCCAACATGCCGTTGCCCAGGCCGAGTGACGTGCGGGCGCTGACCGGCAGGGTGTACCAACGGCCGCAGAACTGCTCAACACGCACCGGCACCTTCAGGTAGCGCGCCAACATGCGCTGAAGCTGCAAGGCCGACAACTGTCGCTGCTGCAAGGTGCCAGAGAAGAAGGCCAGGCTTTCGTCGGCCACGCCGCCATGGTTGGGCTTGAGCCGATCGAGCAGCGCCGTTTGCCCCATGCCGGCAAGTGACAGCACCAAGGGCACGAAGCGGTTCTTGCGGTCGGATTCGTACTGAAGCGGCAGGCGGTGCTTCTTCCACGCCGCGTAAAAAAGCGACAAGGCGCGGTTGCTGAACACGTCGAGAAAGCTTCGTGCCGCGAAGTCCTTCTGGTGCAGTTCACGCTGGGCGATCAGCTCGGTGTAGACCAGTGGCAAGGTGCCGGTGATGCCCAGCAAACCCATGAAGGCCGGCGTGAGCTCGATGCGGTCAATGCCCGCGCGGCGCTCGTCCTCATAGGCCGACGCGTCACCTTCCACCACCTCGCGCCGCACCACACGCAGCGACTCGATTTCACTCGGCGGGAACGACAGCGAGACCGAATTGCGAAACCGCAACTGGCGCGGCACCAGCTCGCTGCTGGGCCGGTGTGTGTCGGCCAGCCAGCATTCGAGGAGCCGCACCGCCTGGAAGAACTCGAAGCGGTGGGGCTCTTCAAACAGCTGGTCGATCAGACCAGTGGTGTTGCGCCGTTGCGGGGCGGACATTGGATCAGTATTTGTTGGGTGCGTGCCGAAAGGATGGTCAGCGTCGAGAAGCTGTTGATGTGCACGTACAGGCCAAAGAAGTGGTCGAGCAGGGCTGCGAACAGGCCAAGGCCTGTGCCCACGAAGCTTTGTTCATCGACGCTCAGGCGCACCTCGGTGCCACGCACAAAGGTGGCGAAGGGTTCGCCGGCCAGCCAGGCGGTGGCCGGCACGAAGTCAACCGACACCAAGCCATCGACCTGCCGGCGGTTGGCCGCGTCACGCGGCAAGTCATAGAGGCGCAGCATTTCTTTCAGCGCGTCGATGCCACGGCCGCTGAGCGACAGGTGGTTGAGCGACAAGTGGGAGATCAGACGCCACAAGCTGCCCCGCCCGCGCTCGAAGCGGTAGCTTGGCGTGGGCTTGCGCAGCAAGCGGATTTCACGGGCGATGCTGCCGCCTTCGATGAACAGGTCGCCGCCCGCATTGCCGAAGCTCAGCAGGCTGGGCAGGTCGCGGTTGGTGGCGGTGACGTGGATCGACAGCGTGTCGGTTTGCGGCAATGCGGGCTCGAAGTCGATGTCAACGATGGACAGTTCGGTCTCGTAGCCGGGGCTGGTGACGGCAACCGTCTCGTTGAGCTGCGCATTCCAATAGCGCCCCGGTGGTTTGTTGCCCACCGCGTCGCCGGCACCCAGCAGGTCGTCGTGCTGGAGCGAAAAGAACGGCCGGAACTCGTCGATCGATTCGCCCTGCGGCGTTTGCTTGACGCGAAACACCTTGTCGATCGAATAGACCTCGTAGCCATACGCCCGCCGGGAATCGACGACCACCGGGTAGCGCGTGGCCGCATGGGTCACGCGGATCGGATCGGCGTTCTGGCGGAACAGGTTGACGACGGGCGTGCAGCCGAGCTGGAAGTTGCGCGCCGACAGCGTCTCAAGCAAGCGGCCTTGGTCGGAGTCGGCGCTCAGACCCGACAGCACGAAGTGAAGCGTGATGGCGCGTGACCCGGCATCCACGCCGAGGGCCGCACTGCCCTCGCCTTCACCGCGCGGCATGGCACTGCGCGGCAAGGGCAGATCGATGAAGTTGAACTTTTCTGGGTAGGCGAAGTATTCGGTCAGCAAACGGTAGGCAGGGTGCGAACGCTCTTCGTAGTCGATGAGTGCTTCGTCTTCGGCAAAGCCCACCAGGACCGGGCGCTCAGCGTGCGGGCCAGACCATGGCGCGTGGGCACGCGTCTGCACCATCACCGCGGCCACGCGGTTGCAAAGCACCTCGCGCAACACGCTGATCTGCGAGGCTTCGCCGTCCAGGTAGACCCGCAGCGTGGGGCCGAGCGCCGACCACTGAATTTGCGAACTCTGCAGTTCGAGCTGCAACGAAATGACGGCCGTGGCGCCGGGCGGCAGGCGAGTGCCCTGGGGCGCACCAACGGCGTGGCGGTACTGCGCCGACTTCACCTTCACCGGCACCAGGCTCACGTCATAAGCTGTTCTGAATTTGCAAGCCACGCCGCGCACCGGCCGGCTGTTGAGCATCGTGCCGCGCGCGATCGAACCCGGTGCGGTGAGTTGGCCCATGGCGCTGCCCAGGTCGAACTGGGCGATCGAGCACGATGGAAATGGCTGCAGGTAATGCGGGTACAGCACTTCCAGCAACGACTCGACCAGCAGCGGGAAGTCGTCGTCGAGCCGCTTGTGCACGCGCGCGGCCAGCAGCGCGAACGACTGGATGAGGCGTTCGACGTGCGGGTCTTCCGCAACGTCGGAACCCAGCATCAGCCGGCCGGCGATCTTCGGGTATTCGCCAGCGAAATGCTTGGCCGAGCTTCGCAGGCGCGACAGCTCGGATTCAAAGTAGGGAAGCAGGTCTCTCATGACAAGCGGCGGCCGGCGCGACTACCGCGCACCGCCACGTTGGCGCGCCACGCTGTAGCGCTGCAGGGTGGGCTCGAAGCGGGCATCGAAGCTGACTTGCTCGCCCACATCAGACACGCGAAGCACGGCACGGATGGTGAAGTTCAAACGGTTGAACACCTGAGCATCGGTTTCGAGCGACACGCTGACCGCGCGCAGGCGCGTGTCTTGGCGCTCAATGGCTTGCTGGATCGCATGGCAGATGAAGTCGCGGTCAAGGCCACTGGACAGGCTGCGTGAAGCGAAATCGGGCACGCCGAAGTTGGCCACGGTACAAGCACTCAGCGGGAACTCATTGATGTCGTCTTCATCGAGCGCGTTGCGCGTGTTGAGCAAGGCTTCCAGGTCGGCCGCCACTGAATCTTTCACTTCTTCGAGCGAAAGCCCCGGCAACACCTCACCCGGGTGTTCGGTGAGCGTCCGGTGAATCAGTTTGTCGAGGAGGCTGGGCGCGTAGCGCATCGGGCTTTGGCGTCGAAGCAGAAAAAAGGGCCGCGTTTCCCGCGGCCCCTTCGCTGAAGCTGATGCTTTAGATCAGGCAGCAGCCTTGTTCGAAGCCAGATCCCAGCCGGCAGCGTCGTTGCCGACGTTGGCCGAGCCGTCCGTCTTCGAGCCCTTGTGCAGCCAGGTGATCTTGGCGTACTTGAGGGCGAAGGTTTCAATCGGCAGGCCGGTCGAAGGCACGGTCATTTCCGAACGGGCCACGATGGCGCTGGTCAGTTTGATCGTGAGGTAGTTCGTGCGCACGGTACCCGTGGCGCGGAAGAACTGGATCTCGACGTCGTACGAGTAGGCGGCCGAGCAGGCTTCCCACAGGTAAACGCTTGCCTTGTCGATGTCTTTCGTGAAGACCATCTCGCCATGCTCACAACGCTCGGAGGTGTGGCCGCCGGCGCTGGAAGACGTGGCCGACTTCGGTTGCAGAATTTCGTGGTTCCACGAACTGACTTCGATCCAGTCCTTGTGGTCCGCGTCGAGCGACTCGCCCGGAACGTCCTTCGAATTGGTCTTCTTCGTGAACTTGACGTAGATGTCTTTCATTGCAATCTCTTCCCTAAGCTATTTTGAAAACAAACAATCCGGTTTCGTTGACACGAAACTCGGCCCTTAGCCGCCAGCCCCGGAAGGCAGTTCAGCCACCAACCGCAACGAGACTGAAAGCTCGTCGAGTTGAAAGTGCGGTCGCAGGAACGCGACGGCCCGATAGACGCCTGGCTTGCCCGGCACTTCGGAAACCTGGACCGTCCCTTCGCGCAACGGGAACTTCGCTTTTTGTTCGTGCGAAGCGTCGTCAGAACTCAGGATGTACTGCCCCAGCCACTGGTTGAGATACGTCTGCACGTTCTCGACGCTGGCAAAGCTGCCGATCTTGTCGCGCATCATCGCCTTCATGTAGTGCGAGATGCGTGACACGGCAAACATGTACTGAAGCTGTGCCGACAGGGATGCATTGGCATTCGCCGCGTCCGAGTCGTACTTCTTGGCTTTCTGGGCCGACTGCGCGCCAAAGAAAGCCGCGTAGTCCGTGTTCTTGCAATGCACCAGCGGAATGAAACCGAGGTCGCTCAGTTCCTTTTCGCGGCGATCGGTGATCGCAATTTCGGTCGGGCACTTGAGCGCCACTTCACCGTCATCGGTCTTGAAGGTGTGGGTGGGCAGGTCTTCCACCAAACCACCGCCTTCAACGCCGCGAATGGCGGCGCACCAGCCATACGCCTCGAAGGCTGCCGTGACCCTCGCGGCAAATGCATACGACGCGTTCACCCACAGGTACTTGTCATGGTGGGCGCCATTGACTTCTTCAACGAAGTTGAAGCCTTCGGTGGTGGTGCCGTCTTTCGGGTTGTAGGGCAGACGACCCAGGAAACGCGGCACGGTCAGGCCGACGTAGCGTGAGTCTTCCGATTCGCGGAACGACTTCCACTTCGCGTATTCGACGGTGTCGAACACCTTCGACAGATCGCGCGGCTTGCCCAGGTCGGTGAAGGTTTCAAGGCCGAACAACTCAGGCGCGCCGGCCGAGATGAAGGGCGCGTGTGCGGCAGCGGCCACGTGCGACATCTGCTCGACGAAGTACATGTCTTCGGCTTGGCGGCCGATTTCGAAGTCGCCGATCAGGGCGCCAAACGGGGCGCCACCGAAGGTGCCGAATTCTTCTTCGTACACCTTCTTGAAAAGCGCGCTCTGGTCGAAGTCGATCGCGGTCTTGAAGTCACGCACCAGTTCTTTCTTGGTGGTGTTGAAGACCTTGATCTTGATCTGTTCGCCCGTGCTGGTGTGCTTGCAGAGGTAGTGCAGGCCGCGCCATGACGATTCGAGCTTCTGGAACTCGGCGCCGTGCATCACTTCGCTGAGCTGGGCGGAGATCAGTTCGTCGAGCTCAGCCACGCGGGCATCAAGGGTCGCCGAGAGGTTGTCGGAAACGACCACCGTGCCTTGCAGCACTTCCTTGACCAGTTCACCAATGATGTCCTTGGCGCGGTCATGCTCGGTCGTGGTCTTGGCGACCTTGCTTTGCGCAACGATCTCGTCGAGCAGGCCGACCTCGGTCGCGCCAGCCGCGCCCGGTGCCTGCGGTTGCAGTGCTGTGCTCATGGCTTACTCCTGGTCCTTGCCGGCTTCTTGGCCGAGCTGCTTGAGCTTCTCGGTGTTGCTCAGCACCTCGCTGAGAACGTCTTCCAATTTGTCGTTGCCGGCCAGTTTGTTGCGCAGGTCAGAAAGCTTGGTGCGGGCTTCGAGCAGCTTGCGCAGGGGCTCGACTTGCTGCACCACGGCTTCGGGCGTGAAGTCGTCGAGCGCCTTGAATTCGAGGTTCACAGCGAACTCACCGCCATCGGCGCTCAGCTTGTTCTTCACGCGGTAGGTCGCCTTCGGGGCCATGCCTTGCAGCACTTCATCGAAGTTGTCGAGGTCCACGTTGACGAACTTGCGCTCTTTGAGCTTGGGCAGGGGGTTGTTCGGGTCTTGCTGGCCCGTGAAGTCACCCATCACGCCCATCACGAAGGGCAGTTCCTTGTTTTCGATGGCTTCGCCGATCTCAACGTCGTACGAAAGCTGGACCCGCGGAGGGCGAACGCGCTCGAGACGCTTCTGAACACTGTCTTTCTTAGCCATGATGTCCTCTGTGTGCTTGCAATGGTTCAACCCTTGAGGGCGTCGAACGGGTTGCGCTTGGGTTCAACGGCCGGCACCTTCTTGGCCGGAGCGGCAACGGGAGCCGCAGGTGTGGCAACCACGGGTTGCACCACTTGCGCAGGCTTGCGAACAGCCGGCGGCGCCGGCGCCCGCTTGACCACAGGCTTGGACGTCGATTCAGATGCGGAGTGGGCCGCAGTTGCCGGAAGGATGGACTCACCCAGCGCGTCACGCATGGTGCGGGCCAGCGATTGCGCTTCTTCGCGCGTGCTGCCCCCCAACGCATTCGCCTCACGCAGTTGTTCGAGCGCCGAAGCCGAAACCCGCAAGCCGCTTGCGGCCATGATGCTTTTGGCTGTTACATCGGTGTTGTCGCGCTGCAGCACTTCTTGAGAGGCTGTGATGGCGGAGCCGTAGTTGCGCGCATCGAACTGGGCCTGCGCTATGCGCAACCACGGTTGCTTCTTGCCGGGGTCGGCCTTGGCCGCACGCTCGAAGTACCCCAATGCTTCAGCTGCGCCGCCCTTGGCTTGGGCTTCATCTGCGGACGCCATCAACTCGGTGTACGACGGACCGGACAATGCCTTGATTTCTGTCGGAGTGGAAGAACACGCGCTCAACATGACAGCGCTGCCGACCACTGCCAAATTCACGATTGGCCTGCGCAGCCACTTGTCGGAAAACTTCACCAACGAACTCCTGGTTCTAATGAACCGTCTGGGGGGATGAGCGCAGTGCGGATGCACCGGCAAGGTAACGACGCGTATGCGGTGTCGAGGAATTAAAACGCAAATGTTTGCAAGGGCCGCATCGTTTACGCGATGTTACCCAGCACCCCGTGCCCAGCCACCCCCCTTCATGGGGGCGAAGAATGAAAACGCATGTATCACGCCGTAGACTCCGGCCTCTCGCTGCATGGGGCAGTGGGTTCATCGATGTGCCATGCACGTCCACGGTGAAAGAGACATGCTCAATACCGGCAGACAGCAACGCGTGCGAACCAGCCTTCTGCTCCTCACGCTGACCCTTTCATTGGGGGGGTGTGAGACAGCAGGCAAGCTCGGCGGCAAAGCGCTTGAAACGGTGGGGCTGAAGAAGCCCGAGTTGCCCGTCATCCCCGAAGTGCCTGAATCGGCCAAGCCCGCACGCCAACTGAAGCTCAGTGTCTCGGCCAGCGAGTCCTTGAACGTTGATCCCACTGGCAAGTCGCTGTCATTGGTGGTCCGCGTCTACAAGCTGCGCAGCACGGCCGCCTTTCTCAACGCCCCTTACGAAACTTTCGGGAACAGCGCCAAAGAAAAGGAAGTGCTGGGTGATGAGGTGCTTGAAAGCCGCGAGATCCTGCTGCTGCCGGGCCAACGCCAACAATTGAATGAACGCTGGGCTCGTGAAGCCGCGTTCGTGGGGGTGGTGGGCCTGTTTCGCACACCCGCCGCACGCCGCTGGCGCTACGCGTTCGAGTTGGAAACCTTGCAGCTCGACCCCGGGTTTGTGCTGGGTGCACATGCCTGCGGCCTGAGCGTGGCTGCGGGCGACCCCGTCGGCACGACGAAAGCCACGATGAAGCTCAGCGCACTCACGTGCCCGGGCCGCTGATGCGGCAGTGCTTCGCAGCCTGTCCGAACGTGAAATTGGAAGGTAGAACTTGATTCCGACATCAAAGGTCCTTTGGGGTGAGGGGCTTTTCCTGCGCCCTCAGCACTTTCAACAGCAAGACGCGTATCACGAGTGGCGCCTGGCCCAGGCCATGCGCGGCATGCACCCGTTTGCCTGGGGCGTGCGCAGCGTCAAGGTCGATGCCGATGCGTTGCAGGCCGGCCAGTTGCGATTGCTCGAACTGCAAATGGTCTTGCCCGACGGCGAATTCTTTAACGCCCCGGCTGAAGACGAGCTGCCACCCGCCGTTTCACTCGACGCCGCCTTCGGCCAAGGCAACGACGTTGTTTTTCACGCCGCCGCCGCACCACTGCGATCGAATGGCAGCAACTTCGCACCGTCACGCGAAGAGGCCGACAACGCGATGCGCTACTACCAGGTGCAAAAGGATTGCCCCGATCAGTTCACCGACGCCACCACAGCGCAGCTCAGCGTGCTGGGCAAGTCGGTGAAGCTTTTGGCGGAACACGAGCCACGCGGCCACTTGGTCAGCATGCCCGTGCTTCGTGCGCGCCGCAATGCGGCTGGCAACGTGGAACTCGACCCACGCTTTCTGCCGCCGTCGCTCACCATCCAGGCGTCGCCGGCAATGTTTTTGCACCTGCGCCGCTTGCTAGACGTGCTGCAGGCCAAGGTCGATGCCTTGTACGGCTTTCATCGCGAGCCCTCGAAAAACGTCATCGAATTCCGCTCGGGCGACGTCGCCTCGTTCTGGTTGCTGCACACGGCAAGTGGCGCCTACGCCTCGCTGTCGCACTTCATGCGCCACCCCGGCCTTCACCCCGAACGCTTGTTTCAGCGCCTGCTGGAACTGGCGGGCTCGTTGATGACCTTCTCTAAGGGCTTCACGCTCGCCGACCTTCCGGCCTACGACCATGCCAACCTCGGCCCGGCCTTCTTCAAGCTCGACAACATCATCCGCGAGCTGTTGGAGACGGTGATTTCGACCCGCTACTTCGCCATCGCGCTGAACGAAGTGCGGCCATCGTTCCACCAAGGCCGGCTCGATGCCCAGCAGATCACGGCGGCGAGCACGCTCTATCTCGGCGTCAACGCCAGCATGCCGCCGGCTGAATTGGTGGACGCGGTGCCGATGCGCTTCAAGGTGGGATCGCCCGAAGACGTGGAAAAGCTCTTGCTGTCGGCCATGGCCGGGGTACCGCTCGTGCACGCGCCGCAGGTGCCTGCGGCCATTCCCGTGCGGCCGGGCACTTACTACTTCGCCATCGAACCGCGCGGCGCGCTGTACGAACGCATGATGCAAGCGCAGGCCGTGACGCTGTATGTGCCGGCCGGCATCCCCGACCTCAAACTTGAATTGATCGCCATCAACGCATGAACACCGCCGCCAACCAACCGCCGTCGCTGTTCAACGGCGGCTCGCCCGCCTCGCGCATGCCCACCAGCGGCAGCACGCCGCGTGAAGCACGCACGCTGATGGACTTGATGTACGACGGCTTCTACCTGCTGTTTCTTCTGAAAGCCAAGCAGGGCCCGGGCGATGCCGAGGGCTTTCGCAATCACATCAAAGAGTTCCTCACCAGCCTGGAGCGGGGCGCGAACAAGCTGGGCAGTTCGGCCGAAGACGTGCACCTGAGCAAGTACGCTTTTTGCGCCACGGTGGACGAAATCATCTTGATGTCGCAGTTCAACGTGCGCGACGCGTGGCAGCGCCAGCCGCTGCAGCTTCAATTCTTCGGCGAACAACTGGCGGGCGAGCAGTTCTTCGTGAAGCTTGAAGCGTTGCGGCGCGAAGGTACGGCGCGCATCCAGATCCTCGAGGTCTTCCACATGTGCTTGCTGATGGGCTTCCAGGGCAAGTACATCATTGAAGGCAGCGAGAAGCTCAACTACCTCACGGCCCGCCTGGGCGACGAGATTGCCCACCTCAAAGGCAGCCGACCGGCGTTTGCCCCGCATTGGGCCGCGCCCGACCATGTGGCCCACAAGCTGAAGAACGATGTGCCTCTGTGGGTCATCGGCTCGGTGTTCGCGCTGCTGGGTGTGCTGGCCTTCACCGGCTTGCGCTGGCAGTTGGCTCGCAGCACGCAGGGCGATCTGGCTTCGTACCAAGACGTGGTGAAGCTGGCGCCTCAGGCCGCCAACGTGACGATCACGCTGCCGTAGTTCACCCGCCGAAAAGCCATCGCGGCGACTGCCGGCGAGGGATTGATCGCAGCGGCCACCACGGCGCCGCTGCGTCTAGCCGGTCATGGCGCCTTGGCTGCCGGCTTGACCGGACAGGCCGCATCACTGCCCTGCCGGCCATTGCAGAACTTCACGCGGCAAGCATCAGCGGCTTTGCCTTTTTGCGTGCCACAGCGTTTGTTGTAGGCCGGACTTGTGGGTGGCGCGGGTGCCGCTGACAAGCGCTGCAGGTGGGGCAGCATCGCCGCCAGCAGTTCGGCATCTGAATCGGGGGTGCCACGGGCGGGCTCGACATACGGGGCCTTGCCCGTGCCGCTGGCATCGGCAAGCCGGGTCTTGGCTGGTGAGGCTGCTTCAGCCTGGGCAGGCTGCTTTTCTTTGCTGCGGCTCTCGGCGCTCGGTTTGACGGCTTTGCTGCTGTCTTTGCCGCTGTCTTTGCTGCGCTCGGTGCGAGGCGGCTTCGCTGCCACCACCTCAGGCCGCGACACCG
>JAYSYW010000105.1:0-28497 GCA_043727255.1 Rhizobacter sp. | reverse complement strand
TGCCCATCCGCCGCGCCCCGCTTCCCAACTCCGCCCCGTTCGGGCTGAGCCTGTCGAAGCCCCACCCTGAACCTGCCGAAGGGTTCTCGCCGCAGCGCCGGATCGTGTTGTCGGGCCTCGCCCTGCTGCTCGGCGGCTGCGGCTTCGAGCTGCGCCGCGCGCCTGAGCTGAGCTTCCAGACGCTGCAGCTCACGGGCTTTGCGCCACGCTCGGCGCTGGCTGAAGAACTGCGCCGCCAGTTGGCAGCCAGCACCACCACCCGCGTGGTCGAAAGCGCCGGTCAGGCGCAGGCCGTGCTGCAAGCCCAGGCCGATGTGCGCGAGCGCAGCGTGGTGGCGTCCACCACGGCCGGGCAGGTGCGAGAAGTGCAACTGCGCACCGGGCTCACCTTCAGCCTGCGCACGCCCGCTGGCAAAGAGCTGATCGCGACGACCGAGATCTTGCTCAGCCGCGACATCAGCTACAACGAACGCGACGCGCTGGCCAAGGAATACGAAGAAGAACTGCTCTTTCGCGCCATGCAGAACGACATCGCTTCGCAGGTGCTGCGTCGCTTGGCTGCCGTGAAACTGACCCCACCGAACTGAAGCCATGCAAGTTCGCGCCGACCAACTCGCCACGCATCTCACGAAGGGCTTGCGGCCGATCTACACCGTGTTTGGCGACGAACCCTTGCTGGCGCAAGAGGCGGCCGATGCCATTCGCGCCGCCGCACGCGCCGCCGGCCACAGTGAACGCCAGGTGCACACCGTGGCCGGCGCGCACTTCGACTGGAGCGGCCTGCTCGGCGCGTCGCAGTCAATGAGCCTCTTTGGCGACCGCCAACTGGTCGAGATCCGCATCCCCTCGGGCAAGCCCGGCAAAGACGGCTCCGAGGCTTTGCAGCGCTACTGCGCGCACCTGTCGGATGACGTGGTGACGATCGTGCAATTGCCCAAGCTCGACCGCACCCAGCAGAGCACCGCCTGGTTCACCGCGCTCGACGGCGCCGGCGCCACGGTGCGCGTTGACCCCATCGAGCGCAAGGCGCTGCCGCAGTGGATTGCGCAACGCCTGGCCGCGCAAAGCCAGCGCGTGCAAGGCGGCGAAGCGGGGCAGCAGACGCTGACCTTCTTCGCCGACCGCGTGGAAGGCAACCTGCTGGCGGCACACCAAGAGGTTCAAAAACTCGCGCTGCTGTACCCGCAAGGCGAGTTGAGCTTCGAGCAGATCGAATCGGCCGTATTGAACGTGGCGCGCTATGACGTCTTCAAGCTCGGCGAAGCCGTATTGGCCGGCCAGGTTGCGCGTTCACTGCGCATGCTCGACGGCTTGCAAGCAGAAGGCGAAGCGGCGGTGCTGGTGCACTGGACGCTGGCCAGCGACATCCTCGCGCTCAAGCGCGTGAAGGACGCCATGGCCCAGGGCAAGCCCCTGCCGATGGCCTTGCGCGAAGCACGCGTCTGGGGCCTGAAGGAACGATTGTTCGAGCGCGCCGTGCCCCTGCTCAGCGACGACACGCTGCTGGCCCTGGTGGACGCTGCACAGGTCTGCGACGGCCTGGTCAAAGGCCTGCGTCAACCCGGTTGGCCGGTCGATGCCTGGGAAGGTTTGAAGCGGCTGGTGCTGATGCTGGTGCAGGCCACATCGACCGGCACGTCGCGCAAAAGCGTGAGGCTGGCGCTGACGGCTTGATCCCTTGTGGGGTGCGCGCCTGCCCGGCCCGCATCACCACTTGAACGGCTTGAAGGTGCAGGCCGGGCAGTACAGAAACATCCGTTCGCCGCTCACCAGATCGAGTGCGCCGGTTTGAAATTCATTCAAGCTCCAGCGCGCAGTGCGGCCATCGGCCAAGGTCAGCGTGCCTGATGCGCCACAAGGTGACACATCGAGCGTGTGGTGCGCATCGCTCTCGCTGGCTTGCATGGCGCGGGCGAAAAAGCGCCGCACCGTGCGCGCCGTGGGTTTGAACGCAGCGCAGTCAGCGCCGGCCGGTGGGCCCTGGCCGGGGCCATCCACCACCACACCCGCCATATGCGCCACGTGCACCACACGAACGGCCGGCAGCCCTGAGGGGCAGAGCCTGGGCCGGAACTCGGTCGCCTTGGTGCACGAAGCGTGCGCCTGTGGCGCCCAGCACCCCAAGGCCAGCGCGAAGCCAGCAGCCACAAGTTGCCACTCGCGCGGCAGGCTCGGGCGGCGTGGTTCCGTGCGAAGCACGGCGCAAGGCATGGCGCGAATCAGGGCACGAGGCTCGGCGCCTGTACGGCACTGCCGCACCCACCGAGCACCCAGCCAGAACGTACCGAAAATTCCACGTCATAAGACTTCATGCAAACCTCCGCAAACCATGGGTCGAGTTGTAGACGCTGAATGTCTGATGTTTTCAGCCGTGCCACAACAGCGGCGCACTGGCCTGCGGGCCTTTGTGCATCGGCACTTCAACGGAGGTTATGCGCCGGGACTTTCTTGGGGCCGCGAATCACATTGGGCGTCTTGTTTGATTTAGGAAGCGCTGGATCGAGATGCAACCAAGCCGGCGCACTTGGAACCCATGTGTCAATGGTTGGCTTGAACCACGAGGGATCGTCCAGGCTTCCCGGCTTGATCGAGATGTATCCGGGAGCGACTTCGCCTTTTGCGAACAGTGGGGTGCCGCACTCGGCGCAGAAGCCGCGGTCCGTCCACCTTCCGGCCTCCCCCACATCGCGATGGAACTTGGGTTGGCCTTGCACCATTTGCAAAGCTGACTCACAAACCAGCGCAACAGTGACAAACGCACCCCCACTTGCCCGTTGGCAATCTCGGCAATGGCAATTGAACATGGCGAGTGGCGCTTCATTGCAAACGTAGCGCACGTTGCCGCAAGCACACCCGCCTTGAAATGGAACTGTGGCTGAGGGAGTTGCCATGCCTGTCCGCCTGGAAGATGGAGCGGTTGCGCAAGGTGGCCGCGATGCCTACGTCCCGCATGAGGGGGGTTGGGAAAGCGCTGCAAATCCAGCCGAATCTTGCATGAGCCCCACATGATTGCCAACGTGCGAGCCGCATTGAAACCATGCGGACTGGCGTGAAGCCGTCGCCCAGCCCTGCTTCGCATTCCCCCTCAACGGGCAAGCGGCACCGATGGCCACCTTGCCTCCAGCCAATCCCTCATCAGCGCCATCACTTCCGCCCGCTCGGGTTCATTGAAGAGTTCGTGAAACAAAGGCCCGAACTCGCGCACTGTCACCACCGAGCGCGGGGCCACGGCGGCGAAGGCCTTGCTGCCGGCCGGGGCCACGCAGCGGTCACTGCCGGCGTACATCAGCAAAGTAGGCAACGTCCATTGCGCGGCGTGCGCCCGGACCCATCGCCCCATGTCGACAACGAGCCGCGCCAGCTTCGGTGTGATGCGGTCGTGCACCAACGGGTCGGCCCCGTAGGCGGCCACCACCTGCGGGTCGCGTGAAATGTCGGGCAGCTTGAGCCCGTTGTTGAGCGCAAGGTTGGGCACGAGTCGGCTGCCGACGGCGATCAGGATTTTTTGCACCACGGTGGCGCCCGGGTCGAAGGCAGGTGACGACAGCACCAGCGCATCGACCGACCGGTGCCAGCCGGGCTCCACGGCGGCCAGCCCGCCAGCGACGAAGCGAGAGGCAATCAGCCCGCCGAGGCTGTGGCCCACCAACAGCAATGGGCCATCACTGCAACTGCGCGCGTGGTCGATCACGCTGGACAGATCGCGCAGAAGGTCATCGGCATGGGCCACGCCGCCACGTGGGCCTTGGCTGCGGCCGTGGCCGCGCAGGTCGAACCCCTGCACGTGCCAGCCCCAGGCATTCAAAGATGCCACCACCTGCGCATAGCGGCCGATGTGTTCGCCCAGCCCATGCACCAGCACAGCGGTACCGCGCGCCGGGGCCGCAGCCGGCCATGCGTGCAGGTGGAGTTGCAGGCCGTCGTGGGTGTGCAGAAAAGCGTCAGGGCTTGGATGGTTCATGGGGCGATCCGTGAGTGGCGGCGAGTCTCCGCCAGGCGCCCTGGGCTGGCAAGGGCGCGTGTAACCTGTCGTGGCGCAGGTGCCATGCCGCAAGAAGTGCGCACAAGTGCGTCGCCTTTCACGCTGGCGCGAGGCATGTTGGCGCAAGGCGAAGGCTGTTGTGTGACCACGGCGTGGCACCATGCGAAACCCGATTCCGAGAAGGAGACCCGCATGCCGATCGCCCACCCCGCCCCTGGCCAAACCCGCTCGCACCGCATGGCCCCGATGGCCTGGATGCTGAGCCTTGCGCTGTGCACTGGCGCCGCGCTGGCGGCACCCACCCACACGCGTTTTGAGTCCACGGTGGACGTGCAGGGCACGCCACTGCAGTTGAACGGCACGGGCACGCGTTGGAAGGCCGTCTTCAAGGTCTACGACATGGGGCTGTACACAACGCGCAAGGTGGAAAGCGCGGCCGAGTTGCTGGCCTTGCCCGGCCCGAAGCGGCTGCAGTTCGCCGCCCTGCGCGAGTTGCCGGGCACCGACCTGGGCCGGCTGTTCCTGAAGAGCATGGGCGACAACGCACCGAAGGCGCTGATGACGAAGCATGCCGTTTCGACGATGCGGTTGATCGAGGTGTTTTCGGGCCGCTCGAAGTTGATGCCAGGGGATTCGTTTGCGATGGAGTTCATGCCCGGCAAGGGCACAACGTTCTACATCACCGGCAAGCCGCAGGGCCAGCCGGTGGGCGACGCCGAGTTCTTCTCGATGGTGCTGGGCATCTGGTTCGGCGATTCGCCGGCCGACCACATGTTGCGCGAGGCGTTGCTGGGCAAGGAATGAGCGGCCGGCGCTGGCCGCCAGATCCGCTCAGCGCTGCTCGAACTTGAACACGGCCACGCTGGCCAACAGGTTGGGCCAGCGGCGCTCGACACGGCCGCGCTGTATGCCGAAGGCGTCGAGGATGGTCAGGCCTTCCTTGCCGGTCAGCACCTCGAAGTCGGCGTAGGTGGCCACGCGGATGTTGGGCGTGTCATACCACTGGTAGGGCAGCGCCTTCGTCACGGGCATGCGGCCACCGGCCACGCGCACACGGTTCATCCAGTGTGCGAAGTTGGGGAAGCTGACGATGCCGATGCGGCCCACGCGTGCCGTCTCACGCAGCATGCGTTCGGTGTGGCGCAGGTGCTGCAGGGTGTCGAGTTGCAGCACGACGTCGAAGCTCTTGTCCTCGAACATCGCCAAGCCTTCTTCGAGGTTGAGCTGGATGACGTTGACCCCGCGCCGTGTGCAGGCAAGCACGTTGGCGTCGTCGATCTCGATGCCGTAGCCACTGCACTGGCGGTGGTCGCGCAGGTGGGCCAGCAGCTCGCCGTTGCCGCAGCCGAGGTCGAGCACGCGCGAGCCTTTGGGCACCAGGTCGGCGATCAACTCCATGTCTTTGCGGTCACTCATGGCGAACCCTCGTCCGTCGCAAGCGCCACGCTGTCCGCCGAAGCCATGCGGGCCGGCTTGACGTGGCTTTTTACGCCGCCGGCCACTTCATGCTCGGCCGCCACATTGGCGAAGTACTCACGCAACAGGGCGTGGTAACGCGGGTCGTCGAGCAGAAAGGCGTCGTGCCCATGGGGCGCATCGATCTCGGCGTAGTTCACGTCGAGCCGGTTGTCGACCAACGCCTTGACGATCTCGTGCGAGCGCGCCGGTGAAAAGCGCCAGTCGGTCGTGAAGCTGATCAGGTGGAACTTGCAGCAGGCGGTGGCGAAGGCCAGGGCGAGGTCGCCACCGTGTTCACGGGCGGGGTCGAAATAGTCGAGCGCGCGGGTGATCAGCAAGTAGGTGTTGGCGTCGAAATACTCGCTGAACTTGTCGCCCTGGTAGCGCAGGTAGCTTTCGATCTCGAACTCGATGTCTTGCGTGCTGTAGCTGGGCGTGCCGCCTTTCAGGCTGCGGCCGAACTTGGCCTCCATCGAGTCGTCGCTCAGGTAGGTGATGTGGCCAATCATGCGGGCCACCCGCAGGCCGCGTTTGGGCACCACTCCGTGCGCGTAGTAGTGGCCCCCATGGAATTCAGGGTCGGTGACGATGGCCCGGCGTGCCACTTCGTTGAACGCGATGTTCTGGGCCGACAGGTTGGGCGCCGTGGCCACGCCGATGCAATGGCGCAGTTGCGTCGGGTAGCGCAGCGCCCAACTCAGCGCCTGCATGCCGCCCAGGCTGCCCCCCAGCACGGCGGCCAGTTGCGTGATGCCGAGCGCGGTCACCAGCCGCGCCTGCGCATCAACCCAGTCTTCGACCGTGACCACCGGAAAGTCAGCGCCGTAGGGCACGCCGGTGCTGGGGTTGATGTCCGTCGGGCCGGTGGAACCGAAGCACGAACCGGGGTTGTTGATGCCGATGACGAAGAAGCGGCGGGTGTCGAGCGGCTTGCCCGGGCCGACGAGGTTGTCCCACCAGCCTTCGCTCTTTTCGACGCCTTCGTAGGTGCCGGCCACATGGTGCGAGGCGTTGAGCGCGTGGCACACCAGCACGGCGTTGGATCGGTCGGCGTTCAGGGTGCCGTAGGTCTCGAACGCGAGCGTGTAGTCGCGCAGCACGGCGCCGCTTTTGAGCATCAACGGTTCATCGAACCGCATGGCCTGCGCTTGGACGTGACCGACCGATGAAATGGACATAGAAGGTGGAGCCAACAGATTCAACAGACAACAAAAAACCCGGCGATCATTGAAGAGGCCGGGCCATGGGTCCGTGTCTCTTTAGCTGCATTTCTTAAGCGCCCGCAAGCCGGAACAAATCAGCGCTGCGGCGAGTATAGCCAGCGCGCCACGCCGCAGCCACGCATCGCCAGGCCCCCGCGCGATGGCCCTCGGCACGCGTTGCGAAGCCGGCTGCGGCTACGCTCGCGTGATGCACCTCCGCCCATTTGCCCTTGTCGCCGTTGCCCTTTTGATTGCCTCCGCCGCCCGTGCCCAGGGCGACCCCGAGGCCCTTCCCGAACGGCCGCCCTTGCCCCGCTGGGAAGCCGGCGTGGTGAGCTTCGGCGCCACGCAGCCGGCCTACCCCGGGGCCGACACGGCGACCCGCCGGGCGCTGGTATTGCCCTACCTCGTGTACCGGGGCGAGTACCTGCGTTCAGACCGGGGCGGCGTGGGTGTGCGCGCGGTGAAGACGGCCCGCTTCGAGTTGGACGTGGGCTTTGCCGGCTCACTGGGGTCGAACGCGGCCGACGTGCCCGCGCGTCGCGGCATGGCCAACCTGGGCGTGTTGGTCGAGATGGGCCCGCAGCTCAAGATCAACCTGAACGACGTGGCCGACGGCCCCGGCAGTTCGCGCATCGAATTGCCCCTGCGAGGTGTGTTCGACCTGAACGACCACCTGCGCCTGCGCGGCCTCGCGTTCGAGCCGCAATGGACAACCAGCACCCGGCTGCCAGCGCGCTGGGTGGCGTCGTTCAACGTGGGCGGCGTTTGGGGAAATCGCAAGCTCGCCAGCACCTTCTATGACGTGGCCCCCAACGAAGCGCGCTTCGACCGCCCCGCCTATGCGGCACGCGGTGGGTTGATCAGCTTGCGAGCGGGCTTGAGCCTGTCGCGCCCGCTCGGCCGTGACCTGCGGCTGTTCACCTTCGTGCGCCAGGAGTCATTGGCAGGCGCGGCCAACCGCGACAGCCCGTTGGTGCGCCGGCACAGCGGCACCTCGGCCGGCGTGGGCTTGACGTGGACGCTGCTGCGCTCGTCGCAAATGGCGGCCGACTGAAGCCACGCCGCTCGCTGTAGGACAGGTCCGGCAAGTCAAGCCGCCAATGCCCACAAGCGGACAAGCCGGTGTCGGGTTGTCTCGAATTTGCCCGGCTGGTGGAATGCAATCAGTGTGTCGATGCAGGAATCTGTGGCTTCCTGGCCCAGCGTGTTGGCACTGTTTCAATCACCCCTGAGGAAAGAAACCATGAAGCACAAACTGCTGATCCTGTCGTCCCTGGTTCTGGGTTCCCTGGCTGCTCAACCTGCTCTGGCCCAAGGCATCTCCACCAACGTATCGACCCCCGTGACCCGCGCTGAAGTGAAAGCCGAACACAAACGTGCCGACGCTGCTGGCGAGATCGCGAAGGGTGACGTCGTGGTGCCTGACGCCTTGAAGAAGCTCCCGATGTCCACCACCACCCGTGAAGAAGTGAAGGCGGAGCACAAGCGTGCTGACGCCGCAGGCGAGATCTCGAAGGGCGACGTGGTGGTGCCTGACGCCTTGAAGAAGGCCCCGATGTCCACCACCACCCGCGCAGACGTGAAGGCAGAGCACAAGCGTGCTACCGCCGCAGGCGAGGTCCCAAAGGGCGACGGGGCAGTGGTGGACGTCAGGCAGAAGGCCTCGGTGCTCACCAAGTAAAGCAAGACCGGGTGCAAGTCAGCCGCCCTTCTTCGGAAGGTGTGAAGGGCCGATGAGCCCTCTACAAGGCCGACTTGACCAACGGCGTTAGCCCGCTGAGGCAACGCTTCGGCGGGCCCTTGGCCGGCGTGGGCTGAATGACGCCGCGCGCAGGAAACGTCCTACAACAAAAGGCGCCGCTGGCGCCTTTTCCTTGCGCCCTTCCCAGCGTGGAATGAAACAAGGCGCCAACGCACGAACCACGACTCGTGGGTCGGGCGTTGGCTTTGTTCAACTCCACTCTGAGGAAGCAACATGAAACACGAACTGCTGATCCTGTCGTCTCTGCTTCTGGGTTCACTCGGCACCCAGGCGGCGCTGGCTCAAGGCGTGCCGGGCACGGACTCGACACCGCTGACCCGCGCCGAGGTGAAAGCTGAAGCGAAGCGGGCCGAAGCGGCCGGAGAGATCTCGAAGGGCGATGTGGTCACGCCGCCAGCCTTGCAAAAAATCCCACCATCCACCACCACGCGTGCCGCCGTGCAGGCCGAAGCAAAGCGGGCCGAAGCGGCCGGTGAGATCCCGAAGGGAGATGTGGTCGAGCCTGACGCGGCGAAGAAGCCACCGCCCTCCACCACCACACGCGCCGAGGTGAACGCTGAACTGAGAGACGCCCGCGCACGCGGGCGATTGCCAGGGGGCGACATCGTCACCCCCGAGGTCCTGCAAGACCAGACGCGATAAGCCCAAGCGGCTTGCTTGCCGAACAGGCCACGCTTGCGTGGCCTTTTTTATGACGGATGACCGGCGGAACTGGCGCACAAACAGCGCCTTGCTCGGTGCCTGACTTGCCTGGCGGGGCGACTACGATCGGCACGCCCGTGCCCTGCGGGCGGCCCACACGCGTCAGGAGACCCCCATGCCCGCCTGGTTGAACCGGCTGAACGAACACGTGCCGCTGCGCCACTTGGTCTGGCTGGTCTGCGCGGTCGGCCTGATGCTCAGCCTGTTCACATGGGTGGCCTTCGACACCGGCGCGGTGTTGCTGCTTGTGTTCCTGCTGCTGTCGGCCCTGGGCCTGCGCGACGCCTTGCAGACCCAGCACTCGGTGCTGCGCAACTACCCCGTCATCGGCCACCTGCGCTTCCTGCTTGAATTCATCCGGCCCGAGATGCGGCAGTACTTCATCGAGGGCGACAACGAAGCCGCACCGTTCTCGCGCCAGCAGCGTTCACTGGTCTATCAGCGGGCCAAGGGCGCACCCGACAAACGTCCCTTCGGCACCCAGATGGATGTGCGTCAGCCCGGCTATGAATGGATCAACCATTCGATGCTGCCGACCGAGTTGCCCACCCACAACTTCCGCGTGACCATCGGCGCCGGCCGCGCACAGCCTTACTCGGCGAGCGTGTTCAACATCTCGGCGATGAGCTTCGGCGCGCTGTCGGCCCCGGCCATCGAAGCCCTGAACGCCGGCGCCAAACTCGGCGGCTTCGCGCACGACACCGGTGAAGGCTCCATCAGCCAATACCACCGCAGCCATGGCGGAGACTTGATCTGGGAGATCGGCTCCGGCTACTTCGGTTGCCGCAACGAAGACGGCAGCTTCAATGAAGAGCGCTTCACCCAGAACGCGCTTGATCCCCAGGTCAAGATGATCGAATTGAAGCTGAGCCAGGGCGCCAAGCCCGGCCACGGCGGCGTGTTGCCCGGCCCGAAGGTGACGATTGAAATCGCCAGCGCGCGCGGCGTGCCGCCGTGGGTGGACTGCGTCTCGCCGTCGCGTCACAGCGCCTTTCAAACGCCGATCGAGATGCTGCAATTCATCGACCGGCTGCGCACGCTGTCGGGCGGCAAACCGACCGGCTTCAAGCTCTGCATCGGCCACCCCTGGGAATGGTTCGCAATGGCCAAGGCCATGGTCGAAACCGGCATCACGCCCGACTTCATCGTGGTCGATGGCGGAGAAGGCGGCACCGGCGCGTCGCCGCTTGAATTCACCGACCACGTCGGCGCGCCACTGCAAGAAGGCCTGCTGCTGGTGCACAACACGCTGGTCGGCCTGAACCTGCGCGAACACATCAAGCTCGGCTGCGCCGGCAAGGTGGTCAGCGCCTTCGACATCGCCCGCATGCTGGCGCTCGGCGCCGACTGGTGCAACTCGGCGCGCGGCTTCATGTTCGCGCTGGGCTGCATTCAGGCGCAGGCTTGCCACACCGGCCACTGCCCCACCGGCGTGAGCACGCAAGACCCGCAGCGCCAGCGCGCATTGGTGGTGCCCAACAAGGCCGAGCGTGTCTACCGCTACCACCACAACACCTTGCTGGCGCTCAAGGAAATGGTGCAAGCCGCCGGTTTGAACGACCCGAGCCAGATCACCGCTTCGCACATCGTGCGCCGCTGCAACGACCATGAGGTCAAGCTGCTCGCCAACCTGCTGCACTTCGTGAGCCCGGGCGCCTTGCTGCGCGGCGAACTGCCGCACAACGTCTTCAAGATCTATTGGCCGATGGCCCACGCGACGACCTTTTCAGTGCAGCCAACAGTGACCCCCTGATCGTGGGGAGGGCACCGGGTTTACGGGGATGGCTGGCCCCGGTACCGTGTGAACAATTCATGACACCCCAACCACTGCCTGGGCTTCGTCTTCCATGTCGACCATCCTTCTGCTGCAGCGCGACCATGAAGCCAGCCCTCGGTTGGCCGCACGCATTCAAGCATCGAAGAAGTTTTCGGTCACTGCCACGGCCCACACCGTTGAAGAAGCCCGCGTGCTGCTGGCACGCACCCAGCCCGACATCCTGATGACCGACCTGCGGGTGCAAGACGGCGAAGTGTCTGGCTTGCTGGATGAGCTGCGTGGCCAGGTGCACCGGCCGCATGTGCTGGTGTCGATGCTGTCGCATGACGACACCCTGCTGCTTGAAGCTCTGCGTGCCGGTGCCGATGGCTACTGGGTGCACGCTCGCTCGCCCGACCTGCTGATCGAAACCCTGCTGCAGGTGGCACGCGGCGAGTCGGCCATCTCACCTTCGATCGCCCGTGAAGTGCTCTCGGCATTCGACGCACCCAGCGCGCGCTTCGACACCATGACCGAGTCGTTCGACACCTTGGTGTTGACCTCGATCGAACGCGAGATCCTTCAGTGGCTGGCTCGCGGCTACCTGATCGACGAGATCGCGCGCCACTGGCATGCCAGCGTGCACAGCGTGGCTTGCGGCATTCGCCGCGTGGTCAACAAGCTGCAGTTCGAGCGCCGCGCCAGCCACCTGTCGCTGGCCGCCTGACTTTGCGGGCGGCCGGGCAGAACTCGGGTCAGGCCAAACTCAGGTCAGGCTGAAGGCGGTGCGGTGTCGATGAAGCTCGGGCGCTGGCTCAACTTGGCTTGCAGCTTGGCGAGGTTCGGGTAGGTGTCGCGCCATTCGATCTGCGGAAAGCGGAAGTCAAGGTAACCAAGCGCACAGCCGGTTGCGATGTCGGCCAGCGTGAAGTGGTTGCCGGCGCACCAGGGCTTGTCGGCCAGGCCGCGGCTCATTGATGCCAGCGCGGCCTGCACCTTGGTCATCTGGCGGCTGATCCATGCGGCGCTGCGTTGCTCTTCATTGCGGCCCGACCAGGTTTGTTCAAGCCGCGCCAAGATGGCCGCTTCCATCGTGCCATCGGCCAGGGCTTCCCAGGTGCGGACCTCGGTGCGCTCACGGCCGGTTTCGGGGATCAGCTTGCTCACTGGCGAACGGGTATCGACGTATTCGACGATGACCCGCGAATCGAACACCGCCTCGCCGCCTTCCATCACCAGACAAGGCACCTTGCCGAGCGGGTTGGACTTGAGGATGGCGTCGTTGGCCCAAACGTCTTCCAACTCCAGTTGGTAGTCGAGCTTCTTTTCCGCCATCACGATGCGCACCTTGCGCACGTAAGGGCTGGTGAGCGAGCCAATGAGTTTCATGTGGTTGCAGATCCCTGGTTTCAAACGATTCTATCGAAGCACCTGGGCGCAAAAGTCGCCGGAGTCGGGTGTTAGAGTTTTAAGCAGGGAGCGCGCCACAGCACAACCAACAGGCGCCCACAGATCAACATGCAGCAGTCCTCCACGCTGGCCGTTCGCGGCCGTGCTGCGGAACCCCCTTCACTGGCGAACGCGTTTGCAGACACGGTGCTGCTGAGCCCGCGTGGCGAACGCACGTTCAGCCACAGCGGCCTCGAAGTCGACAGCGCCCGCGTCGTGGGCATGGTCAATGCCCTGGGCGTCACACGCCACCCGCACTCCACGCCCCCGCCAGCGCTGGTGGCCGGGCAAGTCGGCGAGCCGCACATCCTGCAACACCATGTGCCGTTGCGCTTCACCGGCTCGGGCCTGGGCTACCTGCCCATCTGGGTCGGCAACCTCTTGGCGATGCTGCTCACGCTGGGCTTGTTTCATCCCTGGGCCAAGGCGCGGCGGCTGCGCTATTTCCATCGCCACACCCAGATCGACGGCCACCCGCTCGCCTTCCACGGCGCCCCGAAGAAGATGCTGCTCGGCCACCTGTTGCTGCTGGCACTGGCCACCTTCACCTGCGCGTCCATCGTCTTCTCGCCGGTGACGGGCTTGATGGCGTGGCTGGTGGCTGCGGGCCTGGTGCCCATGCTCTGCCACTCGGCACTCAAGTTCCGCATTTCAAACACCCAATGGCGCGGGCTGCGCCTGCGTTTCAACGGCCATTTGGGTCAGACCTACCAGGTGCTGCTGCCGATGTTCGTGCCGGGGCTGGTGGTGTTGGTGGCGGCACTGGGTGTGCCCCCTGGCGGCGCGTGGCCGGGCTGGTTCCAAGCCACGGTGGGCGTCACCGCCCTCGCCTCGCTGCTGGCGGCGCCAGGGTGGCTGTGGCAGCTCAAGTGTTTTCAGCACAACCACTTCGCACTGGGCAGCTTGCAGACTGAATTGCGCGGCGCGCGGCCGGCGTTCCGTGACATGTCGGCAAAGGCCCTGCTGATGCTGGCGGGGTGTGCCGTGGTGTCGGCCGGGGTGGCGGCCGGGGTCGCGTCGCAACTGCCGCGCTTCGATCTGCTCGCAGCCGGTGGCTTCAGCCCGGCTTGGGGCCCGGTGTTGGTGGGCGGCTTGCTGCTGACGCTGCTGGTGCAGTTGCTGCCCGGCCCGTTTGTGGCTTGCCGGCTGCAGAACCTGCTGTGGTCACGTACCGGCAACAACCGCGTTCGTTTCAAGAGTGAGCTTCGCCTGCGCGACCTGATGGTGCAGACGCTGAAGAACAGCGGGCTGACGCTGCTGACACTGGGCCTCTACTGGCCCTTCGCCCGTGTGGCCACCGCCCGCCTGCGGCTCGAAGCGGTCACGCTGATCTCGCGCGTTGAACTCGACGAGCTGGTGCTGCAAACCCGCAGCCACCCCGGCCCCCGCATGGTCAGCAGCCTGTTCGCGCTCGACGTCGGCCTGTGATTCACGCGCTCGGCTGAAGCGTCCAGTCGATGGCCGTCGGCCTACCGGTCAGGTTCAATTGCGCGGTGGCCGGCGCTGTTTGGGCAATCACCTCGCCACCCCGCACCACCCACAGGCGTGTGGCGCGCAGGCGAATGGCCTCGACCGCATCACGTGCCTGAAGCAACACGAAGTCGGCCGCGTTGCCCACGGCGATGCCGTAGCCCTCAAGCCCCAGCACCTTCGCGCCGTTGGTGGTGACCGCGTCGAAGCAGGCCCGCATCTGTGCCTGCGAGGTCATCTGCGCCACATGCAGGCCCATGTGCGCGGCTTCCAGCATGTCGGCCGAACCCAGTGAATACCAAGGGTCCATCACGCAGTCGTGGCCGAAGGCGACGTTCACACCAGCGGCCATCAACTCGGGCACCCGCGTCATGCCACGGCGCTTGGGGTAGGTGTCGTGCCGGCCTTGCAGGGTGATGTTGATCAGCGGGTTGGCAACCGCATGCACCTGGGCCTCGGCGATCAGCGGGATCAGCTTCGACACGTAGTAGTTGTCCATCGAATGCATCGACGTGAGGTGCGAGCCCGTCACGCGGCCGTGCAAGCCGAGGCGGTGGGTGTGGAAGGCCAGCGTCTCGATGTGGCGGCTCAGCGGGTCGTCGCTCTCGTCGCAGTGCATGTCCACCCGCAGGCCGCGCTCGGCGGCCAGTTCGCACAACAGGCGCACGCTCTCGGCGCCGTCGGCCATGCTGCGCTCGAAATGGGGAATGCCGCCGATCACGTCCACCCCCAAATCGAGCGCGCGCTTCAGGTTGGCCAGTGCGGTGGGTGCGCGCAGCACGCCGTCTTGCGGGAAGGCCACGAGCTGCAGGTCGAGGTAGGGCTTCACGCGGCGCTTCACTTCCAACAACGCTTCCACCGCCAGCAGCCGGTCGTCGCACACGTCCACATGGCTGCGTATGGCGAGCAAGCCCTTGGCCACCGCCCAGTCGCAGTAGCGCATGGCGCGTTCCACCAAAGCTTCTTGCGTGAGCTGCGGCTTCAACTCGCCCCACAACGCAATGCCTTCGAGCAGCGTGCCGCTCTGGTTCACACGCGGCAGGCCGTAGCTCAGCGTGGCGTCCATGTGGAAGTGCGCATCGACGAAGGGGGGGCTCAGCAAGAAGCCGTTGGCGTCGATGCGCCGCGTGCCTTCAGGTGCCGACAGGCCCGCGCCGATGGCGGTGATGCGGCCGGCCTCGGCCAGCACGTCGATGCCGCGTCGCCCGTCGGGCAGGGTGGCGTTTTGGATCAACAGGTTCGTCGTCATCGCATCCTCTTTCAGGGCCTGTGGCCCTCCACCTGGGGGGACTCTATCGCGCCGCGCGTGGGCTTCCTCCGGTCAGAATTGCGCGCTGAAAAAGAAGACTCACGTCGGGGAACCCATGCTCACGTTCTGGATTGGCGCGGCCTTTGCTGCGACCGTTGGCGCGGCCGCGCTGTTGAAGCGCAGGAGGCGCAAGCAACGTGCCATGCGGGCGCGGGTGAAAGTGTCTGATGCGCGTTCGCTGCGGCGCACGCAGGCAGGCGATGTGGTCGGCTTTGCCGACGCGCGTGAGACGCACACCTGGCTGGGCATTCCCTACGCCGCACCGCCGGTCGGCGCCTTGCGCTGGAAGGCGCCGCGCCCCGCAACGGCTTGGCAAGGCACGCGCGAGGCCATCCACCCCAGCGCTGTTTCGGTGCAGTTCGCCAACATCACGATCGAATCGCCGCCCGCCACCTGGAACCAGCAGGTCACCGGCCATGAAGACTGCCTGACGCTCAACGTGCATGCCCCGCGCTTCGACGCCAACGCCGTGCCCCAGGGCACGCAGCGCCTGCCGGTGATGGTGTGGATCCACGGCGGCGCCAACACCGTGGGCACAGCCAACACCTACCGCACCTTGCGCAACGTGGCCGGGCACGACCGGGTGGTGGTGGTGAGCGTCAACTACCGGCTCGGCGTGCTGGGTTGGTTCAACCTGACAGAACTGCACGGGGCCGAAGCCGACCTCGATGACCGCTCAGGCAACTTCGGCACGCTCGACCTGATCGCCGCCTTGCGCTGGGTGCGCGACAACATCGGCGCTTTCGGCGGCGATGCCGGCAACGTGACGATCTTCGGCGAATCGGCCGGCGCCTTGAACGTCTACACGCTGCTGGCCAGCCCGCTGGCCAAGGGCCTGTTCCACAAGGCGATCGCGCAGTCGCCGCTCAACATCACCGCCACCGTGGCCGAAGGCCGCAACCTCGTCGATGACGCGGTGCCGGGTGTCATGAACAGCGCCCGAGAACTGGTGTGCGAATGGCTGATGCGCGACGGCCGCGCCACTGACCGCGAAGGCGCCAAGCGGGTGCTGGCCGGCATGCCAGCCGACGAGTTGCGTGCCTTCGCACACAGCCGCACGCCGGCGCAACTGCTGGCGCCCATCGAACCGCAGGCACTGGGTTTCTTCGCCAGCCCGCGCCTCTTCCTCGACGGCCACGTGCTGCCGAGCGATCCGCTTCAAGAGGTGTTCACCGATCGCCGCCGCTACAACGCGGTGCCGCTGCTCGTGGGCTGCAACCGCGACGAATACAAGATCTTCATGGCGCAGAACCGCGAGCACGTGAAGATGCGCTTCGGCAAGCTGCCGATCATGAAAGACCCCGGCCGCTACCAGCGCACCGCCAGCTACATGTCGCGCTTGTGGAAGGCGCAGGCCGTCAACCTGCCGGCCATGAACATGCTCAAGAGCGGCCACACCGAGGTGTGGGTCTACCGCTTCGACTGGGACGAACAACCCGATGTGCCCTTCATCCACCCGCCCCGGCTGGTGGGCGCCGCGCATGCGGTCGAGATGCCCTTCGTGTTCCGCGACACGCGGGGCGAACACGACCCGCTGCGCATCAACACCAAGGCCAACCTGCCCGGCCGCCAGCATGTGTCGAACGCCATGGCCGACTACTGGGCCCAGTTCGCGCACGAAGGCGACCCGGCGCACGGCCGCAGTGGCCGCCACCCCGCATGGTTGCGTTGGGTGGCCGATGAACGCGCGACACGCCAGATGGTCTTCGACACCCCGGCCGACGGCGGCGTGCGCATGTGCACCGAGACGCTTGACCTCAGCAACCTGCGCCTTCACCTCGCCAACGACCCGAACTTTCAGGACGCCCGCGAACGCTGCGAGCTGTTCGCCCGCATGTACATCTGGTCAGAGTTCGCCCCCCAGCCGCGTGAAACATCGACCGAGGATTTTTGCGACGGCTGCTGCAAGGGCTGGACGGCCCACGACCTGCGGCCCGCGTCCTGGCCCTGAGAGGCCGGCCCTTACTTGGTGCCGAAGAGGCGGTCGCCCGCGTCGCCCAGGCCCGGCACGATGTAGCCGTGTTCGTTCAACTCGCGGTCGATGGCTGCGGTGTAGACCGGCACATCGGGGTGCGCGGCATGAAATGCCTTCAGGCCCTCGGGCGCGGCCAGCAGGCACACGAAGCGGATCGACTTCGGCTTGGTTTCTTTCAGCCGGTCCACCGCCGCGATGGCCGAGTTGCCGGTGGCCAGCATCGGGTCAAGCACGATGGCGTCGCGCTCGTGCATGTCGTGCGGCATCTTGAAGTAGTACTCGACGGCGATCAGCGTCTTCGGGTCGCGGTACAGGCCGATGTGGCCGATGCGTGCGCCCGGCACCACGTTGAGCATGCCGTCGAGAAAGCCCGCACCGGCCCGCATGATGCTCACGAACACCGTCTTCTTGCCGTCGATCACCGGCGACTTCATCGTCTCGAGTGGCGTCTCGATCTCGATGAGCTGCGTGGGCATGTCGCGCGTGACCTCGTAGGCCATCAACATGCTGATCTCGCCCAGCAAGCGCCGAAAACTGCTGGTGCTGCGGTCTTTCTGGCGCATCAGCGTGAGCTTGTGCTGGATGAGCGGGTGGGTGATGTGGTGGACGGTGGAGGTCATGGGATCTGCTCGGTTGGCGTTCTAACGTTCTAAACAACTCAACAAGTTTCCGTTCGGGCTGAGCCTGTCGAAGCCGGCGCAAGCTCGGTGCAGGCACTCCCTTCGACAGGCTCAGTGCGAACGGGCTGGGGGTGGCGTGCGGAGAAGAAGTGGGCGCGCGGGGTGGGCGGGGTGGGCGGGAAGTCCGGACGGGGAAGGCGCGAATGGCATGGCATCAAAACACCGTGCCATCGCTCTCGATGTCCAGCGGTGGCCGGCCATCACGCAGCGTCTTGGCAATAGCGCGCCCTGCCGCCCAGGTGCCACCTTCCAAGATGCGCGCCAGCGGCATCTGCTCGGCGGTCACACCCAGCCGCGTACGCACCAACGGCGCGATCTGGTCGAGCAGCGCCACGGTCAGTGCGCGCCATTCGACGATGAATTCGTCGCCCGGTGCATAACGCCGCGCAGCAAAACCCGCGTCACGCGGCACGACCACGCCCACGTCGAGCAACAGCCCGCCGTTGCGGTACTCGGGCAGGCCGGTCAGGCCGTCGATGTCGGTCAGCGTCACGCCGGCCCACTCAAAGGGTTCGAGCAGCGAATAGGTCATCCACTGGCTCAGCTTGTGGAATGGCACCCAGCCCGCCGTGGCGCCATTGCCGCCGGCCAGCGGGTGAGGCCAGCAGTCGCCGAGCGGTTCGCCGTCGAGCTGGCTGCCGGTCATCCAGATGGGGCCCAGGTGGTCAAGCAAGGCCTGCAGCACACGCGGCGCGGCCAGCCGGTGGCTCTGGCCGTGGTGGGTGAGCGCATCGAACAAACCGCCCGGCCGGCCGTCGGCGCCAAAGGTTTCGGGCTGTGCGCGCATCGTCTCGCCGAGGCGGCGCAGCAAGGCCGCGCGGCCCTCAAGCCCGACCAGCGGGTTGTCGCCCCGCACCTGGAAGATCGCGGCCAGCTTTTGCGCGTCGATGCGTTGGAGCGCCGCCGCGTCCACCCGGCAGGGGTCGCCCGCGTCAGACGAAAAATGGCCTTGCATGAAGCCGTGGAAGCTGGCCACGCCCAGGCCTTCAGAGCGCGTGAACCGCGCGCCGTCTTCGAGGTACGACCACTGCGGGCCGGCGCCGGCGTCGAGCAGCACGCTGACCACCGTGAGGTCGATGCGCGCACGGGCCTGCGCCGTGTGGTGGCGCTCGGCGATGCGTTCATCAAACTGGGCCTTGCGGTTCGCCCCGCCGGCCTCGAAATGCCGCCACCGGCTGTGGTACGGAATGCGCAGGTCGGGGTAGTTGGCGCGGGTGGTTTGCTCAACCAGCGCCGCGGCGCTTTCGAGCTGCGCGAGGTTCAGCGTGAAGTGCGTCGAGCGCCCGTCTTGCACGGCGCGCAAGACGTTGGCGCAGCGCTCGCGCACCGTCGTGGGCGAACGCAGCAAAGCGACATCAGCCTTCAAACCCGCGCCCCTTCGTGGCCGCCAGTTGGATGTCGTCTGGCACGCTGCCATCGGTGAAGTAGCCGGCGGCGATCTTCGCGTCGATCTCGACCCTCGCGTCCGCGGGGATCAACGCGTCGGGCAACTTCACCCGCTCGCCAACCTCGATGCCGCTGCCGGTGATGGCGTCGAACTTGTCGTTGCTCATGCTGACCAGCCGGTGGATCTTTTGAATGCCCAGCCAGTGCAGCACGTCGGGCATCAGCTCTTGGAAGCGCATGTCTTGCACACCGGCCACGCACTCGGTGCGCAGGAAGTACTTGTCGGCGCTGTCGCCGCCCACCTGGCGCTTGCGTGCGTTGTAGACGAGGAACTTGGTGACTTCACCCAGCGCCCGGCCTTCCTTGCGGCTGTAGGCGATCAGGCCCACGCCACCCACTTGCGCGCCCTTGATGCACTCTTCAATCGCATGCGTCAGGTAGGGCCGGCAGGTGCAGATGTCGGAGCCGAACACGTCGGACCCATTGCATTCGTCGTGCACCCGCGCGGTCAGCGTGACCTTCGGGTCGGCCAGGTCGCGCGGGTTGCCGAAGATGTAGAGCGTCTGCCCGCCGATCGGCGGCAAGAACACTTCAAGGTCGCTGCGTGTCACGAGCTCGGGGTACATGCCGCCGGTTTCTTCAAACAGGTTGCGGCGCAGGTCGGCTTCGCTGACGTTGAAGCGCTTGGCCACGCCGGGCAGCCACCACACGGGCTCAATGGCCACCTTGGTGACGACCGCCGAGCCGTTTTCAAGCAGCACGCGGTTGTCGGGGATGAGCCGCTGAAACGCAAGCGCATGGCGGATCTCGGGCAGGTCGATGTGGGCCTTGGTGACGGCGATGGTGGGCCGCACGTCCACGCCCTGCGTGATGAATTCGCTGAACACGTCGGCGACGCAGGCACCCCAAGGGTCGATCGACACCATGTTGCTGGCCTCGCCCCACTGCGCATAGGGGCCGATCAAATCGGTGGGCGAGGTGTTGGTCAGGTCGGCCCGGTGGCCCTTCACCAGGTTGCCGGCCGCCACGGCCAGCGCGCGGTACACGCCGTAGCTGCCGCTGTGGGTGCCGATCACGTTTCGATGGCTGCGGTTGGTGGTGGTGCCGATCACCGGGCCGCGCTCGGCGGCGGTGGGTGCGCCCCAGTGGATGGGCGGTGCACCGCTCACGCCTTGCTGGCCGGGGTGCGATGTCAGGCGGATGTGTTTGGCCGCTCTCGGGTCGCTCGGGGTCATCCGCGTCTCCTTCATTCAGCGCGTTCAGGCGCGGTCAGTTTCAACACCATGGGCACGTCAGGGACAGCATACGCCGACGGCCGAACGCGCTTGCCCTTGATCCGGCGCCGGAGGCCCGCAACCTCCGAATGAGAACGTGTTGCGCGTGCTCAAGACATGCCCGTCCGTGTCACCTAGGGTTGTCAGACACCTTTTGTTACCTCAGGAGGAGTCATGAAACTCATCGGAAGTACGGCTGCGGGCTGCCTGTTTGCACTCGGGGGTTCGGCGGGCGCCATCCCGATCGCCGACATCCAGGAGGCAGACGACATGGGTTCGCATGCGGACACAGCCTTCGCCGGCCAACGATTGGGCAACTTCAGGGCCGACAGCCGCACAACCCACGCTGGCCGCGCGCACGCCGTGCGGGGCACCGCACCCCAACCACATCAGTTCACACGGGCCGCGTTCAACCGCCACCAGGGGCGGTTTCCAAGCACCTCCGCAGCGCCATCGGTGTTGCCTGGGGCGATGGGCTTGGGCGACCCAGACGCGTTTCATCTCATGCGCTGGGACAGTACCCATTCCACCCTCTTCAGCAACAACATCACGCGGTGCGAAAACGGGTGGAACAGATACAGCTGCCTGGACGCTGCGGCCTTTTTTGGCGCTGCCGCGCCGCACGCTTTTGAACCCACGCATGGGCACGGCGTCATGCCAAGTCTGAGCTTCGACTTGACGCCTCAGCAGGGCGAAGCTCGCCCCATCGAAGGTGCTTCTGACGGGGCTTCGTTACAGGCGAAGCCGATCCCCGAACCCGGCATCGCGGCGTTGATGCTTGCTGGCGTGGGCTTGGTGGTCATGGCGCTGCGCCGCCGGATGGGCCGTCGGGATTTCACGGATTCCGACGCGGTGATGTGATGCCCCGTTGAAACGCAGAGCCACACCGTGCGGCACGCAAGCGAACGACACGCCAAGTGACAATCGCCCTTGCCCCAGCCCCACGGAGATGAACCCATGCATGACATGAAGATCAGCGACGCCACCCGCGAGGACGTGCCCACGTTGCTCGGCCTGTACGCCGACACGAGCCTGACCGCCCTCGAAGACCTGGACGAGGACAAGGCGCTGGCCGCGTGGGACACGATGAAGCAACAAGTGCCCGGTGCGCGCGTGCTGATCGCACGCCGCTGCGACGGCATGGCGCTGGGCACGCTGACGCTCCTGGTGCTGCCCATGCTGGCGCACGGCGGCGCGCCCTGCGCGTTGGTGGAAGACCTGGCTGTGCTCTCGGCCACGCAACGCGGCGGCATCGGCCGGCAGCTGATGAACGCGGCGATGGACATCGCCCGCGAAGCCGGTTGCTACAAGCTGTCGCTGTCATCGCATGTGAACCGCGAGGAGGCGCATGCGTTCTACGAAGCGCTGGGCTTCGAGCGGCACGGCGTGAGCTTCGTCGCTGTGTTGGCCGAGACGCCGCAGACAGCCTGACGCGGGCGGCGGGCAACGAGGGGCGGTCCAACCGCGCGCAGCCCATCGCCAAAAAAGAACCCGGGTGCGCGGTGAGGCGAACCCGGGTCAACTCCAGAACAAACTCAAAAAATTGGGAATCGGCGCACCGCCCGGGCAGCCCCGGCCGTGTGCCGCCTTTAACTCAACTCAGCTCAACTCGGCTCAACGCGCACAGGCGTCGGCCGGCAGGCCCGGGGTCACCTGAGTCTGAAACAGCTTCCACGCATCAGCGCTGGGTGAGCCGAACGAGGTGCTGGTGCAGTAGCCGTGGCCGCACGCCAGGCTGGCCAGGCCAACCTTCACGCCGCCAGCGCAGTTCTGGTATTCCTTGACGTTGGAGGAAAGGCGCGACCAGGTCGTCACCGGCGTGCCGGTGCAGCCGCTCAACTGCGCCCACTTCTGGAAGCTGGCGTTGGCCGACAGGTGGGTCACGGTCTGGCCCTGCACGCTGCTGGTGCCGCCTTCGTACTTCACGAGCGAGTCTTGCGTGCCGGCGTATTCCTTCACGCTGATCGGGCGCGACGGGGCGCACACGTAATCTTGCGGGCTGCTGTGCAGATGGAACACCACCGGCGCGGCGGCCGCGAAGTAGTCGGCCTGGGTGCAGGCCATCTTGTGGCTGAAGCCGCCGCCCAGCGAGGTGCCGCTGATGTAGACGCGGTTCGGCGCAATGCGCACGCGCTGCGCCACGTGGTCAACGATGGCCTTCATGAAGCCGGTGTCGTCGATGGTCGGGTTGAAGCCGGCCACGTTCCATTGCCTGCTGACACCATCGGGGTAGGCCACGACGAAGTTCTTGGCGGCGTCGGCGGTCGCGTCCCAGCCGCTGCCGCTTTGCTGCGACGACGCGCTGCTGCTCAGGCCGTGCAGGCTCAACACCACGGCGGCAGGCGTGACCAGGCTGCGCGGGATGTGCAGGCGGTAGCTGCGTGAACGGCCGCCGTGGGTGATGGTGAAGGTGCTGTTGCCCGACGAGGCGGTGGTGGTGTTGCAGCCCGGCACGGCGTGTGCGGCAGGCACGGCGGCGATCGCCGCGGCAGCGAATGCCAACGCGCAAAGCACGTTGCGGTGAGCTTGGAATGAGGTCTTCATGGCTGTCTCCTGTTGATGAACCGCTCGAACCGGCGGCACAGAATGTTATGCAACATAACTAATGTGCGCGCTCGTGCAAACCCTGCGAGGAAGCACCTGAAAACAGAACACTGAGGGCGCCGCGCTATTGGCACGGAGCACCCCGTTGCAAGCGGGGTGGATGGGCGTTCAGTGGCCCAACGAGGCCGCTGACTTCAACGCCCCTTCGGGCAGCGACGCATGCCAGGCCGCGTAGGCGCTGGCGTCCTTCTGCTTCCAGAGTTGCGCGAGCTGTTGCGCGGCGGCGCTTTGCACGTCGCTGCGGGCGACCTGCGGGAGCAGGCTCGCCACGTCTTCCGGCTTCAGGTATGACCAGCGGTAGAGCAAGTTGCGTGCGCTCTCGGCATAGGCGGGCTCGGTGCTGTACTGGTTGAGCCAGTGCCACGCGCCGCGCAAGTCGTCTTGCCCCTTGTTCACGGCAATCTCGCGGATCAACGTGCCGCGCAGTTCAGGGTCGGACACACGGGCCAGGTAGCTGGCGGCCTGGTTGGGCTGGCTGGCGGCCCAGCTCGCGCCAAAGCCGTTGACCACGCGTGCGGCCGATCGCGCCGAACGGCCCTGCGCAAAGCCCTGCACCCACTCGTAGGCCTGACGCGGGTCTTGCCGCGCGAGCGCCACCGCCACCTGCTGAATGGCGGCAGAGGGCGCGCGTTCTTTCATCGACGCCAGCGCCTCGGCGGCCACGGCCGGGTTGTGCCGCACGAGCCCCGGTATGGCTGCGGCAAGCAGTTCGCCTTGGGGGTCACGCCCAGGGTTCTGGCGCAGCCAGTCGAGCGCCTGCTGCGGATGGTGAAGCGCCACCGCACCCACCACGCCGGCCAGGTAGCGCTGCGGTGTTTCGTTGACGTGCTGCATCAGGCCCAGCACTTCTTTCGGCCGCTGCTCGGCCAGCATGGCAAGCGCGGCGCTGGCCACTTCTTGCCGGTCATCGGGCGGCAGGCGGTCGATCTGCCCCAGCGCCTGCGCAGGCGATGCCAGCACGAAGGCGATGAAGGCTTCGCGCAACAAGCCGCTGCGCTGCGGGCTGGGGGCTTGGCTCAGCAGCGCATGGAAGGCGCGGCCGGGCTCGACGGCGAGCTGGCGTTCAAGCCGCATCGAGTCGCGTTCGTCGGTGCCCAGCAGGGCCAGCAGTGGGGAGGCTTCGGCGCCGTTCGGGTCGCGCGCGGCCAGCAGGGCGCGCACCACGCGCTGGCGCAGGCGCGGGTCGGCAATGTGGGCAACATGGGCCGTGGCGGCGTTGGCATCGAGGTCGAGCCAGGTGTCGCAGATGGCGGTGAGCAGCGGCTCGTGCAGCGGGTCGGTCGGGCGGATGTTGGCGCCGAAATGGGCCAGCGCGGCGACCGGGTTGAGTTCGAGGTAGCGGCGGTAGAAGACGCTGGCGAGCAGGCGGCGGTTCATCGCGTCGGGTGTGGCCGACACGGCGGTGAAGGCCTGCTTCAAGCCGGCTTCGTTCATGCCGGCCAGCCATTGGTGCGTGGCATGCGCGCGGGCGAAGCCGGGCTTCAAGGCGGCGAGCGCGGCGGGCATGGCAAGCCGTGTGGCGGTGCCGTTCGTGGCGACGCTCGATGGTGCCAATGCGGCAGGCATTTCGTCCGACACATCGGCCGGGCTGGACAGCCATGAGCCTGCGGCCATGCCGCAGGCCAGCACAACGGCGAATGACAAGAGCAGCGTGGGCAGGCGCATGGCGTGCTTTCAATCAAGGGCGAAGACCCGCGCGTGGCGGGTCTTCGCCGCGCCCAGCCCGAGTGGGCATGGGCGGCATGAACATGAACCGCGCGCGTGCGCACGCGGCTGAGCCAGCGGCGCAGGGGGCTCAGCCCCTTGCGCCGCCTGCCCGTTCGATCACCAGTTCTTGCTTTCCGAGGCGAAGATGCCGGTGCGGAAGGCGCCGCCAGTGGACAGGAAGCTGTCACGGCGCGAGGTTTCACCGGCCAGGTGCCAACGCAGCCAGGCCGTGATGGCACCGATGCCGTTGCGTGCCGCTGCCGTGTGGCTCGTGGCGTCCATGATGGTGAAGAACACCGGCACGCGGGTGTTGGTGTAGTCACGTTCGCAGTTCGGCGTGGCGGTGGTGTCGTCTTCTCCGCAGATGTACGCGGTGGGCTTGCGCAGGTTGGACGGGCCGTTGCCGTCGAACGAACCACCGGCAACGTGGATGGTCGTCGTGAGGCGCGAGTCACCAGCAATGGCGAAGGTGGCGACCGAGCCACGCGAATGGCCGCCCGCGGCGATCTTCGTCGTGTCGAGCTTCTGGTAGTACGGGCTCGCGGCGCGGTTGTTCTCAGAGATCAGCCAATTGATGCCGGCCGTCATTTCCGACCCGCTGTTGGTGGACGTGATCGAGAACACCACAAAGCCGTGCGAGGCCCAGCGACGCAGGTGGAACTCGTAGTTGCTGGCGTTGGTGCCGGCACCCGGGCCCCAGATGAAGACCGGGTGCTTCAGGCCATTGGCGCCCAGCGTGGTGGGGCGAACCACCCACGCGCCACCGCTCGGGCCGGTGTTCTGCGCGACCGTGACGGCGAAGGGGCCGTCGGCGTCCACGCTGCTGACGGGCGGCAAGGTGCCAACCGGCGGGTTGGTGGGGCCATTGCTGCCGGTCAACACGATGCTGTCCACGGAGTAGGTCTCAAGCGTGCTGCTGGCGTTGACGCTGAAGCGCAGGCGCAGCTGGCTCTGGCCGGCGGCGATGGCCGGCAGCGTCAGCGTCACGGCGCCCGAGGCGCTTTGCGTCGATTCGAGCGTGGTGTAGTTCGTGCCATCGACCGAGAACGCGGCGACGCCCGTTTCGCCCGAATCGAGCCCCGAGGTCGTGCGGGTGAAGCTCAGCGAGAGGCTGGAAAAGCCCACGGTGCTGATGGCGCTGGAGGTGATGGAGCCATCGGCCCCGCTCAGGGAGCCGCGCATGCGCGCGCCATACGTGCCGTTGGCCACGCTGCCACCGGCAGTGAATTGCCCGAGGCTGCTGGTGAAGGATTCTTGAAAGACGGCGACTTGCGCCTGGGCGGTGCCAAGCAGGCCGAGCGCAAGCCCGGCGCCGGCCATCAGGCGCGTGACGGTGCGCAAGGTACGGGAATGAATGTTCATGGCGTGTCTCCTCTTTGGGTTTGACGTCCTGGACCCGGCGGGATTGCCGGGCCCGGCGTGCGGTGTGCCCTTGGTCAGCGGTGGGTCATCACGGCAGATCGCGGGTCCACAAGGTGCTGCACTTGTGGGCGGTCTTGAAGTTGGTGATGACGCTGCTGCCAGCGGGGGCGAATTGCAGCACTTGTTCTGTGCTGGTGAAGGGTGGCCAGGTCGTGCTGCCGGTGCTGTTCGGGTTGCCGGTGCGGCTCTTCACGAAGTTGGCCCAGTGCGTGGTCATCTGGTCGGCCAGCGCGCGTTGTGCCGTGTTGAGCTGTGCGCTGCTGGGCAGGTCGAACAGGTACTGGATCTCTGCCGCGTGGTACGACTTGAACGGGAAGCTCGCCGCCGGCTGCAGGGCCATTGGCGCGTCGGGGTCGTTGAACTCATAAACGTAGACCGGCACACCGCTGGCCGACAAGGCCTTCGAGGCGCGGCGCGTGCCGCAGGCGAACAGGTAGTCAGTGACCGCCGCGCTGAGTGCCAGCGGGCGCGAGCCGCCATAAGCCGACGCCGGGTAGAGCGCGGCCGCCGCAGTCGCGGCGGGGCCGAAGGTGGTGGTGAACCGCGCCGTCAGTTCCGCATCGGTGGACAACAGGTTCTGGTAGCCCACCGCGCCGGGCAGCAGCAGCCCGCTGGCCGGCGAGCCCGCCGCCAAGCCACGGTTGTTGTTCGCGGTTTCTTCACCGGCCAGCAACGAGGTGTATTCGTCGGTGGTGCTGCCGATCAGCACCGGCAGCTTGTTCGCCAGCAGCCCGCCATTGACCGCGGCGGCGTTCGAGCGCACCAGATAGTCACCATCGACGTTCGGCGAATTGCTGGCCGAGAAGGTTGCCGAGGGCTGGTTGGCGATGATGGTGGCCAGCGGCAGCGCGCGCAGGCAGGTGGCGGCATTGGCGTCGTTCGGGCAGCCGAAGTTCGTGGCCGCGACAGTCGCGCCGCCCACGATTTCAGTGACGCCTGGTGCGGCCGCGCGGCCCAACTGGGCTTCCGCGCCGGTGGGTTGCTCGGTCACCGGGCCGCTTTGCAGAATGGCCTTGTGGAAGAGGTTGGTGGCCTTGCTGGTGTTGAGCTGCGTGAGCACGCTGGCCGCGCCCGCCGACTGGCCGGCGAGGGTGATGTTGCTCGGGTCGCCGCCGAAGGTGTGGATGTTGTTGCGTACCCATTGCAGCGCGAAGGTCTGGTCCATCACGCCGTAGTTGCCGGAACGGCCAGCGGTGTCGTTGAGGGCCGGGTGCGACAGGAAACCGAGCGCGCCGAGGCGGTAGTTGATGGTCACCACCACCACGCCTTGCGCGGTCAGGCGGGTGGGGGTGTAGCCCACGCCCCGGCCGTACAAGAAGGCGCCGCCGTGGATCCACACCAGCACCGGGTGCGGGCCGGCCGTGGTGGGCGTGAAGACGTTCAGGTAGAGGCAGTCTTCCTGGCCGCCGGGCGTGCCGTAGCTCGACAGCGGTGAGGTGTCTTTTTGCGGGCAGTGGCTGCCGTAGGTGGTGGCGGTGCGGGTGCCGGCCCAGGTGGCCGGGGCGGTGGGTGCCTTCCAACGCAGTTCACCGACGGGCGGCGTGGCATACGGAATGCCGAGGAATTGCTTCATGCCGGACGCATGCACGGACCCTTGCAACGTGCCGTACTGCGTGCTGGCGGTGGGCGCCGGGGCGGCGACCGGCACGGGGTCGTCATCGCTGCCGCCGCAGGCGCTGAGACCAACGCCAAGCAAGAGGGCAAACAATCCGGGGGCCAAAGTGGCGGCTGCATGGTGCAGCCGGGCCGTCCATCGTGAGGTCATGAGAGGTCTCCGTCGTCTGAGATTGCGGGGCACGAAGCTGCAAGCGCCGCCTGAGGGAACCGGATGTTGGGAGCGGGTGGCGCTGGGGTCTTTCAGGAACGTGCCGTGCGCACCGCAAGAACGAGCCACAGGTGCGCACGCCCTGGGGAAGTCGCTTCATGGCGAACGGCGATCGCGGGAAAACCACGAGGGGGAAAGCCACACGGCAGGCGCGCAGCAAGGACAAGGCGCGGGTTCGCTCCCGCGCGTCAGTGGCTCGACGACTGCGGCTCAGCGACCCAACGGCTCAGCGGCTCAGCGGCTCAATGCCGTTCGCGCAACTCTTTGGGCGTGGCGCCCATCAGCCGGCGGCACACGCCGGCGAAATGGCTCTGGCTTGAAAAGCCGACCGCGAGCGCCACGTCGGCCACGGGGGCGGCGCTGCTCATCAGCAGGTGGTAAGCGCGTTCCAGCCGCTTGTGCAGCACGTATTGGTAGGGGCTGGTGCCGAGCGTGTTGGTGAACAAACGGGTGAAGTGGTAGCGGCTGAGGCCGACTTCACGGGCCAGGTCGACCAGGCCGATCGATTCGCCGAGGTGCTGGCGGATGTAG
>JAYSYW010000104.1:0-12204 GCA_043727255.1 Rhizobacter sp. | reverse complement strand
ACGTGTACCCGAACGAGATCGAGCAGGTGGTGGGCATGCTGCCCGGCGTGGTGGAGTGCGCGGCGGTGGGGGTGCCTGATGAGCGCACCGGCGAGGCCGTCAAGCTCTTCGTCGTGCGGCAAGACTCGTCGCTCACCGAAGAAGCGGTGGCCGCCTACTGCCGCGAAAACTTCACCGCGTACAAGCGGCCGAAGCTGATCGAGTTCGAACGCGAACTGCCCAAGACCAACGTCGGCAAGATCTTGCGCAGGGCGTTGCGCGACAAGAAGTAAACCGGGCCGGGCGGCCTGATCCGGGGGCAGGAAACCGGGTCAGGCGTGCAGCGTTCAGTTCAGCAGTTCATGCCGAAGCCCGTTTGGCCTGGCCATGCCAAACCGCCCCCAGGGCGACGAGCAACAGCGCCGCCAGCAGCCAGCCGCCGCTGGGCAGCCAGGGCAACACCGCAGGCGCCGCTGGCGTCTGCGGCCAACCGGCGGCCATCACCCCCATGCGGCCCAGCGCGGCCAGCGCCAGCACCGACGACAAGGCGCCGCTCCAGCGGCCCGCGTGGCCCGTGCGACCTGTGTGGTCAACACCCCCCGCATGGCCCAAGGCCAGTGCCGACGAAAACGCGCTCACCAGCACCCCGCCCCAAGCCGCACCGGCCACGCCTTGCAGCGTGGTCAGCAACGCCAAGCTGCCAGCCTGCTGAGCCCACAGCGCGGCCACCGCCGCCACCGCACCACTGAGCGCCATCAGCCGCAAACCACCGAAGCGCTTGACCAGCGCGCTGGCCGGCCACATGGCCAGGTTGAAACCCACCCAGAACACCGGTGCCAGGTACTGCAACTGGTCGGCTGTGGCGTGGCGCAGGTACAGCGGTGTGCTGTTCAGGAACACATGCGCCTGGAACGCCAACGCCACCAGCAGCGCGGCGAGCACGAAGCCGCCCATCGGCACCGCGCGCCCCACAGAGGCCACCATGGCAGCGGCCGTTTCCGTGGCGCGGGCCAGCGGCTTGCGCAACAAGGCGCGTTCGGCTGCCACGATGCCAAGCGTGGCCAGCGCCAGTGCCAGGCTCGACAGCACGAAGGGCACGTGCGGGTCGATGCCACGCAGCGCCACACCCAGGTAAGGCGCCAAGGCCGCCGCCACACCCAAGCCCAGCATCGACCACGCCACCAGCGCTGGCTGCGCGGGCTTGGCGGCGTGCCGCCCCACCAGCGTGAGCGGCGGCGCGCGCAGGGCCGATGAGCCAATCGCCCACACCACCGTCACTGCCGTGAACAAACCCACCGACCCCTGCGGTGCCACGAAGGGCAGCAGCACAAAGGCCCCACACGACAACAACGTGACCGCCAGGATGGCCGGCGCGAGCCGCCGCACGGTGCGGGCCGCCCGGTCGGCGGCCACGCCCATGGCGAAGTCCACCGCCACGAAGATCAGCTGGTCGAGCATCAGCAGGTAGATGACGGCCGACTTCGGCACCCCGGCCTGTGCCGCCAGTTGCGGCAGGTAGATCACGTAGACCACCCAGGTGAGCGCGAAGAAGAACTGGACGCCGCCCAGGTAGAGCGCCACGCGGCGCGGAATCGTCGAGGCCATGTCGGTTGCCCGGGGGAAGTGAAAAAACGTGGCCGCAGCATAGACGCGCAACCCTCGCCTCCGCAGGTGCCGCCGGTCACATCGCGCGCGGCCGCCACTGCGGGAACTTTCCCGCAACTCGGGGGCTGTCGAGGGCAACGCCTCCAGTCAGTGAAGAAACGGCCGAAAACAAAAGCAGACGCTTCAACGCGAATGCAATACATCAGAAGGCCACCATGAAACCCACCGTTCCTACCCTGCAAACCCTGTGTGACCGGGACCTGGTGGCCGCTTCAGAGACGCTGTCAAAAATGGCCTCCACCGCACGCGCCGTCGATGGCCTGAGCGCGCCCACTCGGGCCAGCTTCGAGAGCTGGCACTGGGCGGATCTGGTGGTGCTGTCGGCATCGGCCGGCATTCCCTTGCGGGTGATGACGAACGAACACCTGGTGCACGGTGAGTTGTCACGCCGGGCGCAGCATGTGCTGAACCACTACCGCATCAAATCCACTGGCCCCCGGCCCGTGTGAGCGGCGCCGCGAACGGGTCCACCCCCTTCAAAACAGCCGTTCCCGCGACGCAATTCACAAGCCGGTTGCGCAACGTCATTCGCACGCCTTCAGGTGACGCGATCATGTCGGCAGGCACCGCAAATCGAGGCATCTTCCTACATGCGACCGCATGTAACTTCACTACGCTGAGACTCATTGAACAGTTGATGCTGGGCTTCCCTGGCCTCGTTGTTCACCTCTGGCGTCGTACACGGTTGACCGTGTTCTGGCACCACCACCCACCCTCCGAGGCAACCGCTAGCAAGGCCGTGTCGACATGAATGAGCTGAACTCCACCCTCGAAAACATGGGCTCCCTGCAACTGGTGCTGGCCCTGCTGTTTCTTGGTGCCTATGCCATGGTGCTGGGCGGTTTTGTTGAAGGCAGCGCGCAAGCCGCAGCCGGCGCCATGGCCATGCTGTCCGCCGCAGCCTTCATCGCCCTCACCACGCCGTGGGTGCACGGTGTGCTGCTCACCGCCTTCGTGGTGGTCGGCATGGGCCTTTTCATCGCCACCGCATGGGTGGTCACCACCCTCGCCGGGCGGGCCGGTGGCGCTGGCGCGTTGAACTCCCAGTTCTTTGCCGCCTACCCCACCCAGATGCTGGTGGAAGACGAAATCCAGGCTCAAGCCGAAGCCCAGGCCCACGCGCTCTCTCACGCCAAACCCCACGACACGCCAGAGATCACGTCGCCCTTGGCCCACACCGGGACTGGGACGCAGGTCGCCTCGCGGGGATTTTTCTGACTCCCGCAACCGATGCGCGGGGCTGGCACGTTCCGGCCGGCCGCCCCTCCAGGCTCTGGGCTCGTCAGGCACGTAAGTCGCAGACCTTGCTGTAATTCATGCTCGCCCCGCGGGCTGCCCACCCGCGGGGCGCCTGAACCCACGGCCCCTCACATCACCACCGCCACGGGCATGCCGTTTGCCCCACACAGCCAACGACTCTGCGGTGGCCCCCCATGACCGACTCCCTGCGCATCGCAATGATTTGCGAGCACGTTTCGCCCCTGGCCACAGAGGGCCGCGCGCGAAGTGCGCAAGCGCGTGCCTTGGGCAACCACGTGGCGCAGGTGGCGCGGCAATTGGCGCACGCGGGGCACCATGTGGACGTGCTGACACGGCGCGACAGCGCCAGCCTGCCACTGGTGCGGCATGTGTGCCCCAACCTGCGGGTGCTGCACCTTGATGCTGGCCACGCAGGCCACCTGCCGGCCGAGCAGGCGCTGCAGCACTTGCCTGGGTTCATCCGCGCCACAGAACGCATGCTGTGCAGCAGCTTGCGTTACGACGTCGCTCATGCGCACTTCTTCTCGTCTGGGCTGGTGGCGCAGCGGCTCAAGCAGGTGATGGGGCTGCCGTTCGTGATGAGCTTTCATGGCTTGGCGTCAAGGGCCGAGGTACTCGCCGCGCCGGCCCGCGTCGAGATCGAAGATGCGCTGGTGCGAAGCGCCGACATGGTGGTCGCCGAAGGCCCACAAGACCGCAACCAGCTCACCCGCCTGCACGGCGCAAGGCCCAGCAAGCTGGTGACCGTGCCGGGCGGCTACGACCCGCACAGCTTCAGCCCGATGAGCCGCAGCCTCGCCCGCCAGCAACTCGGCCTCGATCCGCACGAATTCATCGTGATGCAACACGGCGGTGGCCCGTTGCACCACAGCATCAAGGTCACGGCAAACGCGCTGGCGCAGTTGCCGGCTGACCTGCCCTCGCGCTTGCTGGTGGTGGGGGGCGATGCCAGCCGAGTCGCCCCGCGCCTGACCTTCACCGGCCCACGCCCGCGCGAAGAGTTGCGCCGCTTCTGCGCCGCCGCCGACGTGGTGGTGTGCCTGCCGGAGCCGGCCCCAAGCCCCACCGAACAGAGCCCTCTCACCCCGCTCGAAGCCATGGCCTGCGGCACGCCGGTGATCGGCAGTGCGGCGGGCAATCTGCAAGACGTGTTGGTCGATGGCGTCACCGGCTTTCTGGTGCTGCCGCACGACACGCAGGCCTTGGCGCGGTGGCTGTCGCAGTTGCAGGCCAACCCGTTTCTTGCCGGCTCGATGGGCCGCATGGGCGCCCACCGGGCGTGTGCCATGTACACCTGGAAACACGTCGCCAGCGAGATGGCTCACGTGTATCGCGCGGTGCACCGGCGGGGCGTGGCCGAGTGGCTGCCCAGCCCGCCGATGCGCAACCGGCTGCGGCTGGTGCACAGCGCCCCGGCCCGTGCGCAGTGAGGCGGGCATCTCAAAGCTGCGGCTGCTCTTCACTCGTTCACAGGCTCTCCCTTTTCACCACGCACAACGGTCGCGGCCCCCGTCGAGCCGGCATGGTTTCCACCCCGGTTGCCGTAGGCTCAGCCACCGATTGCAGCGTTGCACCCCATGACCGCACCGATTCCCCGCCCCTCTTCTGAAGCACGCACCGACAGCGCTGCGGCCACGCCAGGCGCACCCGCTTCAGGCTCGGGCGACCCTTCGTTGCAAGACTCCGAGGCGGTGGCGCGTGCCCTTGCGGCCGACCCCGCACGCGGACTCAGCGCCTCTGAAGCCGCGCGCCGGTTGGCGCAAGACGGGCCGAACACCTTGCGGGCCAAGCCCGTGCGGCCGCTGTGGCGCCGCGTGCTGGCGCAGTTCCAAGACCCGCTGGTCGTGCTGCTGCTGGTGGCCGTGGTGGTGGCGCTGGCGGCCTGGCTGATCGAAGGCCGGGTGGGCTGGCCGGTCGATGCGATCGTCATCGCGCTGGTGGTGTTGCTCAACGCGGTGCTGGGCCACGTGCAAGAGGCCCGGGCCGAAAACGCCGTCGCCGCATTGGCCCGCATGACTGAGGTGAACTCGACCGTGCTGCGCGACGGCCAAGAGCAACGCATCCCCAGCGCCGAGTTGGTGCGGGGCGATGTGCTGGTGCTGGGTGAAGGCGACGCGGTGGGCGCCGACGCGCGGCTGCTGCAGGCCAACACGCTGCGTGTGCAAGAAGCCTCATTGACCGGCGAGAGCGAAGCCGTGCTGAAAGACGCCGCCACGCTGGCCGCACAGGCACCGCTGGGCGAACGCTTCAACATGGTGTTCAAGGGCACCGCCGTTGCACAGGGCACGGCGCGCGCGCTGGTCACGGCCACCGGCATGCACACCGAAATGGGCGCCATTGCCGAGATGCTGGAAAGCACGCTGGAAGAACCCACGCCATTGCAGAAAGAGGTGACCCGCATCGGCCGCATGCTGGGCACCGCAGTGGTGGTCATCGCGGTGGTGGTGGTGGGCACTGTTCTCGCGCTGTCCGAAATTCACACGGCTTCAGACGTGATCACCGTGCTGCTGCTCGGCGTGTCCCTGGCGGTGGCGGCGGTGCCCGAGGGCCTGCCGGCGATCCTGTCGGTGGTGCTGGCGCTCGGCGTGCAGCGCATGGCGGGCCGCAACGCCATCGTCAAGAAGCTGTCGTCGGTTGAAACACTGGGCGCGGCCTCGGTGATCTGTTCCGACAAGACCGGCACGCTGACCCGTTCCGAGATGACGATTGGCCGGGTGATGACGGCTTCAGGCGACAGCCACGTGAGCGGCGTGGGCTACGTGCCGGAAGGCCGCTTTGAACACGCCGGCGGCACGTTGAGCCCCGGCCCCGTGCATGCCGAACACGTGGTCGTGCTGAGCGGCGGCAGCCTGGCCAGCAACGCCGACCTGCGGCAGTTGCCCAGCGGTGAATGGGAAATTCTGGGTGACCCCACCGAAGCCGCGTTCCTTGTGGCCGAACGCAAGCTGGGCCTGACCGACCGGCGCAAGCAGCGTTTCGAGCGCATTGGCGAGATCCCGTTCACGTCTGACCGCAAGATGATGTCGAGCATCGCGCGCGACCATGAACAAGGCGACGCGGTGATCGTCATCACCAAGGGCGCACCCGATGTGCTGATGGCGCACTGCACACGCGCCCGCGTGGGCATGGACGTGCTGCCCTTCGACGCCGCCCTGCGCGAACGCGCCGAGGCCGATGTGGCCGCGCTGTCGGACGCCGCCTTTCGCACACTCGCCGTGGCTTACCGGCCGCTCGCCGACGGCGAAGACCCGCAGGCCACCGACACGCTGGAGCGCGAGCTGATCTTCGTGGGCACGGTGGGCATCATTGACCCGCCGCGCGAAGAGGCCGGCGTGGCGATCCGCGAGGCGCACCGCGCGGGTATCCGCGTGATCATGATCACCGGCGACCACCCGCGCACGGCGGCGCGCATCGCGGCCGACCTGGGCATCGTGGAGCCCGGCGCCAAGGCGCTGACCGGCGCCGACCTCGACGCGCTCGACGATGCCGGCTTCAAAGCGGCGGTGCGCGAAACATCGGTCTTTGCGCGCGTGGCGCCGGTGCACAAGCTGCGCATCGTCGATGCGCTGCAGGCCGACGGCAACGTGGTCGCCATGACCGGCGACGGCGTGAACGACGCGCCCGCGCTGAAGGCGGCCGACATCGGCGTGGCCATGGGGGTCACCGGCACCGAGGTGACCAAGGAAGCGGCCAAGATGATCCTGGCCGACGACAACTTCGCCACCATCGTCGAAGCGGTGCGCGAGGGTCGCGCCATCTTCGACAACATCCGCAAGTTCTTGCGCTACCTGCTGTCGTCCAACATGGGCGAGGTGCTCACGGTGTTTCTGGGCGTGGTGGGCGCAGGGGTCATTGGCCTTGGCGGCGGTGGCGAAGCCCTGGTGCTGCCGCTGCTGGCCACGCAGATTTTGTGGATCAACCTGATCACCGATTCAGGCCCCGCGCTGGCGATGGGCATCGACCCGGAAACCGACGACGTGATGGCCCGCAAGCCGCGCCACATGAACGAGCGCGCCATCGACGCGCGCATGTGGTGGGGCGTGATGCTGTGCGGCGCGGTGATGGCGCTGGCCACGCTGTTGACGATCGACTTCTACCTGCCCGGTGGCCTGATCGAAGGCAACCGCGACCTGACGAACGCGCGCACCGCCGGCTTCACGGTGCTGGTGTTCGCGCAGTTGTTCAACTGCTTCAACGCGCGGTCCGAAACCACCAGCGCCTTCCACCATTTGTTTGTCAACGGCTGGCTGTGGGGCGCGGTCGGCCTGTCGGTGATGTTGCAGGTGGCGGTGGTGCATGTGGGCCTGCTCAACACCGCCTTCGGAACGTCGGCTCTCAGCCTCGACCAATGGGCCGTCTGCGTGGCCATGGGCAGCGCGGTGCTGTGGGTGGGCGAGCTGCGCAAAGTGGTGCTGCGCCGCGTCTTCAATCCGAAGCCCGTCTCTTGACCACTTGAGGTGGCATTTCGACCAGGCCTTGCAGCCGCTCTTATTCACCACCCACGCCGTGGTGCGGGCGGCGCCGCTCCAGCGCGTACTTCAGCAAGGCCGCGCCCCGGTACAGCCCGTGCACGAACTTGCCGTAGGGCAGCGTGATGAAGAGCGCCAGCACGATGCCCAGGTGCACCACCAGCAAGCTGCCGAGCGCAGCCGTTTCGCGCAGCGCCAGCAGGGCCAGGCCGCTGGCGCTCGTCAGCCCCAGCAGCGCGATGAAGGCCACGTCCATGCCGTTCTGTTGTGCATCGGCGGTGGCCGGCTCGCGCTGGCGCTTGACCCACCACAGCCCCGCCGGGCCGATCAGCAAACCAACGCCGCCCACCGTGCCCAGCAGCACCGGCAGGCTGAGGTAGCCATACGGTGCCGGCCAGCCGAAGGCGTAGTGATAAACGGTGGCCACGCTGGTGGCCGCGAAGCACAGCAAGAAGCCGTACATCGTGAAGTGATGGAACAAGCGGCGCGCGCTTGAGCCTGGCTCACCGGGTGAGGCGCAGCCGGTGCCACCGCCATGCAGGTATTTCAGCGTCAGCACATCGCGCAGCGCTTCGCGCAACGCGAAGGGTTGGGTCAGTGAAGCCAGGCTTTCACCGCTGTCTTTCCAGAACCGCAAGCCACCGATCAGCAACGCCAGCAGCACGAAGCCGCCCACCGCGCCAAACGCCCCGGCCATCACACCGTGCGGCATGAAGCGGTAGAAGTTGCCCCCGGGCACGGGCTCGAACAAGGCCGAGGCATGGCCGTTCAAGGCGAGGGCCAGCGCCAGCATCAAGCTGAGGCCGATCGCCAGCGCCAACGCGGCGAACAAGCCGTTGCGGTCGAACAGCCTCGCCAGAGGCCCCGGCCACGCATGCTGCCGGTACGACGCGGCGCGCACCTTCGCCAGCGACTGCGGCACGTTGACGGCGAAGGCATGCGGCGGTGCGTACTGGCAGGCATGAAAACACTCGCCGCAGTTGTGGCACAGGTTGGCCAGGTAGTTCAGGTCGGCCGCGCTGAAGCTCAGCCGCCGTTCCATCGCCGGGAACACCGCGCAATAGCCTTCGCAGTAGCGGCAGGCGTTGCAGATGCCCATGTCTTTGCGGGCTTCTTTGCGGGCTTCTTCGATCAGGGCTTCAAGCGGCAGCATGGTCTTGTTGTTGGATGGACGTGGGGTTCAGCGCCAAACGCGCGGCCTCAGCGCCGGCAATGCGCCCGAACACCGTGCCGATGGTCATGCCGATGCCGGCCACATACCCTTTGCCGAGGATGTTGCCAGCCATCACCTCGCCGGCCGCGAACAGGTTGTGGGTGAAGTCACCGCTTGCCATGCGCACACGGGCACGCGCATCGACACGCACGCCGAGGTAGGTGAAGGTGATGCCGGGGCGCAGCGGGTAGCCATGGAAGGGCGGTGTGTCGAGCCGCTGCGCCCAGTGGGTTTTGTCGGTCGCCAGGCCTTGGGTGCGACAGTCGTCGAGCACCGCATGGTCAAAGCGGCCGGGCCGCACGGCGGCGTTGAATTCGGCCACGGTGTGCAACACCTCTTGCACCGGCAGCTCCAGCTTCAACGCCAGTTCTTCGATGCTGTTGGCCTCAACGGCCGGAAACACCGATGGCATGAAGCGGCCGATGGCCTTGTGGTCGATCAGCGAATAGGCGATCTGCCCGGGCTGTTGCGCAACCAGCCGGCCCCAGATGGCGTAGCGCTTGGGCCAGAAGTCTTCGCCTTCGTCGTAGAAGCGTTCGCCGTTCTGGTTGAGCACGATGCCGAGCGACACGCAATCGAGCCGCGTCACGATGCCGCCGTCGAACTTGGGCGCACGCGCGTCGATGGCGACGGCATGGCATTGCGTCGGGTCGCCTACCGATTCCATGCCGCGCTCAAGCAGCTTCTTCAGCACCGTGCCCAGGTTGTAGGGCGTGCCCCGGATGATGAAGTTGTCGGCCGCCGGGCCCCAGGCTTCACGCAACCAATCGAGGTTGGACTCGAAGCCGCCCGAGGCAATGACGACGGCCCGCGCGCTGAGCCGCATCGCCTGCCCGGCGTGTTGCACCACGGCGTGTTGGAAGCAGCCGTCTTCGATGTGAAGGTCGGTCACCTCGGCTTCGTAGCGCAGCTCGACGCCGAGCTTTTCAGCCGCTGCGTAGTAGGCGTTGACCAGCGCCTTGCCACCGCCCAGGAAGAAGGCATTCGTGCGGCCCAGGTGCAGCGTTCCGCCCAGCGAGGGCTGGAAGCGCACGCCGTGTTGCTTCATCCACCCGGTGGCGGTGGCCGAGGCGCGAATGACCTGCCGGGCCAAGGCTTCGTCGGTCTGCCCGCCGGTCACGCGCAGCAGGTCGGCGAAGTATTCGTCTTCGCCGTAAGCGTCGGTCAGCACCTCGGTGGGTGCGTCGTGCATGCAGCGCAGGTTGCGTGTGTGGCGGCTGTTGCCCCCGCGCCAGACCTTGGGCGCGCTCTCAAGAAGAATCACGCGGGCACCCGCTTCGCGCGCGGTGATGGCGGCGCACAGCGCGGCGTTGCCGCCGCCGATGACGAGCACGTCGCAGTCGAATTCAGGCGCGGCCATGGGCGCCTCCGCATGCTGCGGGTTGCGGCTGCTTCAGGCCTGCGGCTGCGGCGCGGCGTGCGGGCCGGGTTGGGGCCACAGGCCACCGAGCGACCGTGTGGCGTTTTCGCCGGCCGTCAGCAGCAAGCCGCTCATGCGTTGCACCGCGAGTTCGGAAAACCGTTCGAGCGGACCCGACAGTGACAGCGCGCCGAGCAAGATGCCCGAGGGCCCGAACACCGGCACGGCGATCGCGCCGCACAGCGGGTCGCGTTCGCCGAACGAGTTGAAGAGCAGCGGCGCAATGCCGGCCGGGTCCACATCGCGGCCCACGCCCTGCGCATGGGCGCTCAACGCCCGGCCCCCGGCGCCTTTGCTCAAGGGCAGCACGTCGCCGGCCCGCACGCGGTCGAGCGTGGAATGCGCCGAGTCGATGCGGAACAGGCACAGCCGTGAATCCTTGCCATGGCGCACATGGAACGACGGGCTTTCGGTGCCGTGGTTCACCAGCCATTCGAGCACCGGCTGAATGCCTTCCTTCAGCCCATGGGTCAGCTCGAAGCTGCGGCCAAACAGAAAGGCCAGCGGCCCCAGCGCATAGCGTTTGTCGCTGCGGTGGACCACCAACCCGGCGCGTTGCAGCGAGGCCAGCAGGCGCAGCAGCGTGCTCTTGTACATGCCGGTGAGCCGGGCCAGGTCGGCCAGCGTGAGCGGCGCGCTGGCCTGGGCCAGCGTGGTGGAGATGGTCAACGCGCGATCGACCGCCGCCACGCCATCGGCGGGTGCGGCTGGGGCATCGGGGGCAATCCTGGGCATGGGGTGGGAAGGCTTGCGCCGTGGGGTTGGAAGGGGGGTTCATCGGCCGATCAACTGGCTGATGACGGGGTGATATTTTCCGCCGAGGCCGGCTTCGATGGCTTGGGCATACCAGTCGTCCACGGTGCGCGCGCCGGGCGCATCGACGCCGGTGTCGAGCGCCAGGCGCAGCGCGTACATGAGGTCTTTGCGGGCGTATTCGACCGAGAAGGCGCGCTCGGGGAAGTCGTTTTTCAACATGGCCTTCATGCCGTGGTTGCGCAGGGCAAAGCTGTCGGCGGAGCCTTTGGCGAGGGTGTCGAACAGCAGCGTGGCGTCAACCCCCGCGCGTTCGCCAATGGCCTTGGCTTCGCACAGCGCGGCCACGGTCTCGAACAACACCATGTTGTTGAGGATCTTCACCACCTGGCCGCAGCCGACGGGGCCGCAGAGGGTGATGTCGGTGGCGAAGGTTTCGAGCAGGGGCTTGATGTGCGCGAACAGCTGTTCGGTGGCGCCAACCATGACCGAAAGCGTGCCGGCTTCGGCGGCGGCGCGGGTTCGGGCCACGGGGGCGTCGATGAAGTGCGCGCCGCGTTTGTCGAACTCGGCGGCGAGGGCGCGGGTGGTGTGGACCGGGGAGGTGCTGAGGTCGATGACGATCTGGTTTGGCCTGATGTTGTTCAACAGGCCGTCTTCGGCGTGGGCGAGTTGGTGGACGACTTCGCCGGAGGGGAGCGACAGGAAGATGACGTCGCTGTTGTTGAGCACGCCTTGGGTGGTGCGGCTTGCTTGCACGCCCTGGGCTGTGAGGCGGTCGAGGGGGGCGGGGTCTTTGTCGAGCGCGCTGATGGGCAGGCCGGATTTGGCGTGCAGGTTGCGGCAGATGGGCTCGCCCATGACGCCGAGGCCGATGAAGCCGAGGGATTGGAGGGGGGGGGTCACATGAGGCCTTGTTGGGGTTTGATTGCGTCAGCGGCCGGGGTGATTTCGCATCGCATGCGTGGTGTATCGACGGGCCGCCCATCCCCATAGCCGTTCGGGCTGAGGTATCGAAGCTTCTCGCGTGCCTCCATGTTCCGTTCGGGCTGAGCCCGTCGAAGACCCTGCTTGGATCTGCTCGGGATGCGCATCACATCAAGGGGTCGCGCGTCCCTATACCCGTTCGGGCTGAGGTATCGAAGCCCCTCGCGAACCTCAGTGTTCCGTTCGGACTGAGCCTGTCGAAGTCCCTGCTCGGATCGGCGCGGGATGCGCATCACATCAAGGGGCCGCGCATCCCCAGACCCGTTCGGGCTGAGGTATCGAAGCCCCTCGCGAATCTCAGTGTTCCGTTCGGGCTGAGCTTGTCGAAGTCCTGCTCGGTTTTGCTTGGGTTCCCCGCTGGGGGAGTCCGCGCCGGGGTTTCGGCCCGGCGGCCGACTTCCTTTCTTTGGGTCGCCAAAGAAAGGAAGCAAAGAAAGGCGACCCGACGGAGGCGGTCC
>JAYSYW010000103.1:0-5366 GCA_043727255.1 Rhizobacter sp. | reverse complement strand
CGAAGGCTGCATTTGTGCACAGGCGGGTGAGGCAAAAGGGTGCGGGCACTTCGACAGGCTCAGTGCGAACGGGGTGGATGTGACACGCACGCCACATCAGAAGCTGTATTGCGTGTCAGGGCGAAGGCTGCATTTGTGCACAGGCGGGGTGAGGCAAAAGGGTGCGGGCACTTCGACAGGCTCAGTGCGAACGGGGTGGATGTGACACGCGCGCCGCATCAGAAGCTGTATTGCGTGCCCACATCGAAGGCTTCATTCGTGTACGGGCGGGTGATGCCGGTGGAGTCTTGCCGGCCGCGCTGCCAGCCGGCGGTGACCTGCCAGCGCAGGCGCGGCACCCATGCCAATGACAAGCGCGAGGTGGTGACACGGTCGCGTGCGTCGAATGCGAATTCGGCAGGCAGGGCGAGCAGGCCGCCAGCGTAGTCGGTGCGGCGTTGCGTCCAGCGCCAAGCCAGTTGCACCTGGGTCGTGAGCGCGAGTTGCGCGCCCGCGCCGCGTTGGGTGGCAATGGCGTAGGGCCGCTGGAAGGCGCCGGCATCGTTCAGGTCGCGGCTCAGCTCCACGTCAAGGCTGAGCTCGCGGATCGCGTCCCACGACACCGACACGCGCCCCACCGGGCCTTCGTAGTCACGCTGGCCTGACAACTCGCTTCTGCGCTTGCCGTAGCCCAGCCGCAGGTCGGCGCGGGTGCGCCCGCCGGGCCGCAGCAGCAGGCCGATGTCGGCGTCGTTCTGCCTGTAGCCAGGGTCGCGCAGGCCCGCGCCAAAGCGGTTCGGGTAGGCGTTGGCCGATCGCCGCCAGCGCACCAAAAATTCGTTGCCGACTCCCGTGCGCCACGCGGCTTCAAGGCTGTCTTGCGTCACGTCGAAGTCGGTGGTGGCGCGCGCCGGCAGGTCGTTGCGGCCTCGGTGGCGTTCATGGCCGAGGCTGATGCGACGGTCGGGCCGCGGCCGCCAGTCGATGTGTGCCTGGGCAACCCGTGTGCTCAACACGCTGCGCCGTGCAGAGCCGGCCAGCAGGTCGCGCAGTTCGCTCGCGCTTTCGTCTTCGCTGCTGCCCAGCACACCCGACCAGTGGTTGCCGATCTGCCAGTCCCAGCGGGCGGCGAGCCGGTGTGTGCTGGTGTCAAAGCTGCTGTAGCGCGACAGATGGGTTTCGCGCTGTGTTGCAGTCAGGCCGACCCGCTGGCGGCCGGCCACCAAGGCGGCGTCGATGCTGGCCACATACGAGGTCACGGTGTCGCCGCGCTGTTGGCCGCTGGATGCATCGCCCGTACCCGAACCCACACCCATGTCCGCCGGGCGCACGCCCTCGGGCAGGCGGAACAGGTTGTCATCGGCCTGCACCGACAAGCCCAGAGAACCATGCACGCCACGGTCGTCGGCACCCCGCGCCGGCAGGTGGGCGCAGCAGGCCGCCGCGATCAACGCGACGGCCCCCGCGTGCTTCACCAGAAGCCCCATGCGCGCTGCTGCACCACCCACAGGCCCAAAGCCAAGTTCGCCACCGCGTGGGCGACGATCGCGTGCCAGATGCGGCCAGTCCAGCGGTACAGCGCGCCAAACACCAGCCCGGCGATCAGGCCGGCCAGCCACAGGTCGTGCGCCAAGGCGAACACGGCCGAACTGACACACAGCGCATACAGGCTCACCTCGCGCGGCGGCAGGCTGAGGAAGTCGCGGCGGTCGATCCACCGCATGACCAACGAACGCCAGAACAGCTCTTCCATCACCGGCACCACCAGCGCCGCGCCCGCCAGGCGGGCTGCGATCAGTGGCCACTGCAGGGTGCCGTCGGCATTGACTGGAATGAAGCCCGCCACCGGCTCGCCCACGCGCATCCAGTCGTCGGTCAGGGTGATCCACAGCACGAACACCACCAGGCCGGCCGCCACGGCCGCCAAGCCCTGCAACAAGGGCGCGGCGCCGGTGTGTTCACGCAACTCGCGGTAGTGGTGCCACAGCAAAGCCAACGCGGCGGCGGTGGCACCGGCCTGCAACGCGTACAGCCAGTGCAAGGTTCCGCTGCCATCGACCACACCGCGCAAAGCAAGCAGGGCGATGAACAGCGCAAAAGGAAGGGCGCGCACCAGCGCCGGTTGGGGAATGGAAAAACGGGACATCAAGTGGGCCGGCAGTGGAGAGAGATCGCGGTCAACAAAGCCGACCGCAGGGGCGGCAGTCTGTTGAAAACACGTGTGACGACGATAAACGTGGCGCTTGACGATTTGATGTCTCGCCGAAGCACCGTGGGGGCTTGTCGGCGCAAGCCCGCAATCGGTTAAACGTGCATGGACACGTCATCCCCCCTGGTCAAGGGGTGCGCCGAACGGCGCAACACGAATGACGCTGAAACCCGCACAACGATGTGGTTTTGATAGTCCGAATGGACTGCTGGTGCACGTGCTTTGACGCTGAACTGTGATAGCTGCGATTGCAGACGCTCTCTACGATTTGATTCTGAAATTCACCACGCAGGCCCCGCAAATGCAGGGTCTTTCGTCACTGCTTTGTCATGTGCCCCAGCCAGCCCGGCCCATGCGGAATCAACTCACCCTTCAGGAGAACCCGAATGAAAAAAGCCTTGTCCTCAGCCGCCCTGGTTGCCGCCTTCCTTGCACCCGCCGCGCAAGCCCAAAGCTTTCTGGAGGTCGTGAATGCAACCTCTGCAGGCCGCACCAACGGTTCGTCGCAAATCCTGGGTGGCCCGGTCGATTACGCAGTGGGCCGGCTGCGCCTCACGCTTGACCCACGCCAATTGAGGGGTGCGACCATCAGCTACGCGTACGAGAGCAAAGACCTGGGCACTGGCGTGCGCAACCAGTTCTTCGGCCCCGGTGGTTTTTCGATGATCGACAGCAACGCGGCCTTCAACACGATGGTCACCGCACCGGTGTTGACTGGCTTGCTCGACTTCAGCTTTCACACGCTCGGCGAATTGAGTGGCGCGGCCAATGGCCGCAACTACGCCTGGAACGACAGCAACTTCGGTGTCAGCCTCGACCGGGGCGGCTTGTCGGGGAAGCTGCTGTTTGAAGACGGCGCCTTCGGCAGTGGCGGCATGGACTACGACGACATGGTCGTGCGCTTCCAGTTGAACGTGTCGCCGGTCCCTGAAGCCAGCTCGATCCTGATGTTGGCCGCGGGCGCCGCCGTGCTGTCGCTCAGCCAGCTTCGCCGCCTGCGCCGCAAAGGCCGCCCGTCAGATGCCCCACACACCGCGTGACAGCGTGATGACGCGCACTTCAGCGGCTGAGGCGATGGCGGTACTTGTCGTCAACCCTTCAACAAGTCGTCATATGTCCTGGTTAGCGTCGCTGGCTTTCATGCCATGACCTCGATGCTTGCTTCGACCCCTTTCATTCCTTTGTCGCATGGCCGAAGCCCGGCTGTGCGACGCGTGCGGATGCCGGTGAGTCGGGTGCTGGCTCTCGGGTTTGACTTGCGCACCCTCTCGCCCCCTGTACGACCTGTCGTGAAGCAAACCCATGCATCCTGAAGGCTTGTTGATCGAACCGCCCGCCCTTGTGCGTCCGATGAAGGGCGAGACCTTCGCCGACCCCCACCCCATTCTTGATGGCGGCGACCAAGCCGCGCTGATGGCGGTGATGGCCGATGCCGTGCTGGTGCGGCGGCGGTATGAATTTTTTGTGTGGGCGCAGGTGCGGCTGCAAGCCGTGCTGCCGCACGACGTGCTGGTGTGCGGCATGCCCCGCAACCAAAGCGCCCGCATGTTGTTCGACTATTACTTCAGCGTGCCGGTCGATCCCGAGGCGCTGGCGCGCTTGTGCCACCCGCGTGATGGCGTCGCCAACGACCTGATCGACCGCTGGATCGGTGATGGCTATGAACCGCTGATGGTGTCCACCGACTCGCCCGACTCCGCCATTGCGCGACTGGGCGATGAGATGGCGGCGCTGGGGTTCGGTGACTGCCTCGTGCATGGCATTCCGAAGGCGCAGGCCGCCGCCTCCGCGCATTGCTTCTTCGCTTTCGTGTCGCTGAAGAAGATGACCGACCCGCGCTTGCTGCCGCGTGCGCAATTGCTGCTGCCGCATGTCTTCAGTGCCTACAGCCGCGCGCAGACACGTGAGCGGCCGGCTGCCGAGGTCGAGAACAGCGACAACCCCGACGCGTCGATCACCCACCGAGAGGTCGAGATCCTGCGCTGGATCCGAGAGGGCAAGAGCAACCTCGAGATCGGCATGATCCTCAGCATCAGCCCGCTGACGGTGAAGAACCATGTGCAGAAGATCCTGCGCAAGCTCAACGCCACCAACCGCGCACAGGCCGTCTCCAAGGCCATCTCGATGAAGCTGCTGGGCTCGTCGAGCATGCGCGACGCACCCGCCCCACAAGCCAACGGCACCACAGGCTGACGCCACACACCACGATGGAAACGACACGTTCGCAACGCACGGCCGCACGCGGCTTCACCTTGTTGGAACTGCTGGTGGTGCTGGTCATCATTGGCCTGCTGGCCGGCCTGGTGGGCCCGAAGTTCTTCGGCCAGATCGGCAAGAGCGAAACCAAGATCGCCCGCGCGCAGATCGACTCACTGGAAAAGGCGCTCGACCAGTACCGCATCGACCTCGGCCGCTACCCCAACGCGACACAAGGCCTGGCCGCGCTGACCGCCAAGCCTGATGAAGAAGCGCGCTGGGCTGGCCCGTACCTCAAAGGCAGCCTGCCCAACGACCCCTGGGGCCAGCCTTATCTGTACCGCGTGCCTGGCGCCAAGGGCGACTACGACCTGCTGAGCCTGGGCAAAGACGCCCAACCCGGCGGCAGCGGCGACGCTCAAGACGTGGGCATCGAACGTTGAACGCCCGCCGCACTTCTTGAAACGGCGGGCACCGTGACGACCTTGCAGTTCCGCATCGTGGCTGTCGATGCGGCATCGGTTGAGCGCCGCCTGGTGCTTGACGCGCCCGATGCCGCCGCCGCACGCCGTGCCGCCGCGCGCAGTGGGCTGTCGGTGATCCAGCTCGACGAGGTGCGCGGCGCGGGCCACACACGCGCCTCAGTCGGCGGTGCGGGCTCGTTCGCGCTCGACCTGTTTTGCCAAGAGCTGCTGGCCATGGTGCAAGCCGGCGTGACGGTGCGCGAGGCCTTGCACACGCTGGCCGACAAGGAGAGCGCTTCCAGTGGCAAGAGCAGTGGAAAGGGCGGTGGCAAGAGCGCAGGCAAAGGCGTCATCGGCGGCCTGATGCGAGCCATCGACGAAGGCCAGCCGCTGTCGGTGGCCATGGCCACGCAGCCGGCGGTGTTCCCCTTGTTGCTGACTGAATCCATGCGTGCGGCTGAACGCACCAGCGACTACGCGCCGGCGCTGTCGCGCTTCGTTTCCTACCGCAGGCTTGC
>JAYSYW010000102.1:0-5375 GCA_043727255.1 Rhizobacter sp. | reverse complement strand
CTTGCTTTCGAGCAGCTTCACCAGCACCTGCAACACACGGTTGGCGGGTGTCGGAATGCCCAGCGCTTCGCCCCGGCGCACCACCACGCCGTTCAGGTGGTCGATCTCGCTGCGTTTGCCACGCGCCAGGTCTTGCGCGGTGGACGACAACTGCGCCGGCATCGTCTCGGCAATGCGGCGCACCGCCGCGTCCACATCACCGGGCACCTGCACGCCATCGGCCCGCGCCACCGCCAGGCATTCGTCGACCACGGCGCGCATCACCTCGGCCACCCCTTCGCCTTGCACCAGGCGGCCGTAGGGCAACTGGGTGATGGCAGACAGTGCGTTGTAGGCGCAGTTCAAGATCAGCTTGGCCCACAACGCGCCCCGCACGTTGTGTGACACCTCGGTGGGAATGCCCGCCTCGGCCAGCACCTGAACCAATGCCGCGCTGCCGGTTGAAGGCTCGATGACCAGTTCACCCCGCCCATGGTGTCGCACGTGGCCCGGGCCCGCCATTTCGGTTGCCACGTAGACCACCGCGGCGGCCACCGGCTGCGCCAGCACGGCGCGCAGCCGCTCGGCGTTGTCCACCCCGTTTTGCAAGGTCAGCAGCAGCGTGTCGGGCGACAGGTGCGGTTGCAACTGCACGGCGGCCGATTCGGTGTCGGTGGACTTCACGCAAAACAGCACCAGCGCCGCACCGCGCACCGCATGGGCTTCGGTGCTGGCAGACATGCGCACGTGTTCTTCAAAGGACTGGGTTTCGAGCCGCAAGCCCTTGCGCTCGATCGCCTGCACGTGTTCGGGCCGACCGATCAGCACCACGCTGTGGCCGGCGCGCGCCAGCATGCCGCCGTAATAACAACCCACGGCACCGGCGCCCATCACGGCGATTTTGAGTTTCGCCCCCGCCGACGCGAGGGTTTCAGAGGGTTGTGACATGGCGAAGGGAATGCCGCTGGGTTGTTGGGTTGGGTTGAATTTCCGCAGCGATGTTACGAAGACTGATCAATCACCACAAACCAGTGGGTTGAAGCAATGGGCATCTGGCCTGTGTGCGGCCGCCTTCCTTCACCCCTTCGTCATCTACTTCATTCGGCAGGCCGACATCGCAGCCTGCGAACCGATTCCTGGCTCGCATTTGTTGTTGTGGTGACGGGCATCGTGCTGGTGTGTGTGGGTGCCGCAAAAGTTGCGAAATGGGCGCTCCCCCGGTTCAGCCGCAAGCTGGTTGGGTATTAGCCTCTCTTGAAATTCGAGTGGGTGAATGACACCCAATCCCGTTCGGGCTGAGCCTGTACAAGCTCAGTCCCTGCTCAGGGCGAACGGGTGGAGGGGGCTGTACCCACTCGCAAGTCAACAGAGCCGGTATTGGCAAGCGTTCACGTTCGTGAGGTCAGGTCGAGCTGCAGCGCCAGCGTGTCGTCGTCGTCGCGCGGGTGCACCTTGAAGCCAAGGCTGCTGGCGAGTTTGGCCATGGCGGCGTTGGCGGGCAGGCATTCGCCGGTCACTTGCGTCACACCGCGTTCGCGCAGGTAGTCGATGGCCTTGGTCAACAAGCGCCTGCCCAGGCCGCCACCCTGCCAGCCAGTGCGCACTTGAATCGAAAACTCGGCGCGTTCGTGGTCGGGGTCGCACACGGTGCGCACCTCGCCCAGCAGGCCGTCATCACCCAATCCAGGGGCCACGGCCACGAAGGTCATCTCGCGGTCGTAGTCGATCTGGCTGTAGCGGGCCAACTCGGAGCGGGGCACTTCGCGCCGGGCCATGAAGAAGCGCAGCCGCAGGTCGTGCGGGGTGGCATGTTCATAGAGCGACCGCATCAGCGCTTCGTCTTCGGGCCGGATGGGGCGGATGACGGTCACCTGCCCGAGCACTTCTGTGTGCTCTTCAAACTGCGCCGGGTACGGGCGAATCGCCAGCCGCTGCGTGCCGGGGGCCGCATGGGCATTGAGCTTCACGCGGGCGTCGAGCGCGATCACGCCCTGCTCGTCAGCCAGCAAGGGGTTGATGTCGAGTTCAGCCAGCTCGGGCAGGTCGCACACCATTTGCGACACCTTCACCAACGTGGTGTAGACGGCGTTCATGTCGGCGGGCGGGCGGTCGCGGTAGCCCGCCAACAGGCGCGACACGCGGGTGCGGCTCACCAGGTCGGCGGCCAGGTTCATGTTCAGCGGCGGCAGCGCCACTTCGCGGTCTTTCACCACTTCGACGGCGGTGCCGCCCTGGCCGAACATCAGCACCGGGCCGAACACCGCGTCGGTGGCCACACCCACGATCAGCTCGTGCGCCCGTGCGCGCTGCACCATGTTTTGCACGGTGAAGCCGGCGATGTGCGCATCGGGCCGCAGGCCGGCCACGCGGCGCAGCATCTGGCCGGCCGCCGCTTTCACGGCCTCGGCGCTGCCGAGGTCAAGCGCCACGCCACCCACGTCTGACTTGTGCGATATCTGTGGCGACAAGATCTTCAACACCACCGGGAAGCCGATCTCTTGCGCCGCGGCAGCCGCCGCTTCGGCATCGGCCACGCTGCGCGTTTCAACCACCGGCACGCCGTAAGCGGCCATCAGCTTCTTGGCTTCAAGCTCGTTCAGTTCGGTGCGGCCCGCTGCCAGCGCAGTGGCAATCACGGCGCGTGCGGTGGCCAGGTCGGGGGCGATGGCTTCGGCAATGGCCGTGGGTGCCTGCATCAGCGCCTTGCGGTTGCGCCGGTAGTTCACCATTTGCCAGAAGGCGGCCACAGCGCGCTCGGGGGTTTCGTAAGTCGGCATGCCGGCCTGGGCACAGGCCTGGCGCGCGGCGGCCACCGAGTTGCCACCCAACCAGCAGGTCAGCACCGGCTTTTGTGAAGCGTGCATCAACGGCAAACAGGCGTTGGCGATGTCGGCGGAAGGCACCACGGCGGAAGGGGCGTGCATGAAGAGCACGGCATCGACCTCGGGCGAGTCCAAGGCCGCTTGCAATGCGGCCGTGTATCGGGCCACGGGCGCGTCGCCAATGATGTCGATCGGGTTGCCATGCGACCAGGTGGCCGGCAAGGCTTCATCAAGCAAGCGCATCGTCGCGTCGTCGAGCTTGGCCAGCGAGCCGCCGCTCATCGACAAGGCATCGGCCGCCAGCACGCCGGCCCCACCGCCGTTGGTGACGATGGCCAGCCGCTCGCCATGCAACAGCCGCACGCGGGCCAGCGTTTCGGCGGCGTCGAACAAGTCGCCGAGCGTGTCCACTCGCAACATGCCGGCGCGGCGGAAGGCGGCGTCGATCACGTTGTCGGCCCCGGCCAGTGCGCCGGTGTGCGAAGCCGCCGCCTTGGCGCCTTCGGGCGCGCGGCCGGCCTTGACCACCAGCACGGGTTTGTTGCGGCCCGCCGCGCGGGCGGCCGACATGAACTTGCGCGCCGCGCTGACCGACTCCATGTACATCAGGATCGCGCGGGTGTCGGGGTCACTGCCCAGATAGTCGAGCACGTCGCCAAAGTCCACGTCGGCGCTGTCGCCCAGCGAGATGAAGTGCGAAAAGCCGATGCCGTGCGCGTTGCTCCAATCAAGCAAGGCGGTGGCCAGCGCGCCCGACTGCGACACGAAGGCCAGCTTTCCGGGCAGCGCGCCCGACTGCGCGAAGCTGGCGTTCAGGCCGAGGCCCGGCACCAGCAGGCCGATGCAGTTGGGGCCGAGGATGCGCAGCAGGTGCGGGCGCGCCGCGTCGAGCATCTGCCGCTCCAGCGTGGGCTCGCCCGGCTTGGGCGTGGCGCGCAGGCCGGCCGTCAGCACCACGGCGGCGCGGGTGCCTTTGGCGCCCAGTTGTTCGATCAGCTTGGGCACCGTGGGCGCCGGGGTGCAGATGACGGCCAGGCCGGGTGCCTGGGGCAAGGCTTCGACCGAGGCCCACGCCGGCACGCCCGCCACCTTCGATCGCTTCGGGTTGACCGGCCAGATGGGCCCGGCAAAGCCGCCCGCGAGCAGGTTGCGCATGACAAGAGCCCCCAGGCTGCCCTCGCGGTCAGAGGCGCCGATGACGGCCACCGATGCGGGTCGGAACAATGCTTCGAGGTTGCGAACGCTCACGTTGATCTCTCCTGGGTCATGAAAACAGCGCATCGTGCGCCGGGGTCTGAGGCCGCTTGCCGGTGAGGGCCATCGAAAGGGGCGATGCACCCGCTGCCATCGGCTGAGCAGGGCCTGTCTTTGCCTTGTGACTGGCTTGATTGGCTTGGCTGGTTTACTTCAACTCAAGCGGCAGGTAGCGCCCCTCACGGAACACCACCATGCGCGTGCCTGGCACCTTGCGCCACGCCAGCAACATGCGCGCAAGGTCGGAGCTGTCGCCCACCGGCTGGTCGTTCATGGCGGTCACGATGTCGCCCACACGCAGGCCCATCGTGTGCCCCAGGCCGCTGGGCTTGACGTCGCGCACCAGCGCACCGTTGGCATACGGCCGCCCTGCTTTCAAGGCCACGGGCGGCGACACATCACTGAAGTTGGCACCCAGGCGCGGCCGCACGATGGCATGGCTGCTGTGGCGCAGTTCGGCCGCAATCTGCAACACCACCTCGATGGGAATCGACAGCCCCAGGCCGGGCGAGCCGAAGCCGCCGACGACCACCCGCGCGTTCATGCCCACCACCGCGCCCGAGCTGTCGAACAAAGGCCCGCCGGAATTACCGGGGCCAAGCGCCACGTCGGTCTGGATGAACACGCTGTCAACGTCTTCCAGGAAGTGTCGGTTCATGCCACTCACGATGCCGGCCACCACCGAGCGGTCGAGCCCATAAGGTGCGCCAACGGCCAGCACCCAATCGCCAGCGCGCAAACCGATTGAGCGGCCCAGCAAGGGCTTCATCGGCGTGGGCAGCGCGACCTTCAGCAGCGCAATGTCGGTGTCGTTGTCATGGCCGACGAGTTCGGCGCGCAGCACCCGCTGGTCGTGCAGTTCGACCATGATGTCTTTCGCATGGGCCACCACATGGCCAGCGGTGACGATGAAGCCGGCTTCGTCGATGAAGAAGCCGCCGCCAATGGTGCCTCGCACAAACTCGTCGTCGGGGTCCACCGTCAACGGGTCGCTTCCCTGGCGGTGTTCGGTGGGCGAGGTGCCCCAAGTCGCCTCATCGCCCTGCCAGCCTTTCAAGACCTTCAAGCCCACGCCGTAGACACCCACCGCTGAAGGCGCACCCCGGCTCATGGCTTGGGCGAAGCTGGCCGGCGCCAAGGCCTGCACCTTCACCGAAGCGTCAGCCCCCCGCACAGCCGTCGCACTTGAAGCGCCTGGAGGCAGCGCGCCGCAAGCACTGAGCAGCCCCAAGCCCGCCAACGCCGCAAGATGCCAGCGTGTGTTCACAGGCGTTTGCCGCTCAACAAGCCCACCGCTTCGCGGTGCATCGCACTGCCAGC
>JAYSYW010000101.1:0-5388 GCA_043727255.1 Rhizobacter sp. | reverse complement strand
CCGCGAACTCGGCATCCATCATGCCGCCCGGGCTGTGCTTGACGTCATAGAGCCCGTCGCGCACCGGCCGCGCCTTGCGCACCTTGTCGCGCATCTCGATCACCTCGCGCTGGAGCGCGGCGCTGTCGCGCGGCGCGGCCAGCACCTGACGTCGCACCGCCTCGAACCGCGCGGCCAGTGCGGGCGAGCCGGCGCAGAAGCGGGCGCGGGTCAGGGCCTGGTGCTCCCAGGTCCAGGCGGTGTTGCCGCCGCGGCCAACCTGGTAACGCTCGAAGCTGTTGATCGAGCTGACCAGCAGGCCCGAGTTGCCGTTGGGCCGCAGCGCGGTGTCGATGTCGAACAGCTCGCCGGCTGTGTGCAGCGTCAGCCAGCCAATGAGCTTGCGCACGAAGGCGGAGTAGACCTCGGCGGCTTTGTAGGGGTCGGCCTCTTCGCTGTCATCGAACAGAAACACCACGTCGAGGTCGCTGCCATAGCCCAGCTCTTTGCCGCCCAGCTTGCCGTAGGCGATGACGGCGAAGCGCGGGGTTTCGCAGTGGCGTTGTTTGAGGTGGATCCAGGCCCAGTCGAGCGCGCATTGCAGCGTGGCATCTGCCAGCGCCGACAAATCATCAGCCACCTGTTCGACGGTGATGTGGCCTTCGACGTCGCGCACCAAGGTGCGAAAGACCTCGGCATGGTGGGCGCGACGCAGGGTGTCGAGCAGCGATTCCTCGTCGGCTTGGCCGGCGCGTTGCCAGGCTTCGTGCCGGGCTTCGAGGTCGCCGATGTAGCTGTCGCGCTCGAAGCGGCCATGCAGCAGGCGCTCATCGGCCAGTTCGTCGATGACACCCGGATGGCGCATGAGGAACTGCGCCGGCCAGCGCGCCAGCCCCAGCAGCCGCAGCAGGCGGTTTTGCACCTCGGGCCGTTCGACCAGCAACGCGAGGTAGGTTTCGCGGCGCAGCAGCGGTTCGAGCCAGTCGATGAACCGCAGTGAGGCTTCTTCGGTGCACTTGCCCTCGGCCACCAGGCTGGCGCTGCGTTGCACCAGCCGCGCGAGGCGCAGCTTGCTGTCGTCGCGCAGCAGGCGAATGCGCGGGTGGTCGCACCAGCGGCGCACCCGTTCGGCCAACGCACCGGGCAGGCGTTCGAGGAATTCCTCGCTGTCCACCGGCTGTGGCGCCGGGCCGCAACTGCGGCAGCCGTTGGAGCTGCCGCTTGGTTCAGGGGCCTTGCCTTCATGCAGCAAGGCGTCGAATTCCATGGCGACGAACTCGCGGGTTTCGCACAAGCCGTCAAGCAACTCGCAGGCGTCGGCGCCACTCTTCTTGTCGCAGTTCATGCCCATGCTGCGGGCGATCCACACCAGGTCGGCGTCGATGGTGGGCAGCAGGTGGGTCTGTTGGTCATCGAGGAATTGAATGCGGTGCTCGATGCGGCGCAGGTACACATAGGCCTCGGCCAGCCGCTCGGCGCTGGCCGGCTTCATCAGCCCACCGGCCGCGAGCTTGGCCAGCGACTTCAATGTGGAGCGCGTGCGGATCTCGGGGAACTGCCCGCCACGCACCACCAACAGCAGCTGCACGATGAATTCGATTTCGCGGATGCCGCCGCGCGACAGCTTCACATCGTTCGCGCGTTCAGGCCGGCCGGCGGCGCGGCGCTGGGCTTCGTCGCGCACCTTGCGGTGCAACTGGCGCAGGCCCTCGAACACGCCGTAGTCGAGGTAGCGGCGGTAGACGAACGAGGTGACGGTGGATCGCAGCGCCAGCGCGCGCCCGTTGGTGACGCTGGAACGCGGCGCGACCACGCGGCTCTTGAGCCACGCAAAGCGTTCCCACTCGCGGCCTTGCACAAGGAAGTATTCCTCCAGCATCGCAAGGCTCACCACCGGCGGGCCCGACTTGCCGTTGGGCCGCAGGGCCAAATCAACCCGGAACACGAACCCGTCGTCGGTGGTGTCGCCGATCAGCGTGTACAGGCTGCGCGCCACATGCGAGAAGTACTCGTGCGCGCTGATGCGCTGCGGGCCAGCGGTTTCGCCGTCGTCTTCATAGACGTAGATCAAGTCGATGTCGGACGACACGTTCAGCTCGCGCGCGCCCAGCTTGCCCATGCCGACGACCCAGAAATCGATGCGCTCACCGGCTTCATTCAGTGGGGCGCCGTAACGCAGGTCGTGGTCGGTGAAGGCCTGCACCAGCGCACGGTCGAGCGTGGCTTCGGCCAGCTCGGTCATGGCCAGCGTGATGTCTTCCATCGCCGCGTTTTCTTCGATGTCGAGCACCGCCAGTCGCTCCAGCACCAACTGGCGTGCCACCCGCATGCTGCTGGCGAGCGAACGCCCGCCCACGAGCAGCATGTCGATCAGGGTGTCGATCTGTTCACGGCGTGGCAAACCGGCGGGCAACAGGGCACGTTCGGTGTCGAACCGACGGCGCACGCGCTGCACGAAGCGGCTGTAATCGGCGCGGGGCGGAGGTGGGGGCGACAAGGGGCCTGTCGAGGGCAGCGCGCCGGCGGAAGCGGACTCAGAATCCATGGATTGACGCGTGGGCAAAGCAGCAGTTGCGCCGGGCCGGACCACCCGGCCCGGCCTGCGATGCCCGCGGATTCTGCCCCACATCGTTCACCTGCGTTGGGGGGGGATTCCCACCCAGCACGGGCATGGGGTGAAGTGGGCAATTGCCTGAATATGCGCCTGAATATTTGCCTGACCATTGACCGGACAAACGGAGGTTTTCAGATGTTGATCGCTGCCTTGCAGATGGTGTCCACCCCCGATGTGGCTAGCAACCTCGACACCGCGCGGCGCCTGATCGCAGAGGCCGCGCAGGCCGGCGCCCAACTGGTGGCGCTGCCCGAATACTTTTGCCTGATGGGCCACCGCGACGACGACAAACTGGCGATCGCCGAAGCGCCGGGTGAAGGGCCGATCCAAACCCTTCTGGCCGACGCCGCACGGGCGCATGGGCTGTGGGTGATTGGTGGCACCTTGCCGATCCGCAGTGGCGACGACCCGCGGCGCGTGCGCAATGCCAGCTGTGTGTTCGCGCCCGACGGCTTACTGGCGGCGCGCTACGACAAGCTCCACCTCTTCCGCTTCGACAACGGCCAGGAAAGCTATGACGAAGGCCGCGTGCTGCAGGCCGGCACGGCGCCGGTCACCGTGGATGCCGCCGGGCTGCGCATTGGCTTGAGCGTCTGCTACGACCTGCGCTTTCCCGAGCTGTACCGGGCGATGATGACCCCGCCCTGCGACCTGATCGCGGTGCCCTCGGCCTTCACCCACACCACCGGCCAGGCGCATTGGGAACTGCTGCTGCGCGCCCGCGCGGTTGAAAACCAGTGTTATGTGATCGCGCCGGCCCAAGGCGGTTTGCATGAAAACGGCCGCCGCACTTTCGGGCACAGCTTGATCGCCGACCCGTGGGGCGAGGTGCTGGCGATGCGTGAAGAAGGTGAGGGCGTGGTGCTGGCCGAACTGGACCCGGCGCGCATTGCCGCCGTGCGCACGCAGTTGCCGGCGCTCAGCCACCGTCGGCTCGGCCTCGGCTAAAAGCTCAACGCGAGCCGTACATCATCTGCCGGGCGATGGCCGACTTCACTGGCCGCAGCGCCTGCAGCGCCGCCATGCCCAGGCCGCGTGCCGCGCCCGCGCCGGGCAGGCGCCAAGTGAAGCTGCGGGCCAAGAAATCAGTGGCGGCGATCATCGCCCAGCGGTCGGGCCCGCGTTGCCATTCGAGCGACCGCAGGGCTTTATCAACCCCCACCCCGCGCTGCAAACCTTGCACCAGCGTGAACGCATCGCGCAGCCCCAGGTTCAGGCCCTGCCCGGCCACCGGGTGCAGCGTTTGCGCGGCGTTGCCAATGCGCACCGTGCGCCCTTCGGTCAGCGTGCGCTCAACACTCAGGCCCAGCGCAAAGCGCTTCAACGGCGACACCGAAGTCAGCGCGCCCACCTTGGCATGGAACAAGGAGTTCAGCACCGCCAGGCGCTGGGCATCGGACAGATCAGCGACGGGGTCATCGCGGCTGTCCACACACCACACCAGAGACGCGCGGCCATCACGCAGCGGCAGCAGCGCGGCTGGGCCGTGGCGGGTGAAACGCTCGAAGGCGACACCCGGCGCGGCCTGCGACAGCGCCACCGTGCCCACCCAGGCGGTCTGCCCGTAGTCATGCCGCAAGGGTGCGCGGCCGCCGGGCGCCACTGAGTTTCGCGGCTGTTCGGCGAATACGCCCCCTTCGGCCACCACCGCGAGGTCAAAGCGTTCGGCAATGCCGGCATCAACCTCCACACCCGCTTCGACCGGCTTGAGTGCCCGCACCGCGGTTGAAAAGCGGGCGCTCAAGCGCTGCGGCTCGGCTTCGCACGCGGCCAGCCAGGCTTGCTGCAACGGGGCCACGATGGCGCCATAGCTCAGCACCGCGCCCAGCATGTCCACCCGCTCTTCGCTGGCGCGGATGCAGACCTCGGGCTCGCCCAGCAGTTGCGCCAACACACCGCCCAGCGAAGGCGGCTGCTGCGACACGTGCACTTCAAGAATCGGCTGTGCCGCATCGGCCTGCCAAGCGCCCAGGCGCTGCAGCAACTGCACGCTGCCCAGCGACAAGGCCAGCGTGCGCGGGTCGGCTGATACGTCTTGGTCGAGCGGGCGGGCATCGAACACCGTCACCAGGCAATTGGGCAGGGCGCGCGCCGCCTGCAGGGCCAGCGTCAGGCCCACCGGGCCGGCGCCGACGACGGCCAGGCGGAGTGGGGGAGTGCGGGGCGAGGAAAGGGGGGCGGAAGAGGGCGTCATGGGTGTCGATTCTGGGCTCATGGCGTGAAGTGTGACGGAATCGATGCTTTCAGCATTGATGCGGGTTTGCGGGCGATTTTCGTCCCGTGAATAGGGGGGCCTGGAACCCCCTTCGACCCCCGAGCAAGGGGGCGCGGTGAGGGAAGCGTTCAGACACACTTCAACTCAGTTTGGCGCGATTGGATGACCAGTCCTCGCCATCAAAAAAACATATCGGAGTTCGCATGAAGATCAAGTCACTTTTCGCCGCCCTGGCGTTCGCACTGGCCGCTCCGGCGGCCTTCGCCCAAAGCTGCACCAGCAGCAGCGACCTCGGTACGTTGGGCAGCAGCGAAACGTGGTTCGGCAACTCGTTCACCGACGAGCAGCAATTCAACGACTGCTACAGCTTCACGCTGGGCAGTGGCAGCGACGTGTCGGGCTTGACCGCCGAACTCGACCTGTCCATCAAGTTCGACGTGGACGTGACCTCGGTGACCCTGCGCGGCGGCAGCCTCGGCGCTGGTCAATCGCTGCTCGCCAGCACCGGCGAGTTCTCGTTCGACAACCTCGGCGCTGGTGTGTACCAGCTGGTGGTGTCGGGCGACGTGAGCCAGGTGGC
>JAYSYW010000100.1:0-12356 GCA_043727255.1 Rhizobacter sp. | reverse complement strand
GCTTCGTCGCTGCGAGGCCGCATCGATAATCCGCAGCCTGCCTGGGTGGTGAAATTGGTAGACACAGCGGACTTAAACTCCGCCGCTTCTCGAGAGAGGGCGTACGGGTTCGATTCCCGTCCCAGGCACCACGAGAGTGGGTCATGACGTGTCAGGTGGTGTCAGATCCCCATGAATATCAAGAACTTACGAGAAGCGGTGCTTTCATGTTGAATCACACGGTGTCATTGCATCTCACGTGGAATCGGGGAGCAATCCGGGGAGCACGCTGACATATCAGCGGGGAATCGGGGAACGCCCAGTGCTCGCCGACGTCGACTGCAAGAACGCCACTTGTCCACCAGGGAACAAGCGCCGCCGGCTGAGCCACAGTGGGGGCCTGTACCTCGAGGTTTCGCCCGCCGGCTCGAAGCGCTGGTTCTGGAAGTTCTACCCGGACGTCTGTGTATGCCGCACGGCCTTGGTCAGTCTGCAGCTTGGTGGCCATCGCCACCGTGTGCGGATGGGTGTTCGGATCGATCTGCGCGTGCTGCTTGCCTTCGCGACAGAGTGCCACCACCAACTCGATGGGCAGGCCCGCGAGCCGCTCGAAGTTGTCCTCGCTGCGGGTCGTGCGGTGTCGAGCAAAGAGCTAATTTTTCTTGCCTTTCAGAGCGCAGTACGCCCCATGGCGCGACGGTCGCTGGATTGCGCGCATGCGTGTGATAGGATAAAAATTCATTCTCTAACGGCTGAAGTCCACGATGTTTGGGCTGCATTCCTGACTCACTTCGAAGAGAAGATTCCAGAGGTCACGCACTACAAGAAGCTCAAGTGACAGGCGCAAGGGGAGCATGTGAAGGGGCGAAGTGTTGGGCAGGCGGCTGATCCAGGTCGCATTGCAATCATTGGCATGGCGGCACGCCTGCCAGGGGCCAACGATTGCGATCGGTTTTGGGAAAACCTGAAGGGCGTCGTCTCCAGTGTGCGTGAGGTCCCGTCCGATCGCTGGGACGCTGACCGCTACTACTCAGCCGATCCGCAAGCCCCCAATAAGTCCGTGAGCCGGTGGGGCGGGTTCATTGAAGGCGTGGATCTATTCGATCCCTTTTTTTTCGGCATATCGCCTCGCGAAGCCCAGGTGATGGACCCTCAGCAGCGCATCCTGCTGGAGTTGGCTTGGGCCTGCGTCGAAGACGCGGGCCATGCGCCCGACGAACTGCGGGGCAGCCGCACCGGGGTGTTCGTCGGCGTGATGAACTTTGACTACCGCGAGCGCCTGACTGACGCCGTGGGCGATATCGCGGGACACATGGCGACCGGCGCGTACACGGCGCTGGTTGCGAACCGCATCTCACACCACCTCGACCTGCGCGGACCCAGTGTGTCGATCGACACGGCCTGTTCGAGTTCGCTGGTTGCCCTGCATCAGGCCGTTCAATCGCTTCGCCAGGGCGAGTGCGACCAGGCCTTTGTCGGCGGCGTGAGTGTCTTGTGCAGCCCCACCCACTACGTTTCGTTTTCAAAGACCGGCATGCTGTCGCCCGACGGCCTATGCAGCACCTTCGATGAGCGTGCCAACGGCTACGTTCGAAGCGAAGGGGCCGGCCTGCTGTTGCTCAAGCCGCTGGACCAGGCGCTGCACGACGGTGACCGCATTCAGGGCGTTATCCTCGGCACGGCCGTCAACCATGGCGGCAAGGCCCGCACGGTCACCTATCCCAACCCAAAGGCGCAGGCGGACGTCATCGTGCAGGCGCATGAGCGAGCCGGCGTGGCGCCCGACAGCATTGGCTATATCGAGTCCCATGGCACTGGGACGCCGAAAGGCGATCCGATGGAGATCAGTGGCCTGAAGGCCGCCTTTTCGCAGCTGGCTCAGGGTTTCGGAACCCCGCTGGAACCGGGAAGCTGCGGGCTCGGCAGCCTGAAGGCCAATGTGGGCCACCTTGAGCCGGTGGCCGGGGTCGCTGGCGTCATCAAAGTACTGCTGGCGATGAAGCACCGCACCTTGCCCGGCCTGGCCCATTTCCAGCAGCTCAATCACCGCATCGACCTGTCCGACAGCCCGTTCTACATCGTCGAGAAGACCCAGGATTGGCCTCCGCGTTTCGATGTCGCTGGCCAGGAATTGCTGCGTCGCGCTGGCATCAGTTCCTTCGGCTTCGGGGGTGTCAATGCACATGCCGTGCTGGAAGAGTTCATTCCGCCTGCATCCTCGACACCGCCTGTTGCGGGCGACACCGGCCTTGCCACGCTGGTGGTCTTGTCGGCGCAGACCCAGGAGCGTCTGCGTGCCAGCGCGCAACGCCTGCTCGATAGGCTGCGGCACGAGCACGCCGAGGTGCCGTTGGCGGACTTGGCCTACACCCTCCAGGTCGGGCGCAACGCGATGGAGCACCGGCTGGCAATGCAGGTAGGCTCCGTCGAGGAGTTGCAACACAGTCTGTCCCAGTTCCTGGAGGGGCAGGCCAAGCCTGGTATCCACCTCGGCGAAGCCAAGGTCGGCAATGACGTGCTGGCATCCCTGACCGCCGGGGACTCGAGTCATCTCGTCGCCGACTGGCTGGCCCAGGGCCAGCCAGGAAAGGTATTGAAGCTCTGGGTCAATGGGGCGGTGGTCGCGTGGGAGCGTTTGTACGGGGCGCACAAACCTCGACGCATCCGTCTTCCGAGCTATCCCTTTGCACGGGAAAGCCACTGGGTGGCGGCCCCGCATGAGATGCCGCATCAGGTAGCCATTCCGGCTCCTGCCAGCGAGCCTGCCCATCAACCACGCGGAAACACCTGCACCGAGATCGCTTCCCGCGATCTCGGTGATCTACTGTGTTTTGAGGAGCGCTGGGTGGCGCAAGCGTTGCCAGCAGGTGGTGGCCGCCTCCTTCGTACCTTGATCTGTTTCGCATCCCACGCCGACACCCGGCAGGCGCTCGCGAAGGGCTTCGACGCGATGGGCGTGTCGGTCCAATTGCTCTTCGTGGCCGATGCGGCCTGCGGGGCCGTGGCCTCCGAGGCGCTCGCGGTGGTGGATCGCAACAGTGCGCTGGGCTATCGGCAAGCGTTCGAGCAATTGCAAGCGCACCACGGCCCTGCCGATGTCGTGCTCTACCTGTGGGCTCTGGAGGACGAGCGCGCGATCGATGACTTCGGCGCCATCTTCTTGATGCTGCAAGCGGCGGCCGCCACGTGTTCCGGCATGGGTGGCATCTTGCTCGCGGCACAAGGCGAGGGCGGTGAACGTCGCTGCCACTGGGAGGCCTTGATCGGCTTCGAGCGTTCGGTGGGCAGCGCCTTGCCGAACACTCCAGTCGCGGCGATCTACGAAGTGGCGCGCACGGCGTTGCCGGGCCTGGACGAACTCTCGCACTGGGTCCGCCGGCTGTGGGCCGAATTGCAAACACCGCAAGTTCAAAGCGCCGTGTACGAGCACGGTTGTCGACTGGTCAGCCAATTGCAGCCCCTGGCTGCCGGCATTGATGGCACGGTGTCGTCGCCACTGCGCCCAGGTGGCACCTACCTCATCACCGGTGGCCTGGGTGGACTGGGCCGGCTTTTTGCCGAGCATCTGCTTCGCAACTGGGCGGCCAACGTGGTGCTGATTGGGCGTTCTGCCATGAATGAGCCCCAGCGCGAAACGCTGGAAGCCTTGGGCCGTGCCAGCGGCCAGGTGATGTACCTGCAAGCCGATGTGGCCGACCCCGCACAGATGTCGTCCTGCCTGCTGGCGTTGAAGGTGCGCTTCGGGCCCTTGCACGGAGTGCTTCATGCCGCGGGCACGGAAAACTGGCAGGGCCTGCTGGCTTGCAGTCAGGCGGATTTCGAGCGCGTGTTGAGGCCCAAGATCCAGGGCACGCTCGTCCTGGACCGGTTGCTGTACGACGAGCCAATCGACTTCGTCTGCCACTTTTCGTCCTCGTCCGCTGTCATTGGCGATTTCGGTGCCGGGGGTTACTCGGTGGGCAATCGCTTCCAAATGGCGTATGCCCGCCATCGGCAGGAAAGCCGGCCTGCGGTGCGCACGCTGGCCATTGCGTGGCCGCTCTGGAAAGACGGCGGCATGCGCGTGGGCGATGAACAAGGCACGGCCTTCTATTTGGCATCCACGGGTCAGCGCCTGCTGGGGGCGGCGCAGGGCTTGGCTGCTTTTGACGCGCTGCTGGCCGGGCGATCGAGCCATGCCCTGGTGATGGTGGGCGAGCCGCAGCGCATCCGCCGGTTGTTGAAGCTCGATACGCCACCCGGCACGACACCCATGCAGCCGGTGCGGGCTGTCACGGCGGCTGCCGACGCGGTGGGTGGCATGGGCGAACGGCCCTTGCTGCAACAGGTGGAGCAGGAACTGCTGCGGTTGGCGAGCGACGTGCTGCATGTGTCGAGCCACCGGCTGGCGCTGGACGGAAGCCTGGCGGGCTACGGTTTCGATTCGATCAACCTCACTGCGTTCACTTCGGCGCTGGCCCGGCAGTGGGGTGTCAACGTCATGCCCTCGGTGTTCTTCAGCTACCCCACCCTGGAGCAGCTGGCGCGCTACCTCGTCGATAAACATTCACCGGCCTTGCAGTGCGTGCTGGTTGGCCAGCCGCAGGGGCCATCACCCGCGTCGGTTGAAAGGGCGTCTTCCCTCAGGGCCGATGCGCGTTCTTCCTTGGCGGCGAACGTGGTATCGAGCGGCGAAGCCATTGCCGTCATAGGGATGAGCGGCCGCTTTCCCGGGGCTCGCGACATTGAGGGCCTGTGGCGCATCCTGGCTGAGGGGCGCAGCGTCGTCGGCCCCGCACCGGCCGACCGCGAAGGTGGTTGGCCGGGGATGAACTACCGTGGTGGTTTCATGCCGGGTGTCGCCGAGTTTGACCCGTTGTTCTTCGAGATCTCGCCGCGCGAGGCCGACAACATGGACCCGCGGCAACGGCTGCTGCTGGAAGAATCCTGGAAGGCGCTGGAGGACGCGGGGTACGGCCCCACCACCCTGGAGGGCCGCAGCGTCGGCACCTTCGTCGGCGTCGAGGACGGTGACTATCAGCGGCTGACCCAGCGTGCGGCCGATGGTGAAGCATCGATCACCTCCACCCACAACGGCATCCTGGCCGGGCGCCTGGCCTATTTCCTGAATCTCGGCGGCCCGACGCTCGCCATCAACACCGCTTGCTCGTCGGGCTTGGTGGCGTTGCACCAAGCCTGCCTGAGCCTGCGTCATGGCGAATGCGACACCGCCATCGTGGCGGCGGCCCACCTGATGCTGACGCCGCATGGCTGCCAGGAGATGGACGCGGCCGGCATGCTGTCGCGCGACGGCGTCTGCTACACGTTCGACGAGCGGGCCAACGGGATGGTGCCTGCCGAAGCCGTCGTGGTGCTGGTCTTGAAGCGGCTTGCCGTGGCACAGGCCGACCACGACCGCATCCATGCTCTCGTCGCGGGCAGTGGCATCAACTCGGACGGCCGAACCCACGGCATCACGGCACCGAACGGCCTGTCGCAAGCCCGGTTGATCGAATCGGTCTTTCGGCGGCATGCGATCAATCCGGAGCGCATCGACTATCTGGTCGCGCACGGCACCGGCACGAAACTGGGTGACCCTGTCGAGGTGAATGCGCTGACGCAGGCCTTCCGGGCGTTCACCAGCCGCTCCGGCCATTGCGCGTTGACATCGCCCAAGACCAACCTGGGCCATGCGCTGGCCGCTTCGGGGCTGGTCAGCGTGGTCAGCCTAATCGAGGCCCTGCGCCATGACACGATCCCTGCCAGCCTGAACTGGGCGCGCCCCAACCCATTCATCGACTGGCAAGGCGGGCCGTTCTACGTCAACAGCCAAGCGCGCCATTGGCCGCGCGGCGAGCGGGCGCGGATGGGTGCGGTCAGTGCCTTCGGCATGAGTGGCACCAACGCGCATGCCGTTTTGCAGGAATACATCGAGCTCCCGCATGCCGGGCCTTCGAACGCCGCGCTACCGAGCTGCCTGTTTGTCGTGTCGGCCAAGACGGAGAACGCGCTGAAGCGCCGGGTTGCTGACCTGGTGGCCGTCTTCGAGGCAGGCCGCGCCAGCCTGGCGGATATCAGCTACACGCTGCTGGAACGTCGCCAACACTTCAACCACCGCTGTGCCTTCGTGGCCTGCAGCCACGAGCAAGCGGCCCGGCTGTTGCGCCAAGCTGGCAGCCTGCCCGATGTCCATTGGCACCAGGGCGAAGTGCCGCGCGATTTCAGGCCACCGCAGCACGACGCAAAGCAGGTCGATTCGGTGATGCGCTCACGCGCGTCCGCCAACCCTGGCGCTTCCAATGAAGAGCTTCACGCGCTTGCCGACCTGTACTGCCGAGGCCATGGCGTGGCCTTCGGCGCGTCGCTGTTCGGCCCCGGCCGGCCCCGGCTCGTCAGCCTGCCCGCGTACCCCTTCGCGAGAGTGCGCCATTGGGTTCGGCCTGCAGACCGAAACGATGGCGAGGCGCCGATTCGGCCCGTTGTGGCCTCCTCAGCGTCGAGCGTGGCGAAGCCGGCGTCCCCTGCTGGCCGGCGGTCCGAAACCGAAATCCTGATGGTCGTGCCGGTGTGGGAGGCGGTGACGCCCGCCTACATCGGGGCGGGCGCCGTGCCCCGAGGGCGGATGCTGGTGGCCGGCGCCACGGCCGAAACGCTGCAAACCCTGCGTGAGTTCGACGCTGATGCGATCGTCTTGTCGGCTGTGGATGTCGGGTCAGCCGAAACCCTGCAACGCCGGCTCGCCGGGCTTGATGGCATCGACCATGTGGTCTGGCTGGTCCAGCCGCGGGCGGTGCCATCGTCGTCGGCCTCGCTCGGCGACGACGCGGAGATTGCCGCGCAGGCCGATGGCGTGATGGCGGGCTTTCGTCTTGTCCAGGCGCTGCTGGCGCGGGGCGACGGTGCGCGCCCCTTGCACTGGACGGTGGTCACCGTGCAGGCACAGTCCATTGGCGGTGGCGACCCCGTGGACGCCACCCACGCCAGCGTGCACGGCCTGGTCGGTGCGTTGGCCAAGGAGCGGACGCTCTGGAAGATCCGCCTCGCCGACCTGCCCGCGGACCATGCCGTGCCCATGCCCGAATTGATGCGGCAAGTGATGGCGCTGCCGGCCGACCGTCGCGGGCATGCCTGGGTCTACCGCCGCGGCGAGTGGTACCGGCGGCAGCTTGTACCGGTGCGGCCGGTCGGCGAATGCCGCGCGTCCTATCGCCAAGGGGGCGTGTACATCGTCATCGGCGGCGCCGGCGACATCGGGCAGTCCTGGAGCCGGCACCTGATATCGCGGCACGGTGCCCGCATCGTGTGGGTCGGTCGTCGAGAACGCGATGCCGACATTGAGGCCCGGCTGATGGACATGGCCCGCCTGGGTCCGGTGCCGCACTACATCCGTGCCGATGCCAGCCGTGTTGAGGAACTTCAGGCGGTGCGCTGCAGTGTCATTGCGCAATTTGGTGCAGTGCATGGCGTGGTGCACGCGGCCATGGTGTTTTCTAACTGCGAAATCGGCGGCATGACCGAAAACCAGTTCACGACAGCACTCGTCTCCAAGGTCGATGTCAGCGTGCGCATCGCGCAGGTGTTTGCAAAGGATGCGCTGGATTTCCTCTTGTTCTTCTCGTCCATGGTGTCGCTCATCAAGAACGCCAGACAGTCACACTACGCCGCCGGGTGCACCTTCCAGGATGCATGGGCCCAGCACCTCGTGCGGTGGGCGTCTTGTCCGGTCAAGCTGGTCAATTGGGGCTATTGGTCGGCCCAAAAAAACGCGGATGCAGAAGAAGTGCAGCAACTCGCCGCGCTGGGCATGGGCCTGATCGAGCCTGCCGAGGGCATGCAGGCATTGGAGGTGCTTTTGGGTTCGTCGCTGAACCAGCTTGGTGTGATGAATGCGAGTCGCGCGTTTGAAGTGGAGGGCATCGACCGCGAGTCGTCGATCGATGTTCACGCGCTTGCCCCTTTTCACCGAGCCGGTGGCTTGCCCCTATGACTTTCATGCGCCCCCCGGGCCAACCCCACGCGGGACCAACACAACTTGGGGTGGCCTGGCGCTTTCCAGGAAGAACGGAGAGCACAGCGTGACGTCAGGTCGGGAGGCGATGGACGCGATCCTGTTGCAATTGCTTTATTCGCAATTGCAATCAATGGGTCTGCTGACGGATCGGCGCGTGGACTTCGAGCAGGTCCGCAAGTCGTCGCGCGTGGGCGACCGCCACCGACCCTGGCTGGAAGAAAGCCTTCGCCTGCTGGCGCGGCACGGCGTCGCGCACTTCGACGGCCGTGAGTGCTGCGGGCTCGCGGGGCCGGTCCACTCGGCCCCCCTGTGGCGCGAATGGCAGGAGCGCAAGCGCGGTTGGCTGCAACAGGACGAGGTGCGCAGCTGTGTGGCCCTGATCGAAGCCACCCTTGAAAACCTGCCCGACATTCTGACTGGCAAGGTGTTGGCCACCGACGTCGTCTTTCCCGAGGCGTCGATGCGGCTGGTCGAGGGCGTCTACCGTGGCAACCCTGTCTCCGACCACTTCAACGAGTTGCTGGCCGAGCAGGTCGAGGCCTGGGTGGCCAATCGGGTGGCCGCCGACCCGCTGGCGCGCATTCGCCTGCTCGAGGTCGGCGCCGGCACCGGGAGCACCAGTGTTTCGGTCTTCAGGAGGCTGAAGTGCTTCCAGACGAACATCGCCGAGTACGCCTACACGGACCTGTCCAAGGCGTTCCTGTTCCATGCCGAACAGGCCTACGCGGCCGACCAGCCGTATCTCGACTGCCGCTTGCTGGACATCGCGCAACCGCTGGCCGACCAGGGCATCGAGGCGGCGGCCTATGACCTCGTCATCGCGACCAACGTGCTGCATGCCACCCGGAACATTCGTCGCAGCGTGCGCAACGCCAAGGCCGCGCTGCGGCCGGGCGGCTTGATCCTGCTCAACGAACTGAGCGACAAGCGCCTGTACGCGCACCTGACCTTCGGCCTGCTGGATGGTTGGTGGATGTACGAGGATCCGATGCTGCGGATCCCGGGCAGCCCGATGCTGGGCCCGGACACTTGGCGCTTCGTGCTGGAGCAGGAGGGATTCCGCATGGTTCGGTTCCCGGCGAGCGAGTCCTTGGCCATGGGCCAGCAAATCGTCGTGGCGCAAAGCGATGGGGTGGTCCGCCGGATCGCGTCATCGACGACCGTGGCCTCGCGTGGCGGCCACGCCGCCGCGCAGCCGGGCCGCACGCCGTTGCCGGTATCTACGTTGGCACCCACGGCCGAGCCGGGCCGACCCATCTGGGCGCTGCCCGAGATCAAGGCCGCGCTGACTGAGGGCGTGGCCTCGGTGCTGCGTGTCGGCCCCGACGACATCGACCCTGACCAACCGTTCTCCGAGTACGGCATCGACTCCATCCTGGGTACCCATCTGATTCGGGTTCTGAACGAACGGCTGGGCACGCGCTTGAAGACCATCAGCGTTTTTGACCACTGCTCGGTGAACGAGTTGTCAGCGCATGTGCAGGCGACGCAAGAGGCCGCGGCCACACTGGAGCCACACCGCGCTGCAGGCAAATCGACGGCGATGACGCGGGGGAATGCGCAAGAGCAGGGGCAATTGCAAGCGCAAGAGAACGCGCGAGGGGAGGCGGTCCTTGCGGACGAAGGCACGGGGGCCGTGCGCATCGACGCGGTGAAAGCCGCCGTCGTCGACGGGCTTAGCACCATCCTGCGGGTCGGCGATGCCGACATCCAGGCCGACGTGCCGTTTTCCCACTACGGGCTCGATTCGATCCTGGGCGTCGCCTTCATCCGATTGCTGAATCAGAACCTCGGTACCAAGCTCAACACCACAAGCATCTTCGACCACGGCTCGGTGCAGGAGCTTGCCGCCCACATCGCCACGTCGTGGCCCGCCGCGTTGCGGGCTGAGTCGGAGCCCGCCGCAGCATCCGGGGTGCCGGACCGCAGGGCCGCAATCAGCGCTGAGCCGGTGTCTGGCATGCAACTGCCTGCGGTCGCAGTGCCGGCCGACGCGCAAGCCCTGCACCACGAGCCCATCGCCATCATCGGCATGAGTGGCCGATACGCCGGCTCGGCCGACGTGCACGCGTTGTGGGATCACTTGGCGCGTGGCACCAACCTGGTCGGTCCCGTCGAACGCTGGGACTTGGCCCGGGAGCTGCCGGCGACCTCGCTTGGCCGCAGCGGCAGCTTCATCGACGGCATCGACGAGTTCGATCCGCTGTTCTTCAACATCTCGGGTATCGAAGCAACCCACATGGATCCGCAGCAGAGGATCTTTCTCGAACAGGCCTGGACGGCACTCGAGGATGCCGGCTGCGTGGGAGCCGCGATGGACCTGCGGCGCTGCGGTGTCTACGTCGGTTGCGGCGATGTCGAGTACACCCGCCTGCTGCCCGAAGCACCACCCGCGCACGCGATGTGGGGCACCGCCACCTCCATCATCCCGGCGCGGATCTCGTACTACCTGAACCTGCAGGGGCCGGCCATCGCGGTGGACACCGCGTGCTCGAGTTCGCTGGTGGCCTTGCACCTGGCCTGTCAGGGCCTGTGGGCGGGCGAGACGGACCTCGCGCTGGCGGGGGGCGTGTTCCTGATGTGCACGCCCAACGTCTACGAGATCGCCAACCGCGCCTCCATGCTGTCCGCGAAAGGCCAGTGCTTCGCCTTCGACGACCGTGCCGATGGCTTCGTGCCCGGCGAAGGCGTGGGCGTGGTGGTGCTGAAGCGGCTGTCCATGGCCTTGGCCGATGGCGACCTCATCCACGGGGTGATCCGCGGCAGTGGCATCAACCAGGATGGCGCCACCAATGGCATCACCGCACCCAGCGCGCTGTCGCAGGAACGGCTGGAACGGCAGGTGTACGAGACCTTCGGCATCGATCCCGCCGGCATCCAGATGGTCGAGGCGCACGGCACCGGCACCAAGCTGGGCGATCCGATCGAATACCAGGCCTTGACCAAGGCATTCCGGGCCTTCACCGACAAGGAGGCCTATTGCGCCCTCGGCACTATCAAGACCAACCTCGGCCACACCACGGCCGCATCCGGCGTGACCGGCCTGATCAAGATTCTGCTGTCGATGCGGCACCGGAAGATTCCTGCGTCACTGAACTTCCAAACCGGCAATTCGAACATTGAGTTCGACGGCAGTCCGTTCTTCATCAACACCACGCTGCGCGATTGGGAGGTCGCGCCGGGCCAGAAGCGGCAAGCGGCCGTGAGCAGTTTCGGTTTCAGCGGCACCAACGCGCACCTGGTGGTTGAAGAAGCACCGGCCATCGGGGCCGCACCCACGGCCCGGCCTGGCTACCTGGTCGTGTTGTCGGCGCGCACCGACGAGCAACTGCAGACCCAGGTGCGCCACCTGCGGGACCATTGCCAACGCCACCCGCAGATCGACTGTGCCAACCTCAGCTTTACCTTGCTGATGGGGCGCCGCCACTTCAGCGACCGGTGGGCCGCGGTCGTGAGCAGCGTGGACGAACTGGTGTCCATCGCCACGACCTGGCTGCAGAAGGGCGCCAAGTCGTCGCCGGTCTACACCGCTTGCACGAAGGAGCGGCACCGCCGCGAGCAACCGGCTATCGAACGCATGGGCAATCGGTGCATCGTCCAGTGCCGGGACGCCTCGACGCCCGAACGCCATCTTGAAGAATTGCACGCAGTGGCCGACCTGTATGTCCAGGGCCATGCGCTCGATTACGGGCAGTTGTTCGCTGGCGAACGCCATCGGAAGCTGTCGCTGCCGACCTACCCGTTCGCGCGTGAACGCTACTGGGTCAAGGGCACATCCAGCCCAGGCAGGGCTGACCCTGCTGCGGTGCTGCATCCGCTGGTTCACCGCAACCTGTCGGACCTGTTCTCGCTGCGCTATGCCACCACGCTGCGCGGCGACGAATTCTTCCTGGCGGACCACGTCGTTCACGGACGCAGGCTGCTACCCGGCGTGGCGTACCTGGAAATGGCGCGTGAAGCCGTTCACCTGGCAGGTGGCGGCGATGGCCGGGTGCGGTTGAGCCACGTGGTGTGGGCGCGGCCCATCGCGGTGGACGACCAGCCGGTGAATGTGCACATCGAACTGTCGCCCCGGGACGATGGCGGCATCGCCTTCGAGATCTGCTGCGGTGACGAGGGTGACCTGGTGCTGTGCAGCCAGGGGGTGGCGAGCGCCATCACTGGTGGCAACGGATCGTCGAGCCTGGACCTGCGGGGATTGCAGCAGGCCTGCACGGGGCGCATGTCGGCCGAACAGTGCTACGCGCAATACCGGCGGCATGGCCTGGCTTACGGACCAGCGCACCGGTCGGTGGAATCGTTGCACCTGGGCGATGGGCAAGTGCTGGCACGGCTGGTGGTGCCGCCGGGGTTCGAAGAGACGCAGTACGTCTTGCACCCGAGTCTT
>JAYSYW010000099.1:0-5422 GCA_043727255.1 Rhizobacter sp. | reverse complement strand
CCCGTTCAGTGTGGCGATGCGTTCGGCCAGCGCATTGACGCTGGCAACGGCACCCTTGATGTCGGTGGTGACGCCGGACTGGATCGAATCGAGCTGCTGGCCGGCGGCGGCGAAGCGGGTGGCCACGTCGGTGGCGCGCGCCAGCACCACCTGGCGGGCGCTCAGGTCCTGCGGCCGCGAAGCGACGTCGACGAAGGCATTGAGGAACTGGCCGGAGACGAAGCCGAGGCCTGTCTCGCCGGTGCCAAACACTTTCTCGAGCTGGTTCAACTGGTCGGCGCGCGCCGCGTCGGACGACGCGAGTGCCCGCGACACCGAGGCTTCCTTGGTGAGGAAGCTGTCGTGCGCGCGCTTGACCGTCGACACGTCGACACCCTTGCCGAAGAAGCCCGCGCCGGTGAACTGCCCGCCGGACGTGGCGAGATCGACCGACTGGCGCGAGTAGCCCCGCGTGTTCGCGTTCGCGATGTTGTTGCCGGTGGTCTGCAGCGCCGCGTAGTTGGCGAACATCGCCCGCGTGCCGAGCGACATGAGGGATGAAGCAGCCATGTCTTAGCCCCCCGCTTATGTGTAAGCACGCTGCAGGCGCAGCGTGGTGTTGATCATCTTCGTCAACTTCTCGGCATACGCCGGGTCGGTGGCGTAGCCCGCCTTCTGCAGGCCCTTGGCGAAGTCCTGCGCGCTGTCGGCGCGGGCCACCACCTTGGCGTAGCGCGGGCTGGTCTTCATCAGTTGCGCATAGTCTTTGAACGAGTCTTCGGCGCTCGCATACGCACGGAACTTGGCCTTCACCTTGTGCGGCTGGCCGTTGATGTATTCGGTGGTGGTGACCTCGGCCACCGCCCCCTTCCAGCCCGGACCGGCCTTGATGCCGAACAGGTTGTTGGCGCTGCTGCCATCGGCGTTCTTGATCTCGCGCCGGCCCCAGCCCGACTCGTGCGCGGCCTGGGCAATCATGAAGGTGGCGGGTATGCCGGTTGATTCTTCGGCCGCCTTGGCCGCGTCGTCGTGCTGTCGCAAAAACTCGACCTGGCGCTCTTTGCCATTGGGCACGGGGCGCAGGGCATTGGGGCTGATGTCCTTGGACGCATCAATGGCCGCGCCCTTGGCTGCGTCTTTCGCAACATCAGCCGCCATGTTGGCCAGCGGCTCGCCCAACTGGCGCTCCAACTGTTTGGCGATCATGTCGCCCAAGCCACCACGCAGGCCAGTCATCTGGCCGGCGTATTGCTGGTCCAGCATCTCGGTGCCCATCTTCGTGCCGGCGTTGTCGAACATGCCCGACGACATGGTGGACTCGCGCATCGTCTTCATCAGCTCCTGCATGAAGAGCGTCTCGAACTGCTTGGCCGCATCTTTGACCGCCGCCTTCGGGTCGGTGCCGGCGGTCAGCCGCAATGCGGCTATGGAGTTGAGGCCTGTGGTGGGGATGCCGGCCATGTCAGAGCCCGCCCGGCCGCCCGAAGGGCTCTGAGCGCCCCCTCGGGGGGCAGTGAACAACGTGAACGTGGGGGCACAGACAAATCCCGCCCGGCCGCCCGAAGGGCTCTGAGCGCCCCCCCGGGGGGCAGTGAACAACGTGAACGTGGGGGCAGAAGTTCATCTAGATCACCTCGATTTCGGCGTTCAGGGCGCCCGCGCTCTTCATCGCCTGCAGGATCGCGAGCAAGTCCTGTGGCGTGGCGCCGAGGGCACTCAGCGCCTTCACCACGTCGGCGAGCTTGGTGCTCGTCGGCAGCTGGATCAGCGGGCCGGGTTCTTGGCGAATCGTGATGTCTGCTTTTTCTTTCGCCACCGTCTGGCCGCCTGAAAAGGCGCCGGGCTGGCTGATGACGGGCGTGGTGGTGATCGTGACCGACAGGCTGCCGTGCGCCACCGCGCAGGCCGTCAGCGTGACGTTCTGGTTCATCACCACCGAGCCGGTGCGGGCGTTGATCACCACCTTGGCAGCCGGCGCGGCCAGCTCCAGCGGCAGGTTTTCAATGTCGGCCATGAAGCCCACCCGCGCATCGGGCGAAGCCGGCATGCGCACCCGCACCACGCGGCCGTTGATGGGCTGGGCCAGGCCTTCGCCCATCTTTGCGTTGATGGCGCGCGCCACTTCGCGGGCGGTGTTGTAGTCGTTGGCGTTGAGGTCGAGCTGCAGATACTCGCCCTGGTTCAAGGGCGTGGGCACGGCGCGTTCAACCGTGGCGCCTTCAGGCACGCGGCCCGCGCTCAGGTGGTTGATCTGCACCTTCGAGCCAGCGGCCGAAGCACCGGCGCCGCCAACGATCAGGTTGCCCTGCGCGAGCGCGTAGATCTGCCCGTCAGCGCCCTTGAGCGGCGTGGCGATCAGCATGCCGCCGCGCAGTGATTTGGAATTGCCGAGCGACGACACGTTGACGTCGATCGTCTGCCCCGGTTGCGCGAACGGCGGCAGTTGCGCGGTGACCATCACGGCCGCCACGTTCTTGACCTGCATGTTGGTGCCCGGTGGCACGGTCACGCCCATCTGCTGCAGCATGGCCGTGAGGCTTTGCGCGGTGAACGGGGTGGAGGTGGTTTGGTCGCCCGTGCCATCGAGCCCGACGACGAGGCCATAGCCGACCAACGGGTTGCTGCGCACACCTTGAACGGTGGCCACTTCCTTGATGCGTGCGGCATGCGCCGGCCACGGCCACCACAAGGCGGCGCTGGCGGCCACAACGGTCAGGCCAATCAGGTAACGCAGCAGCTTGTCAGGGGATAGGGTTCGCATCGGAGGCACCTCGAAGGCGCTTGATGGCGCCCGGTACGACCGATTCTGGGGAAACTTAAAGGGGCAGAACGTTCAAAAAGAAGCGTCCCAACCAGCCTATTCCCTGGGCGTCTGCCTGGGCGCCACGGCCCCGGTGTTCGATGCGCACGTTGGCGATCTGCGCCGAGGCGACCGAATTGCCAGGTTGAATGGCGCGCGGATCGACCTGGCCCGAAAAGCGCAGCACGTCCACGTTGTGGTTCACGCCGATCTGCTTTTCACCGGCCACGATGAGGTGGCCGTTGGCCAGCACGTCGGTCACGGTGGCGGTGATGGTGCCGGAGAAGTCGTTCGTGTTCTCGGTGCTGCCCTTGCCCGCAAAGGTGTTGGCCATGCTGCCCGACGCGCTGGCGCGGGCGAACGAGTTCGGGTTGATCAGCGGCAGCGCGGTGATGCCGCCTTCAACCGCGCCGCTCTTGTCGATGGAGCTGGTGCTCTTCTGGCTGGCGCTCACCTTCTCGACGATCTGCACGACGATGGTGTCGCCCACCAGCCGCGCGCGGTGGTCTTCAAACAGCGGCCGGTACTGGTTGGCCTGGAAGATCGAACCGTTGCTGGCCTCGGGCACCGGCAACGGCTTGGGCCGCACCTGCGCGGTGGGCGCCACATCGACCTTGGGCAAGGGGTAGAGCGTGCTGCAGCCGGTGGAGGCCACGGCCAGCAGGGCAAGGGTGGTGGCGGACAGGTGTTTCATGGCGAAGCTCGTGGTGAAGCTCGTGGCAAAGCTCATGGCGCAGCGCTTCCAGCGGAAGTTCACAACTGCGACAGGCGCTGCAGCATCTGGTCGGATGTCTGAATGGCCTTCGAGTTGAGTTCGTAGGCACGCTGCGTGGCGATCATGCCGACCAGTTCTTCGACCACGTTGACGTTCGAGGTTTCAACAAAGCCTTGTTGCAGCGCACCCAGGCCGTTCTGGTTGGCTGCGCCCGTGGTGGGCGTGCCCGAGGCGGCGGTCTCGGTGAACATGTTCTGGCCTTTGGGTTCCAGGCCGGCCGGGTTCACAAAGTTCGTCAACTGCAACTGGCCCACCGTCTGCGGTTGCGCCTGGCCTTGCTGGGTGACGCTGACCGTGCCGTCGGCGCCCACCGTGACGCTGAGCGCATTGGCCGGAATGGTGATGCCCGGCTGCACCGGGAAGCCGTTGTTGGTGACGAGTTGCCCTTGGCCGTTGACCTGGAACGAACCGTCGCGTGTGTAGCCCGTGGTGCCATCGGGCATTTGCACTTCAAAGAAGCCGTTGCCACGAATGGCCAGGTCGAGCGGGTTGCTGCTTTGCTGCAGGTTGCCTTGGCTGAAGCTGCGCGACGTGGCCACGGCGCGCGTGCCCAGGCCCACCTGCAAGCCGGTCGGCAGTGTGGTTTGTTCGGTGTTGTTGGCGCCGGCCTGGCGCAGGTTTTGGTACATCAAGTCCTCGAACACCGCGTGCGACTTCTTGTAGCCGTTGGTCGCGGAGTTGGCGAGGTTGTGGGAGATGTGGTCCAGCTGGGTCTGCTGGGCTTCCATGCCGGTTTTGGCAATCCACAGGGAACGCATCATGGTGAGGCTCCTTCTTCGCTGTCTTTAACGATTTGCTGCGTTCGACAGCAGCTGGGAGGCGGCGCGTTCGTCGGCCTCGGCGGTTTGCAGAATCTTCATCTGCGCTTCAAATTGGCGAGCGGCGGCGATCATGGCCACCATGGTTTCGACCGGGCTGACGTTGGAGCCTTCGAGCGCGCCTTCTTGCACGCGTGCGGCGGCATCGGCTTCAAGGTCGCCATCGGCGCCGCGAAACAGGCCGTCTTCGCCGCGTTGCAGCGGCACTTCTGGCGTGACGAGCTTGAGCTTGCCGAGGTTGGTGCTGCGGCCATCAGGGCTGCGGCCGCTGATGGTGCCGTCGCCGCCGATGCTGACGGCGGTGTTGGGTGGCACTTGAATCGCGCCGCCATCACCGAGGACCGGCAAGCCGCCCCGTGTGACGAGGGTGCCGTCGGCCGAGAGGTCGAGCGAGCCGCCGCGTGTGTAGGCCTCGGTGCCATCGAGCGACTGCACGGCAAGCCAGCTGTTGCCCTTGACGGCAACGTCGAGGTTGCGGCCGGTGTTGCTGATGGGGCCTGGGGTGGCGTCGTAGCCGGTGGTGGTTTCGAGCGCGTAGACGCGGGTGCTGGCGCCGCTGCCTTGCACGGGGACGGCTCTGAAGGCTTGGAGTTCTGCGCGGAAGCCGGGGGTGGAGACGTTGGCCAGGTTGTTGGCCAAGGTGTCTTGGCGTTGCATGGTGGCTTTGGCGCCAGACATGGAGAGGTAAATCATGCGATCCATGTTTGGCTCCTTTGGCTTGCTGCGCTTGCTTGGCTTGCTTTGCTGAATCGGTTGAGCGTTGTGGGGTTGTTCTTCTTTGGTCTTTGCTCGGCGCCGGGGTTTCGGCCCGGCGGCCGACTTCCTTTCTTTGGGTCGCCAAAGAAAGGAAGCAAAGAAAGGCGACCCGACGGAGGCGGTCCGGCTGGCGCCGGACTGCTCTGCGGTGCTCGGTCTTTGGGGCTCGTGTCGAACTCACTTCGCGCCCTGCGGGCGCTGCGTTCAAACAGGCGCCACGAAGTCAGAGGTTGATGCGCGCTTCGCGCGCTGCCCCAAAGCCCTGTGCTCCTCGACGCCTCCCACGGGGGCCCT
>JAYSYW010000098.1:0-2813 GCA_043727255.1 Rhizobacter sp. | reverse complement strand
TTGAGTTCGAGGTTGGCGTGGGTGCTGAGGCAGTCGACGACCGCCAGCAAGGGGGTGAGCGGGGCGCGGGTGTTGAGGGGAGTGGCGGTGTCATCGGCCGAAAAACCGTTGACGTTCTCGCGCCAGGTCGCGCGTTCGACCACGAGGGTGGCGCTGGGAAGGGCCGTCTCCAAACGCAGCAGGCGCTTGTGCTGGCTATGGAACAAGCTGGCGATCAGGCGCCCAAGACCTTCTGTGAGGTTCATGTGGCATATCCCTCCGTGATGACTGCGGGGGATTCTGCATGCTCAGCGCCTGAGAGAAATTGGATGAATTGGCTCCCTTGCCCAACGGGCGAAGGAGCCAATTCGATTTCAGTGGAAAAGCTCTTGGCCTCTCAGGCCATCCCACCGTTGATCGACAGCACCTGCCCGGTGATGTACCCGGCTTCATCGCCCGTCAAAAAGCCCACCAGCGCGGCCACTTCCTGCGGGGTGCCGGCGCGTTTGGCGGGCACCAGCTTGGCGATGGTCTCGGCGTTGAACACACCTTGCGTCATGGGCGACGCGATGATGCCGGGCGCCACTGCGTTGACCGTGATGCCGCGGCTGGCGAGTTCGAGCGACAGCGCCTTGGTCGCGCTGTTGAGCGCGCCCTTGGCCGCTGCGTAGTTGACCTGCCCGCGGTTGCCCGCCACGGCGGCCACTGACGAGATGTTGACGATGCGGCCCCAGCGGGTGCGGATCATCGGCATCACCAGCGGCTGCGTGACGTGAAAAAAGCCGTTCAGCGACACGTCGATCACGCGGTGCCACTGGTCATCGGTGAGCGCGGGGAACACCGCGTCGTCGTGCAGGCCGGCGTTGTTGACCACCACCTGCACGGGGCCGTCTTCCAGCAGCGCGTCGAGCGCCGCTTGTGACGCCGCGCGGTCGCACACGTCGAAGGCCACGGCTTGCGCCGACAGGCCGGCGGCGCGCAGCTCATCGACCAAGGCCTGCGCGGCATCCAACCTTGCGTTGGCGTGCACGATCACATGCAGGCCATTGGCCGCGAGCCGGCGGGCGATGGCGCCGCCCAGTTCACCGCTGGCGCCGGTGACGAGGGCGCGTCGAAGGGGAGTTTGTTCAGTCATGGCGGGGTGGCAGGCAAGGGTGTGTTCAGCACCACGGCCGCGCGGCCTTCAGCGACCGGGTGGCCGAGGTGGCTGACGATGAAGCGGTACAGCAACTGCGCGTCGTCACCGGCCAGGCGTTCGGCCCACACATGCAGCGGGCCGGGCAGGTCGTCGAGACGCAAGCGGTGCAACTGCACTCCGCGTGTGCTGGCCAGAAAGCCCGGCGTGGCGACTGTGCCTGCGGCCTGGGCCAGCAGCCCGCCGTGCAAGGCCATGGCTTGCGCGGCGTATTCGATGGCGGCGGTGGCGAGCAGGCCGCTGGCGCTGCGCAAGGGGTTGTGGGGGTCGCTGTGGCTGACGGCTTGGCAATGGATCTGCGTGGCGTCCCAGTTCAGCAATTCGTTCAGCAGGCACATGTTGCCGCTGTGCGGAATGAGCGCGGCGATGCCGGCGCGGCCCAGCAGCGGCGGCTGCACTTCAGTGATGGGGCCGTTGACGGTTTCGCTGCTGGTTTCATTCACGGTGCGACCACTTCCACACGCAGCCGCAGTGCCAGCTGGTAGTCGATCAACGTCACCGAGCGGCCACCGCGTGCCAGTGCTTCAAAGAGCGGCAGTGCACGCGCGGCCGGGGTTTGCTGGCGCAGCGTGTCGAGTGCGGCGTGGGTGCAAGGGCTGGGCGCGAGTGCCGCATCAGCAGGCACCAGTTCAATCGACAGGCTGCCCAACGCGCCAGGTGCGGTGAAGGTTTCGGGCGCCAGCACCAGCGCAAGGCCCACGCTGTCGGGCAGCGGCCGCGTGGCGTGCAAGGGTTCGGGGTGGGGCGTGTCGCTGCACACCAGCAGCACCGGCCGGCCCGACTGACGCACCTGCAGCGCGGCTTCAAGCAGCGCGGCGCCGAAGCTGGCGTCGTGCGCGCCCAGGCTGGTGGACGCCTCGCGCCCCGCCACTGCGATGTGCCAGTAGCCGGCTGCGGCGTTGTGAACCGAGTTGGTGAAGCGCGTGGGCGAGAGCAGCTTGTCAGCCCCGGCCAAGGCCTCGCACAGCGCGTGGCAGTTGGCACCGTCGCCGCCGGACGAAGCGAACACCGTTGCCAGCGTGGCGGGGTCAAGGCCGGCGTGGGCTGAGGCTTCGTCGGCCACGGCGATGGCGAGCTTGATGGCCAGGCCGGCACGGCGCCGTTCGGCGGCTGGCAGGCGCTGCGGTGTGGGCACCACGCAGGGCTGCGCTTGGTATGCGGCGTGGCCCGACAGCACCTCGCGCGCGGCCGCCCAGGTCGGCAGGCCCGGCCCCAGCAAGCCGATGCCCAGCACCTGCACACGAAGGGCGCTCATCGCGTGCCTCCGAACACCAGGCTCGCATTCGAGCCGCCAAAGCCGAACGAGTTGCTGAGCACGGCCCGCAGTGCGGCGGGTTGGTTGTGGTCAAGGTAGCGGGCGTGCAGTGCCGGGTCGGGCTGCTGGCGGTGCAGGCCGCCGGGCATCAGGCCGTGCCGCAGGGCCAGCAGGCTGATGACGGCTTCAACCCCGCCGGCCGCGCCCAGCGTGTGGCCGGTTGCGCCTTTGGTTGAGCTGCAAGGCACGCCGTCGCCGAACACCGCCCGCACCGCGTGGTCTTCGGCGGCATCGTTGTTCGGCGTGGCGGTGCCGTGCAGGTTGATGTAGTCGATGTCGCTTGGCACCAGCCCCGCATCGGCCAACGCCTGGCGCATGGCGGCC
>JAYSYW010000097.1:0-12523 GCA_043727255.1 Rhizobacter sp. | reverse complement strand
CAAGCAAGTAGCTCGTGCTGCCGGTGTAGCGGCGAAAGAACGCCGACAACACCGACTTGGTGAACACGCCTGGCGAACGCTCTTGGATGTCGGCCTGGATGCGCAGCTTCAGCGGCTTGGCAGCGCCCCGAAACAGCGCCGGGTACAACTGCTTGAGCTGCTGCGCGCAAACCTCGGGGCTCATCGGCGCGGCGGCTGCGGCGGCGGGCTTGCCGTCTTGCGGCTCGCTCGCGGGCTCGTCGGGCAGCGGTTCGGTGGCAGGCTCGGCCGCAGCCTCGGCAGGCGGTGCAGCGATGTGTTCATCGCCGCTTTCAGCCGTCAGTTCCGGGTCGGGGAGGGTGGCCGAGGCCGGCAAAGTGTTCGATGACATCGCGGTGCGTGGAGCGGGAAGAGGGCTGAATTGTCCGCGCAGAGTGCGGCGAGTGGTGTTCGGGCTTGCACCCGGTCGGCACGCACAATACCGGGATGACCGAACACTCAGGCGCAACGCCAAAGGGCTCAGCGCCACCTCACGGCGCCCTCACCAGCGGGCAGCCCGCCGCTCCCGACCACTCTTTCAAGTTCCCGATCGCCGACCACGCCCGCCGGCTGCCGCCGCAGGTGGCCGCCGAGCAGATGCACCGGGTGCGCCAGGCCGCGTTCAACTTGCCGCAGGTCGTCAAACCGGCCGATTTCATCGACGAACGCACGGCCGGCTTCGAGCAACACCTCGACAAACTCGGCTTCATCTTGCTGCAACGCCCCGCCGCTGGCGCCCGGCCCAGCCGATGGATCCACCCGCTGGCCATCGACGCCGCGCTGCGCCACCTTGACGCGCTGGGCAACGGCCCCACCGTGCGCCCGCTGATGGCCGAGCGCAATGCCGCGCTCGACGCGTTGGGCATCGCGCGCCAGGGCCAGCAGTGGGAGCGCCTCACGCTGCACACGCTGGCGCTGTCGCCCCCCGGCTGGAAGGTGGCCGTGGCGCACCGCGCGCCGATCGACGCCGCGCCCGTGTGGGACTTCTACCGAACCGGCGACCAAGCCGCGCTGCTGCAAAAGCTGGGGGCGCCCGCGCCTTACCCGCATGGCGCCGAACTCGTCGCCCACCTTGAAGCCCTGATCGGCCGCAGCGCCTCGGGCCACGTGCGCCAGCTCGACTCGCTGCTGCCGCGCCTGCAGGCCGAAGGCGCGCGCCCACAGGCGCTGGCCGACCTGAAAGCCGCCTGCAGCCGCGCGCAAGAACGCTGGGAACAGCGCGCCGGCGAGCTGGAAGCGCTGGACGTGCTGAACAGCGAACTCGCCTTCACCGGCTACCCCGACTCCTTCGAGTCCGCGCGCCACCTGCAGCGCACCGTCACGCTCTACGTGGGCCCGCCCAACAGCGGCAAAACCCACGCGGCGTTTGAGCGCCTGGCCGAAGCGCACGACGGCGCCTACCTCGCGCCGCTGCGCCTGCTGGCGCTCGAAGGGCGTGACCGGCTGGTGGGGCGCGGCGTGCCGTGCTCGCTGCTGACTGGCGAAGAGAACGTGCCCGCCGACCAGGCGCGGGTGGTGTCGAGCACCATCGAGATGGTCAACACCAACAAGCCGATCGACGTGGCGGTGATCGACGAAGCGCAGATGATCTTCGACCTGAGCCGGGGCTGGGCCTGGACACAGGCGATCGTCGGCGTGCCCGCCAACGAAGTCATCATCATTTGCTCGGCCTTCGCCGCGCCGGCCATCGAAAACCTGCTCAAGCTGTGCGGCGAACGCTGCACGCTGAAGCACTTCGAGCGCAAACAGCATGTGCAACTGCTGCCCGGCCCGGTGCCGCTGGCCCAGCTGCACAAGGGCGACGCGGTGGTGGCCTTCAGCCGCCGCGAGGTGCTGATGCTGCGCGACCAGGTGGCGGCCAATGGGCACCCGGTGTCGGTGATCTACGGCGCGCTGCCGCCCGAAGTGCGGCGCCGCGAGGCCGAACGCTTTGCGCATGGCCATTCCGATGTGCTGGTGGCCACCGACGCCATCGGCATGGGCCTGAACCTGCCGATCCGCCGCGTGCTTTTCAGCACCATGACCAAGTTCGACGGCGTGGGCGACCGCACGCTCAATGAATCCGAAGTGCACCAGATCGCCGGCCGCGCCGGCCGCTATGGCATGCACGAAGAAGGTTTTGTGGGCGTGCTGCGCGAAGCCGAACCCACCGCCGCCCGCGTGCTGAAAGAACTGCTGCCGCGCACGCCCCGCGCGCCGCGCGACTTCAAGGCGCCGGTGGCGCCCAACTGGTGGCACATCAGCACCATTTCACGGCGGCTGAACCTGATCCGCCTGCGCGCTGTGCTCGACGTGTTCATTGACCAGCTCGCGCTCGACAACGCCCACTTCGAGGTCGCCGAACTCGACCAGATGCTCGACCTCGCCGCGCAGCTCGACGAAGCATGTCCGCAGCTGACGCTGAAAGAACGTTTCATCTACGCCCAGGCCCCCGTCGACACCCGCACCGACGCGCAGGTGCGGCAGTTCCTCGACTGGACGCACAACCACGCCACCGCCGGCAAGGCGGGTGCGCCGTGGTTCCTTCAAGAAGTGGACGAACACAGCCGCCTCGACCGCATGGAACAGGCTCTGCGCGCCTGCACCCTGTGGCTGTGGCTCGACCTGCGCTTCCCCAACATCTACGGCCACCTTGAAGCCGTGACCGACCTTCGGCAACGCCTCAACGACGGCATCGAACGCCAGTTGAAGGGCAAGAAGCCGCTGGCGCAAGTCCGCGGCGGCGGCCGGCCCAGGCACTGAGGGCGAGGGGGGCGGAGCGATACTCGTTTGCTGCACCACCGCCCTGTCCCCCACATGAGCAACACGCCCCTTTCCATCCGCGCCGCCGATGACTTTGGCAAGCCGGCCGGGGGCTGGCGGCGGCGCTTTCACACAGTGATCTTCGAGTCCGACACGCCGGCCGGCAAGCGGTTCGACGTGTTGCTGATCGTGGCCATCTTGCTCAGCGTGGGGGTGGTCATCGCGCACAGCATGCCCAGCCTCAGCCCGGCGCACGAGCGGCTGTTTCGCGGCGCCGAATGGGTGTTCACGGCGCTGTTCACTGCCGAGTACCTGGCGCGTTTGCTGTGTGTGCGACGGCCGCTGCGCTATGCCACCAGCGTGTTCGGCGTGATCGACTTGCTGGCGGTGCTGCCCACCTACCTGGCGCTGGTGGTGCCCGAGGCCGGGGTGCTGATCGACGTGCGCATCTTGCGGGTGCTGCGGGTGTTCCGGGTGCTGCGGCTCACGCAGTACATGGCCGAGGCGTCGGCGCTGGCCGAAGCGCTGGTGGCGAGCCGGCGCAAGATCCTCGTCTTCCTGTCGTTCGTGCTGATGGTGGTGCTGATCTCGGCCACGCTGATGTTCGTGATCGAAGGGCCGGAGAACGGCTTCACCAGCATCCCCGTGGCCATGTACTGGTCGATCACGACGATGACCACCGTGGGCTTTGGCGACATCACCCCGAAGACCGATGCCGGGCGGGTGCTCACCTCAATGATGATGCTGCTGGGCTGGGGCATCCTGGCGGTGCCGACGGGCATCGTGACGGCCGAGATGACGGCCCGGCGCCATGGGCAGCTGCCCCCACCGGGCCGGCCGTGCCCGGCTTGCGGTGCGGTCTCGCCATCGCCTGAATCGAACTTTTGCGGCCAGTGTGGCGCCGCGATGCCGCCCCGCGCGGGGGCACCGCCCGCCGATTGACGGCCGCTCGGCTTGCACCCTTTTGGCGCGGGGGTTTAAGGCTGCGGCGAGTTGGCGTGCGTCAGACTCCACAGTCCTCGGTGCGAGCTCGAGCAGCGTCGCACGCGAAAACAGATCTGCGCAAAAGGGCCGCGCGAAAGATCCGCGCAAGGCCGAGCGAAGAAGAATGGCTCACGGAGGATCCATGGCACGCAGGAGCATGGGGCGGGCAGTGCGGTGTGCCATGGCGTGGTTGGCGGCTGTGCCATTGGCGGTCCCAACGGCCGGTGCCGTCGACCGCTTGACGGACCTGTCGCTGGAAGACCTGACCACCCTCGAAATCACCTCGGTGTCGAAGCGGGCCGAACGGCTGTCGGACGCGCCGACCTCGGTGTTCGTGATCACCGCCTCGGACATCCGGCGCTCCGGCGCGGCCACCCTGCCCGAGGTGCTGCGGCTCGCGCCCAACCTGAATGTGGTGCAGTTCAGTTCCTACAACTACGTCGTCAGCGCGCGGGGTTTCCTCAGCGCATCGGCCAACAAGCTGCTGGTGCTGATTGACGGCCGCTCGGTGTACTCGCCCAACTTTTCGGGCGTGTTCTGGGAGGTGCAAGACCTGATGCTCGAAGACGTGGAACGCATCGAAGTGATCAGCGGGCCGGGCGCCACGCTGTGGGGCGTGAATGCGGTCAACGGGGTGATCAACGTCATCACCCGCTCGGCCACGGTCACGAAGGGCGGCTTGGTAACGGCCGCAGCGGGCAACCAAGAAGGCCGCGCCAGCGTGCGCTTCGGTGCCGAAACAGTGAACGGCTTGAGCTACCGCGTCTACGCCACCCACCTCGACCGCAAGCGCACGCAAACCGAGGCCGGCGCGGGCATCAACGATGCCGCGCGCCACACCCAGGCCGGCTTTCGGGCCGATTGGGCCGAAGCGCGCGACCGCATCACGCTGCAGGGCGACACCTACAACGGCAGGCGCGAACAGCCGCCGCCGGGCGCAGCGCCCTTGCCGGGTGTGTTGGAGCCGCTGGGGGCGATTGGGTCGAGTGGTGCCAACCTGTTGGGGGTGTGGCGCCGGTCGCTCGGCGGTGACGGGCTGCTCACGGTGCAGGCTTACTTCGATCACACGCGGCAGACGGTGCCGCCCCTCTACGTGGACGACCAACAGACGCTCGACCTGCTGGCGCAACACGCGCCGGGTGCATGGGGGGCGCACCAACCGGTGTGGGGCGTCGAGTACCGCCGAGGAAGAAATGATCGAGCCAACAGCGTCTACATCGGCTACCTGCCGGAGAGCCTGAAGGCCACCTGGCTGAGCCTGTTTGCCCAAGATGAAATCACGCTGACGAGCGGCCTGAAGCTGACCCTCGGCGTGCGGGCCGAGCGTAACGACTACTCCGGCACCGAGTTCCTGCCCACGGCGCGGCTGGCCTGGAAGCCCACCGCGTCGCACCTGCTGTGGGCGGCGGCATCGCGTGCGGTTCGCGCGCCGGCGCGGGTGGACCGCGACATCTACCTGTTGTCTCCCCCGCTGCGGGGTGGCACCGGCTTTCGTGCCGAAACGGCCGACGACATCGAGCTGGGGTATCGCGGCCAGCCCATGGCCAACGGCACGCTGTCGGTCACCTGGTTCCACACCCGCTACGACCACCTGCGCACCCGCGAGACCGCACCCAGCGGCACCAGCTTGTTCTTTGGCAATGGCATGCGCGGCACCACCAAGGGCCTGGAAGTCTGGGGCAGCTACCAGGCCTTGCCCGGCTGGCGCCTGCATGCCGGCTTCAGCCGCTTGCGCCAGCACATGGAACTCAAACCCGGCTTCAACGATGCCCGTTCAGCCAGCGAGCTGGAGGGCACCAACCCGGCGCTTGTGTGGACGCTGCGTTCCTCGCTTGAAGTGGGCCCACGCGGCGAGTTCGACCTGAACCTGCGCCATGTGAGCGCGCTGCCGTTTTACAACGTGCCGCGCTACACCGCGCTCGACCTGCGCTACGGCTGGCACCCCCGGCCCGACATCGACCTGTCGATCACGGGGCGCAATGTGTTGGGCGATGGCCATGCCGAGTTCGACCGCGCCGCGACCCGCTCGCACCTGAAGCCGGCGGTGCTGGTGAAACTCGAGTTCCGTTTCTGACTCCGTTTCTGACGGTGGCCACCATGACCCAACGCGCCTTGCCCCCTCACCCCGTGCCGGCTTCGGCTGTGGGCCGGCGCGCGCTGTGGCGCCTGTGGGCCTGCGTGTGCCTGCTGGTGGGCGCAGGGCTGGCGGCACAGGCCCTGGCCGACGAGGGGGCCGAGTACCGCATCAAAGCCGCTTTTCTCAGCAAGTTCGGCAACTACGTGGAATGGCCCGAGGCGGCGCCCGGCGTGCGTGCCGATGCGCCGTTCGGCATTGGTGTAGTGGCCAGCGACGCGGTGGTGGAAGAACTGGTGCGCGCGGCCCGGGGCCACCAGGTGCAGGGCCGGCCGATCGTGGTGCGGCGCCTGGCGCCGGGTGACGCCATCGCGGGGCTGTGCATCGTCTTCGTGGCCCGCTCGCACGCGGCGCAGCTGGCCGACACGCTGGCGGCCACCAATGGCAAACCGATCCTCACGGTCACCGAAGTGAGCGAAGGCTTGGCCGTGGGCAGCATGGTCAACTTCGTGGTGGTGGACGACAAGGTGAAGTTCGACATCGCTCTGCCTGCGGCCAGCGCCAGCGAATTGAAGATCAGCGCGCGGCTGCTGGCGGTGGCGCGCAACGTGTCGGGGAAGGCCCCATGACGCCGCAGTGGCGCGGCTCGCTGCGGCAGAAGCTGCGGGCGTCGATGCTGCTCACCACCTGGGTGTCGCTGGTGGTGGCGATCAGTGCGATGGTGGTTTATGACCTGAAGGTGTCACACGAGGGCTGGGTCACGGAACTGCAGGCGCAGACCGAGTTGCTGGGCAGCACCACCGCACCGGCGCTGGCCTTTGACGACGCCCGCGTGGCCACCGAGAACCTGGCGCTGTTGCGCTTTCAGCCCCGGGTGCGTGCTGCGGCCATCTACAACGCGCGGGGTGGGTTGTTCGCTACGTACAGCGCCGACCGTTCGTCGGTCAGCTTTCCGCCGCTGCCGGGAGGCGACGGCATCTTCGTCGAGCAACGCAACCAGATTGCCTTTCACCGCATCGTGGAAAACGGGCAGATTCTCGGCACGGTGTACCTGCTCGCCGACTACCCCTTGTACGGCCGCGTGCTCAGCTATACGGGCATTGCGCTGCTGGTGGCGGCGGTGGGCATGCTGGTGGCGCTGCTCATGTCGTCGTGGCTTCAGAAGGTCATCACCGGGCCCATTTTGGCCATCGGCACCGCAGCGCGCGAGGTGGTCGCGCAGCGCGATTACTCGCGGCGGGTCGACAAACGCAGCGACGACGAGCTGGGCACGCTGGTCGATGCCTTCAACAACATGATGCGTGAGATCGAACGCCGCACGCAGGCGCTTGAAACTGCAAACCGCGAGCAGGAACACGAGGTCGCCGAACGCCGCGAGGCCGAGCGGGAGGTGCTGCACCTCAATGCCGAACTCGAACACCGGGTGAGGGAGCGCACGGCACAACTCGAACGCACAAACAGTGAACTCGCGCTGGCGACGGTGGCCGCTGAAGAGGCCAACCGCGCCAAGTCGGCGTTCCTGTCGAACATGAGCCACGAGTTGCGCACGCCACTGAACGCGATCATCGGTTTCGGTCAATTGCTCGAGGCGGGCGACGCTCTGCCGCCCGAGCGCAGACGCGCCTTCGTCGGCCACATCGTCACGGCGGGGCACCACCTGCTGGCGCTCATCAACGACATCTTGAACCTGGCGCAGATCGAAGCGGGCAAGGTGTCGCTGTCGCTCGAAGTGGTGGCGCTCGACGACGTGCTGGAGGAATGCCGCACGATGACCGAGCCGCTGGCCGAAGGTCGCAGCGTGCGGCTGATTTTTCCCGCGCGCGACGGCCAGGGTGTGCAAGCCGATCGCACGCGGCTCAAGCAGGTGCTGCTGAACCTGCTGTCGAACGCGGTCAAGTACAACCGCGAAGGGGGCTCGGTGGTGGTGGCCTGCTCGCGCCCCGCAGCCGAGCGGCTGCGCATTGCGGTGCAAGACACCGGGCAGGGCATGCGGCCCGACCAGTTGGCGTTGATGTTCCAGCCCTTCAACCGCCTCGGCCAGGAATCGGGCCTGCAGCAAGGCACCGGCATTGGCCTGGTGGTAACGCAGCACTTGGTGGAGTTGATGGGCGGCGAGATGGGGGTGTCGAGCACGCCGGGTGTCGGCAGCGTGTTCTGGGTGGAGCTGAACGCCAGCGGCGCGCCGGTGGGCGAGGCGGCCCGCAAGCAGGCACCCGCGCCCGACGCCGAGCGCATGGCCGTTGGCGACGGCGCGCCCTTGCCAAGGGTGTGCACCGTGCTATGCGTTGAAGACAACCCGGCCAGCCTGCAGCTGATCGAAGAGACCCTGGCGTCGCGCCCGAACCTGCGGCTGCTAACCGCCACCGACGGCCAGGCCGGCATCCAGATGGCGCGCACGCACCGGCCCGACGTGATCTTGATGGACAACAACATGCCCGTCTTGAGCGGCAGCGAGGCCCAGGCAATCCTTCGCAACGACCCGGCGACGGCCGGCATTCCCATCATCGCAATCAGCGCCAACGCGATGCCGGGCGCCATCGCCCAGGGGCTGGCAGCTGGCTTCTTCCGCTACCTCACCAAGCCGATCAACCTGCCTGAACTGCTGGTGGCGGTGGACAGCGCGCTGGAAGTGGCAGCCGAGCGAAAGAAGGGCTGAGAGCCTGAGAGCAGGGCGCTCGGTTCGGCCGTCACGCGGTCGCGTTTCAGGCGTCTTTCAAGTGCGCTGAGCCCTGCTGCTGGACCCGTGCGCCCCCCGGGGCTGAGGGGCTGCCTCACCTGTCGGGCGCCATGTCGCCTGACTATGATCCCGCCTACAAAAAAGGGAGTGAGATCATGTTCAGCTTGCATTGGGTTTTGGCCCGGATGGGTGGCGCGCGGCGGTCGGTGCTTGTGCCTGTGATGGTGTCGCTGTTGTTGGCGGCGTGCGGAGGGGGCGGCGACGATGGGGTGTCCCCTTCTGCCCCGACGGAATTGCCGCAGACCCTTCAGGTCGCAATTCCCAGCTCGCAGCAAGGCCTCGGGGCCTCGATTTCGTTCTCGTCGAATGCGAACGACCCAGGGCAAGCGCTGACCTACCGATGGGAATTCGGTGACGGAACGACGAGCGCACTCCCTCACCCGACTCACAGCTTTTCCCGCCCCGGCGTTTATGCCGTGCGCCTCACCCTCAGCAACGAGGCCGGCAGCAGCCGCTCGACCGTTGGCACCGTGGCCGTCGCCGACCTGGCGATCGTTCAAGGCCGGAGTTGCAGTGGGCCCGACAGCACCGGCTGGTGCTGGCAGCAGCCACTGCCGCAGGGCAATGCCATCAACGACACCACATTCGTTGACGACGATCACGGTTGGGCGGTGGGCGAAAACGGCACGGTGCTGGCCACCAGCGACGCGGGCCGAACGTGGCGGGCCCAGTTCTCAGGCACTGAAGTGAGCCTCAGCAAGCTGGCCTTCGTGAACGCGCAAGTCGGCTGGGTCGCTGGTTCCGGCGGCGAACTGCTCAAGACCTCTGATGCTGGTGCGGTGTGGCGGCGTGTCAGCTCCGGCCAAAGCGACAGCGTGCAGACGCTGGGTGCGGCCGACGCAAACACTGCGTGGATCAGCACCGCGTCAGGCCGTGTCCACATCACCACCGACGGGGGGCTGAGCTGGAAGCGAATTCTTGGCCCGACGGGCTTCTACGGTCGGCTGGACGCTGTCAGCGCGTCGGAAGTCTGGGCTGTGCCGTATTCGTGGGATTCCGTACCCACGCTCTCTCGTTCACTCGATGGTGGTGCCACCTGGGTCAGCGTCAGCCTCCCGCCGCTGACGGCCGGTCTCTACCGCTATCTGCAAGACATGCAGTTCAGCGGATCAGGCAACGCCTTGCTGGTTGCTTCTGAATCGGGTTATGTCAATTCAATCTATGTGGCCCGCACGCTGGCTTGGCGCACGACGGATGGCGGTGCGTCGTGGCAATCTTTCACGCTGGCCCCGAGTGGGAATGCCAATGCGTACCAATTGACGGGGGGCGATGCGGTCTTCCAATCGGCCACATACAACTCCGCGCCGCAATTCACCACCGACGGCGGGACCACCTGGCAGCGTGTCAACCTGCCCAGCTTCTCGAACAGTTTCGTCGTGTCGTCTCGCGTCTTCTCAGATCGCCGATTGATGGTCACCGACAACCTGGGTCGCTCTTACCTGTCGAGCGATCGCGGTGCGAACTGGAGCCTGCGTGGCGCCACCGGAAGCGCGACGGGCACCGCTTTGAGCAGCGTGTGGTTCTTCGACTCCCGGGAAGGGCTGGCGATCGGGGCCAACGGCAGCAGTTTGCGGACGACGGACGGCGGGCAGAGCTGGGTCGGCGTCGCTCCCGTTGGATACAACGGCTGGCGGCGTGCGCAGTTCTCGGCCTCGGGCAACTTGGGTTGGGTGATTTCCGACAGCGACACGCTCTACCGTTCGAGCGACAAAGGCCGGACCTGGCTTTCTCCGGTGGCTCAGAGCAGCGCGCTTCTCTACGGGGTCAGCGACTTTCACTTCCCCGACGAACTGAATGGCTGGGCGATTTCGCCCTATCCGTATGGGCAGGAGGCGGCGACCATCCACCGCAGCTCGGACGGCGGCATGAGCTGGCAGCCTGTGCCGGGGTCCGCCAACCTGCAGGGTTTCGTTTCCTTGCGGTTCGCCGACGCCACCCACGGCATCGCCGTGGGACCGGCCGGCATCGCATTGGTGACGACAGACGGCGGTGTCACGTGGTCCCCACGGCCCACCGGCTTGGAACGCAACCTGGCCCGCGTCACGTTTGTGGATGCCAACACCGCGGTGGCAGTGGGCGACGGCGGCGCCATCGTCAGGTCTACCGATCGAGGCCAGACCTGGTCGAAGGTGGACAGCCCGACAGCGCATTCCTTGCGCGATGTGCGCTTCGTGTCAACCACCACCGGCCACGCGGTGGGCACCGCCGGCACGCTGCTCACGACCCGTGATGGCGGTGTGAGTTGGGCGATGGGTCGCAGCGGCGCTCGGACGAATCTGCAGTCGGTGTTCTTTGTCGACGAGCGAACCGGTTGGGTGGTCAGCGACAACGGCAGCATTCTTGCGACCGTGAGCGGAGGGCGCTGACACCGCAGCGCCCTCGTCGCGATGCGGGGCGTTCAAGGCTGAGAGTCGCCCCGCCAACAATCAGGCCTCCTTCGCCACCGAAAGCGCCGCAGCAGGCTCGCGCGAGGCTGACTTCAACGCAGCAAGCTGCTTCATGACCGCTTCGCCATACGCCGGATCGGCTTTGGTGAAGTGGCCGATCTGGCGTTGCTGGATATCGGCCGGCACGTCGCGCATGGCACCTGCGATGTTGCGCGTGAGCCGCTCTTTCGCGTCGTCAGTCAGCAGGCGGTACAGGTCACCGGCCTGCGTGAAGTCGTCGGACGCGCCGCGTTCGTCATACCGACCGGCCACGCCGTTGAGCGCCCAGCCAGCGTCGCCGTGGCCAAAGCCTGCGGGGTTCGTGCCTGCGGCCTGCACCGTGGCGTAGTTCTGCGCTGAGCCGCCGTTGTTGTCTCCGGCAACCCCGGCCATCGCGCCATCGCGTTGCTGGTTGTGGAAGGGGCACCGCGGGCGGTTCACCGGCAGGTGCTGGTGGTTGGTGCCCACGCGGTAGAGCTGCGCGTCGTGGTACGCGAACACGCGGCCTTGCAGCATCTTGTCGGGGCTGAGGCCCAGGCCTGGCACCACGTTGGCGGGTGAGAACGCCACCTGCTCCACTTCGGCGTGGTAGTTCTCAGGGTTGCGGTTGAGTTCGAGCACGCCCACCGGAATGCGCGGAAAGTGCTTGTGCGGCCAGACCTTTGTCAGGTCGAACGGGTTCCAGCCGGTGCGCTGTTCCCAGGCCGCTGCTTCGGCCTCGGGCATCACCTGGATGAACACGTTCCACTTCGGGAAACGGCCCTCGTTGATGGCATTGAACAGGTCGCGCTGGGCGTGGTCGGGGTCGCTGCCCGCCAGGCGCACCGCCTCTTCGGGCAACAGGTTCTTGATGCCTTGCTGCGTCTTGAAATGCCACTTGACCCAGCTGCGTTCGCCGGCCGCGTTGATGAGGCTGAAGGTGTGGCTGCCAAAGCCGTCCATGTGGCGAAAGCCATCGGGCGTGCCCCGGTCGCTGAAGAGCATGGTCACCTGGTGCAGCGATTCGGGCGCATGGCTCCAGAAGTCCCACATCATCGTTGCCGACTTCAGGTTCGTCTGCGGGTTGCGCTTTTGCGTGTGCACGAAGTCGGGGAACTTGATCGGGTCTTTGATGAAGAACATCGGCGTGTTGTTGCCGACCAGGTCCCAGTTGCCTTCCTGCGTATAGAATCGCATGGCGAAGCCGCGCACGTCGCGCTCGGCGTCGGCTGCACCGCGCTCGCCGGCGACGGTGGAGAACCGGATGAAGATCTCGGTCTGCTGGCCGATCGCCGAGAACAGACTGGCCCGCGTGACGTGCGAGAGGTCGTGCGTCACCGTGAACGTGCCGTAGGCGCCCGACCCCTTCGCGTGTACCACGCGCTCGGGAATGCGCTCACGGTTAAAGTGCTGCATCTGCTCCAGCAGCGCGACGTCCTGCATGAGCAGGGGGCCACGGGGGCCTGCGGTCAACGCTTGCTGCACGCCAATCGGCGCGCCATTGAGCGTGGTAAGAACGGGGTCCTGCGCCATGGAGAGTCTCTCGGACTGGGTCAGCGGAAC
>JAYSYW010000096.1:0-5473 GCA_043727255.1 Rhizobacter sp. | reverse complement strand
AGGTCCATAGCCGTAGCTATGGGACAAGAAGCCGGTGAAAAATGGACCGCTGCGGCCAAATTGCAGCCGACGCTCCCCCAGCCCGACAGGCTCCTAGGAAGGGGTGCATGAGAGGCCAAGTCCATGGTTCTGTGCGGGGTGTCGTCGGTGGATATGTCGCTGCTGACGGACTGTTGTCTCGGCGAGCGCAAGGCGCTCGTTTGCGCCTTGCGCCGACAGCCCGGTTCAGTGAATGCGGTAGTGACAGACCCGCTGGGTCCGGTCGCTGGCCGGGGCAGGGAGGTTGTGGCCTCTGCTGGCACTCGCCATCTGGCCGCTCCGTGTGTTCAGGGAAGATCGGTGCGAATGCGCTCACCTGGGTTTCCCAGCGACGGAGTGAGGGTTCGAGTGGGAGAACGCGGCCTGGTGGCGCTTGAATCGCCCCTTGCCGGGCAACTTGATCTCAAGCGGTGCCGCGCTCTGGCAAGGCGTTCGCCGACCGTATCGCCCCGGTTTTGGGCCTCAGGCCAGAATGCCCATCATCGCGGCGCGAACTGCTGCAGATGTCTTGTTGCTTGTCTGGAGCTTGGACATCGCGTTCTTGATATGGAAGTTGACCGTGTTGTCCGAGATGGTCAGGATGTCTGAGATCTGTCCGGCGGTCTTGCCATCGGCGGTCCAGCGCAGGATCTCGATTTCGCGGGTCGTCAGGCGTGCCTCGACGCTTGGGCCGTGCTGCGCCATGAGCGCCTTTGCGAATGCATGGTGAACCACGTGGGCCAGCCAAGACAGCTTCGTTCCAACGCTCTTTAGTTCGGATTCGCTGATGGCTTCACTGGATCGGGCCAGTGTGAGCATCCCTGCCACACCGCAGGTCTCGACCGTTGACTGAAGCCAGCCGTGCCGCAGCCCCGACTCCTGGGCTTCGGACCAAAGCATTGGTGTGCCTCGGAACATTTCTTCCGTCCAAGCTGTTGGGTTGTTCGACCGCAACGCGTAGGCGACCGACGGGTCGATAGCGATGTAGCCCTCGCTTTCATAGCGCTCACGCCATGCATCTGGGTAGTTGTTGAACAGGTGAACCAAGGGCCGTGTCAGCGGGAACGGCAATCGAATGCCGAATGCGCAGAAGTCGAAGCCCATTTGGCGAGCGGCGATCAGCACCCTCTCGAACAACTCGTCGGGAGACGTCGGATCTACGGGAGATAGCTCGTTGTACAAATCCTCTAGTGACATCTAGGTCAGCCCCGTTTGACAGTTGTTTTTGTGGCCACGGCTTGAATCAAGTCAAGCCAAGCAAGCCAGTCGAGTTTCCGTAGGGAAGCTTGTTTGTGCCATCCCTACTCGGGGGGGCATCACGAAGGAGTCTCCCGTGCAGGTTGAACCATGCTTTTTGCCCCACCCTTCCGCCACCGCGTCGTTGTTCATGTCGCCGACGCGCGGCACGCACGATCAATGCCAGTCTGTTGGCCCCATCTGAAGCTCGCGTTGGGCTGAGGATGGCGTATTCATGTGAAACGCAGATGGCTATTGCAGGCTCGTTGCGGGCAGGTGCTTTCGGGCTCGCCTGATTAACTTCGATTGTTGTGGCTACTGCGGTGATCCCGTCCCATGCAATAGCTACGGTTGGTAACGCAGAGCCGAATCGCCCCGGTTTCCGCGAAGGTTGTCTGGTTCAGGTTCAGGTTCGGTGGCGGACCCTCGCGGTCTGATTGGCGAGTGGCCGGTGTTTGACTCGGCTTGTGCGGGCGTCGTGGGCGTCAGTTGGTGGTTGAATCAGGCGATGCATTTCAGCGTGGCGAGTTCGGCTGCCTGCCTCGTCTTTCATGGCGTGAGGCGACGAATCAATTCGACCTTGGGTCGTCCCAGCGACGCTGTTGTCAGCGCTGTCGCCCTTACCGCCCGCTGACGGCCACCACCAGTCTCGGGCAGACGCTTGCCGTATCGGATAGCGCCGCTGTCGCACTCGGGTGGTGCATCGATCACAACGGCCGCGTACAGACAGCGCTGCCTGCCGAGATGTGGTCTTCTTCGGGAGTTGGTTGTTCGCGTGGCGATTTTGAATCGCGCACGCCGCGTAGCTACGCGGCGAAGGGTCTCGACCCGAGGGGAGCAGCCGACCGACTGAGTGGGTCTGAGTGGTTCAGCGCGGCGCCTTCGGTGGCGCTTGCATGGTGCTGGCGGTCATGGGCTTCAAGTTGCCGCAGTCGGCGCCCAGCCATTTGGCGTTGACGGTCATCTGCGTGGTGCGCTTCTGGCCCTGATGCGTCATGTGGGTCTGGCTTTTGACGGTGTAGCTCTCGGCGTTCGGGAAGGTGGCTTCGCCTTCTGATTCGGTGGGCGGGTTGGTGCACACCGAATGCCATTTCCAGCTGCTGGCGGTGCGGCTCTTGAAGTCGGTCTTGCAGCCGAATTGCGTGCCTTGCCAACTGCCTTGGTCGAGCGACTCGCGGCTCAGGCAGACCTTCATGCTGCCGTCGGTCGCACCCATGTCGATGCCCTTTTGTTTCATGATTTCCTCCATGCGCTTGCGGGCTTCGGGCGGCATGTTCTTCATGTGCGCGCTGACATCAATCTGCTGGTCGCCAGCCCCCATGCGGGCGGACTGCAGTTGCCACAGACCGGGCTTGATGGGCGGGGTTTGCGCCAGGGCGGCGGTGGCGGCAAGGCTGGCGGTGAGGGCGGTCAGGGTCAGGCGCATGGGGTGTCCTTCATGAAACGCTGAGGGTTGGATTGCAGCGTGGTGGCTCAGCCGATGAACACCGCGTCGGGCAGTTCATTGGTGTTGGCTTCGCCGGGCGCGAGGGGGAAGTGCTGGGCGAGCCAGCCGTCAACCGTGTCCACGGCCTGGGTGAGGCCGGCTTCGATCTGCCCGGCCTTGAAGGCGGCGGTCATGCCGGCCATCACGCCTTCCCATTGGGCAGGGGTGATGCGGGTGTTGAGGCCACGGTCGGCCACGATCTCGACGCGGTGCTCGGCCAGCAGCAGGTAGATCAACACGCCGTTGTTGCGTTCGGTGTCCCACACGCGCAGCTTGCTGAACATCGCGAGGGCGCGTTCACGGGCGGGTGCGCGGCGCATGAGGTAAGACCCGGGCAGGCCGGCTTCGATGCAGATGCGGATTTCGCCGCTGTGCGCCAGCTCGCTGCGGGCAACGCGTTCGCGCAGCCGGCGCAGGCCTTCGGTGCCGAGTGCGCGCAGGGCATCGCCTTCGTCCGTCCAGAAGTGGCGGGCCATGCGCAGCCAGCGGTTGTTGTGTTCGTTCATGGTCGTGTTCACCAACTGCCCGAGGCGCCGCCGCCGCCGAAGTCGCCACCGCCGCCGGAGCTGAAACCTCCGCCCCCACCGCCACCACCCCAGCCACCGCCTCCACCGCCGCCCCACATGCCGGGCGACCCGAAGCCGCCGCGCCGCGAGCCGACGCCCATCACGCCCACCAACAGCAGGGCCAGCACGCCGGCACCGCCGGCCACCAGCAGGCTGCTTGTCCACCACCAGCCGAGCCCACCCACCGCGCTGGCGGTGGCGACTGAACCGAGCTTGCGGCCCATCACGCTGTTGAGCACGGCGCCGAGGATGGGCGCACCCACGAACAAGAAGATCGCCAGGTCGCTGAGGTCGAAGCCTTTGCTCTTGGCGGCGCGGCTGCCGCCTGCGACGGGCTCCGGCAGGCCTTCGGTGCCGATGCGTTCGGCCAGGCGGTCGACGGCGCGGTTCAATCCGCCAGCGAAGTCACCGGCCTTGAAGGCAGGGGTGATGCGGTCGTCGATGATTTGTTTGGCCGCCAGGTCGGGCACGGCGCCTTCGAGCGCCTTGGCCACTTCGATGCGCACGCGGCGGTCGTTCTTCGCCACGACGATCACGAGGCCGTCGCCCACGTCATGGCGGCCGATTTTCCAGGTGTCGGCCACGCGCTGGCCGTAGGCGGCGATGTCTTCGGGCTGGGTGGTTGGCACCAGCAGCACCACGATCTGCGAGCCGCGTTCGCGTTCGATGGCTTCGAGCTTGGCCACCAGCGCCTGCGCCTGGGGCGGGGTGAGGGTGCCGGTCTGGTCGACCACCCGGCCCGACAGCGCGGGCACGGGCAGCACGTCTTGCGCCCACAGGGCGGTGGGCAGCAGCAACGCCCAGCCGAGCAGCCACCCTTGCAAGAGCCGGCGCATCAGCGGGCGCATGGGGCGGGGGTCAGCGCGACGCCGGGGCGGCGGGGGCTGGTGCCTTGTTGAAATCAACCGTCGGCGGGGCCGAGATGGTGGCTTCGTTTTGCACCGTGAAGCTGGGCTTGACGTCGTAGCTGAACACCATGGCCGTGAGGTTGCTGGGGAAGCTGCGCGCCAGCACGTTGTAGTCGGCCACTGCCTTGATGTAGCGGTTGCGCGCCACGGTGATGCGGTTTTCGGTGCCTTCAAGCTGCACCCGCAGGTCTTGGAAGCCCTGGTTGGCTTTGAGGTTCGGGTACTGCTCGCTGACGACCAGCAGGCGGCTGAGCGCGCCGCTCAGTTCGCCTTGCGCCTTCTGGAACTTGTCGAAGGCTTCGGGGTTGTTGATGAGCTCCGGCGTGGCCTGGATGCTCGTGGCCTTGGCGCGGGCCTCGACCACCTTGGTAAGGGTTTCCTGCTCGAAGTTGGCTTCACCCTTGACGGTAGCCACGATGTTGGGGATGAGGTCGGCGCGGCGCTGGTACTGGTTCAGCACTTCCGACCAGCCGGCCTTCACCTGCTCGTCCAGGCGCTGGAAGTCGTTGTAGCCGCAGCCGGTCAAGGTCAAAACAGCGGTCATCAACAGGCCGCCGAGCCATCGTGTGTCGATCATGGGTTTTCCTCCTGGGGTGCGGGCGCATGCTACCCCGCAGCCCGGAAGGTGAGGCTGGGCGTGGGGGCTTCAAGGGCGGAGTGTCACTGCGGGCGGGTCTCTAGGATGCGCACCCAAGGAGGAAAGAACATGAACAACGTTTGGGCCGCATTGCTGATGGGCGGGAGCCTGGTGGGCTACCTGTGGCTTCATGTGGTGGTGGTGCGGGCGGTGCTTGACCGTCAACGGCTCGTTTTCCAAGCCCGCGCCTCGGGGAGGGTCTGGCTTTGGGCGTTTGGCAGGCAATTGGCGCCCTTGCGGGGCGCGGCGGTGGTGTGGCTGGGGGCGGCCCATCTTGCGGCCACGCTGGCTCTGGCATACCGCGTGCGGCAAAACCTTGAGCCGTGGGAATTGGCGCTGTGGATCGGCGCGTACCTGGCTTTGACGATGGTGCTGCCGCTCTATGTGCTGTGGCGGCTGCCCCTTGTGCGCGCGCTTTGGGAGCAGGCACCGACCAAACTGCTGGTGCTGGTCATCGTCTCGGTGCTTGCCTACGTCTCGAAAGGCACTGGGCAGCAAACCCTGGAGGGCATGTTTGGCACGAGCGCCCAGCACTTCCCAATGGCGACCATTGCAGCCACGGTGCTCGATGGCATCGCGTATGTCTCGCTGTTGCTCTTGTGCGTGATCGTTGTGCTGGAGG
>JAYSYW010000095.1:0-12563 GCA_043727255.1 Rhizobacter sp. | reverse complement strand
TCGATGCTGATGATCGGGTACTTGTCGACCCAGGCGCTGAGGTAATCGGTGAACTCCCTGGCGCCCAGTTTAAGTTTCTCCGACGCGATATCGTATTTACCGTCCTTGAAGAACTCCGAGCTGGCACAGTCGAGCCCGATCGCCACCTGGGAACCGGGCGTATAGCCCGCAGCATCAATGGCTTCAATGATGAGTTGCAGCGCCGCTTCATTGCTTGGCAGGCTGGGTGCAAAACCGCCTTCGTCGCCCACCGTGGTGGACATGCCTTTCTTGTCCAGCAGCTTCTTCAGCGCCTGGAATATTTCGGTGCCGCAACGCATCGCCTCGCGAAAGTTTTCCGCGCCCACGGGAATGATCATGAATTCCTGCAGGTCGAGGCTGTTGTTGGCATGCGCGCCGCCGTTGATGACGTTCATCATCGGCACCGGCAGTTGCATGGCGCCCGAACCGCCGAAGTAGCGGTACAGCGGCAAGCCGCTTTCTTCAGCCGCGGCACGTGCCACGGCCATCGACACGGCGAGCGTGGCATTCGCGCCCAGGCGGCTCTTGTTCTCGGTGCCGTCCAGGTCGATCAGGGTGCGGTCGAGGAAGGCCTGCTCTGAGGCGTCGAGGCCCAGCACGGCTTCGCTGATCTCGGTGTTGACGTGTTCGACGGCCTTCAGCACGCCCTTGCCAAGGTAGCGCGCTTTGTCGCCGTCGCGCAGCTCAATGGCTTCGCGCGAACCGGTCGATGCGCCCGAGGGCACGGCCGCACGGCCCATCACGCCCGATTCGAGCAGCACGTCGCATTCGACGGTGGGGTTGCCTCGGCTGTCGAGAATCTCGCGGCCAACGATGTCAACAATCGCACTCATGCTTCGGTCTTCCTCAAGTTTGTAGTCGTTGTGTTGAGCCGGGGGCTCAGGGTGAGGCTCAGTGGAAGTCGGCTTCCAGAAAGCCGTTCTTCTTGGTGATGCGGTCCAGCTCGACCAGCGTGGAAAGCAGGTCTTTCATGCGAGCCAGCGGCACGGCGTTCGGGCCATCGCTGAGCGCCTGCGCGGGGTTCGGGTGGGTTTCCATGAAGAGGCCGGCCACGCCGACCGCCACCGCCGCACGCGCCAACACCGGAACGAACTCGCGCTGGCCACCCGAACTGGTGCCCTGGCCGCCAGGGAGCTGCACCGAATGCGTGGCGTCGAATACCACCGGCGCATTTGTGTCGCGCATGATCGCCAGCGAGCGCATGTCGCTCACCAGGTTGTTGTAGCCAAAGCTCACACCACGTTCGCAGGCCATGAAACGGTCTTCGCTCAAGCCCTTTTCGCGCGCGGCGGCGCGGGCTTTGTCGATCACGTTCTTCATGTCGCCCGGCGCAAGGAACTGGCCCTTCTTGATGTTGACCGGCTTGCCGCACTGCGCGACCGCGTGGATGAAATCGGTCTGCCGGCAAAGGAACGCGGGCGTCTGCAGCACATCGACCACCGCCGCCACGGCGGCGATCTCGGATTCGCTGTGCACATCGGTCAGCACCGGCACGCCGATCTCGCGTCTGACCTTGGCCAGAATCTCCAAGCCCTTTTCCATGCCGGGGCCGCGAAACGAGGTGCCCGACGAACGGTTGGCCTTGTCGTAGCTGCTCTTGAAGATGAACGGAATGCCCAGGCTTGCGGTGATTTCCTTCAGCGCTCCGGCCACGTCGAGCTGGAGCTGTTCGGACTCGACCACGCAGGGCCCGGCGATCAGGAAGAAGGGCTGGTCAAGGCCGATCTCAAAGTTGCAAAGCTTCATGGCGTGGCCTTGTGCAAGAGGGGCTTCGTCACGCGACGGCCTGTTGTTCAGGCTCGGACTCGGGCTTGGGGTCGGCCCGGTGCTGGCGGCTGGCCTGGTGCGCCAACGCGGCTTCAACGTAAGACCTGAACAGCGGGTGGCCGCCCCAAGGCGTCGATTTGAACTCGGGGTGGAACTGAACGCCCATGTACCAAGGGTGCACGCTGCGCGGCAGCTCGACGATCTCGGTGAGCTTTTCGCGCTGCGTCAGCGCCGAGATCACGAGGCCGGCTTCGGTCAGCCGGTCGAGGTAGTTCACGTTGGCCTCGTAGCGGTGGCGGTGCCGTTCGGTCACCACGTCGCCATAGATTTCATGGGCCAGCGTGCCCGGCTTCACGTCAGAGCTTTGTGCGCCCAGGCGCATGGTGCCGCCCAGGTCTGACGAGGCACTGCGCTTCTGGATCGAGCCGTCGGCGTCTTGCCATTCTTCGATCAGTGCGATGACGGGGTGCGCTGTCTCGGGCTCGAACTCGGTGCTGTTGGCACCCGCCAGGCCCGCCCTGTGGCGCGCGTATTCGATGGTGGCCACCTGCATGCCCAGGCAGATGCCCAGGTACGGCAGCTTGTTTTCGCGTGCGAACTGCGCTGCGAGCACCTTGCCCTCGACACCGCGCTTGCCGAAGCCGCCGGGTACCAACACCGCATCGAAACGGCCCAACTGGCCGATGTTGTCGGGGGTCAGCGTTTCGCTGTCCACGTATTCGATGTCGATGCGGGCGTGGTTGTGAATGCCCGCGTGGCGCAGTGCTTCGTTGAGCGATTTGTACGAGTCAGACAGGTCGGTGTACTTGCCGCACATGGCGATGCTGACCTGCTGTGTCGGGTGCGTCACCTCTTCGACCAGGGCGTCCCAGCGCTTCAGGTTGGCCGGTGGCGTGTTGATGCGCAGCTTGTCGCAGATGAGGCCGTCAAGCCCCTGCTCGTGCAGCATGCGGGGCACCTTGTAGATGGTGTCCACGTCCCACATCGAGATGACGCCCCACTCGGCCACGTTGGTGAAGAGCGAGATCTTTTCGCGTTCTTCAGCCGGGATGGCGCGGTCGGCGCGGCACAGCAGCGCGTCGGGCTGAATGCCGATCTCGCGCATCTTTTGCACCGTGTGCTGGGTGGGCTTGGTTTTCAGCTCGCCGGCGGCGGCGATGAAGGGCACGTAGGTGAGGTGCACGAAGGCCGCGTTGTTCGGACCCATGCGCAGGCTCATCTGGCGCGCGGCTTCCAGGAAGGGCAGCGATTCGATGTCGCCCACCGTGCCGCCCACTTCGACGATCGCCACATCGACCGCCTGGTCGGTGCCGATACCCGCGCCGCGTTTGACGAAATCTTGAATCTCGTTGGTGACGTGCGGGATGACCTGCACCGTCTTGCCGAGGTAGTCGCCGCGACGCTCTTTTTCGAGCACGCTCTTGTAGATCTGGCCGGTGGTGAAGTTGTTGGCCTTCTTCATCCGCGTGGTGATGAAGCGTTCGTAGTGGCCGAGGTCGAGGTCGGTTTCGGCCCCGTCGTCGGTGACGAACACCTCGCCATGCTGGAAGGGCGACATGGTGCCCGGGTCAACGTTGAGGTACGGGTCCAGCTTGATAAGGGTGACCTTCAGGCCGCGCGATTCGAGAATCGCTGCGAGCGATGCAGCCGCGATGCCCTTGCCCAGCGAGGACACCACACCGCCGGTCACAAAGACGAATTTGGTCATTGCAGTCAGCACCTGTTTGTCACGAGTGCCGTGGTGGTAAAGCGCGATTATAGGCAGCGCACCTTGGCTTCCCGAGGTGGCAAAGCCTGTGCTTCGGGGGGAATGGGGTGGTGCGGGCCCGCTTTTTCACCGCCAAGACGCCAAGGGAATACCAAGAGCGCAAAGACGGCTTTCTTGTCTTTATGGGTTTTGCGTTCTTTGGCGTTCCGTGGCGTCTTGGCGGTGAAAAACCGGCGCAAAGCGCTTACGTTGATTCGGCGCTCGTTGTTTGCCCGAACTCCTGCAGCCAGCGCAGCACCTCGGCGGCGGTGGCGTCGGGCTTCTCGAAGGGGTAGAGGTGCGTGCCTTCCAGCCACGACACGCGGCCGCCGGTGAGGTGCTGCGTGGCGGCGAGGCCGACCTTGCGCACTTCGACCGATCCCGTGCCCCCGATGAAGGCCACCGGGCATTGCGGCGGCTTCTCGCGCAGCACGCGCGTCAGGTGGTCGGGCAGCGTGTTGTAGATGTCGGTCTCGACTTCGCGCCGGAAGCTCAGGCCGTGGCCTTGCTTGCTGGTGGGGATGGGTTCGATGCCGCTCTGGATGTAGTCGTCGAGCACCCGCGCATCCCAGCGCGAGAACATGGGCTTGGCCGCGAAGTGCTCGCGCGCGGCCTGTGGGCTGGGCCAGCGGTGGCGGCGTGCCTGAGACACCTTGCCGGGTGACACGTGGCCGGTCAGCCCTGCGGCCTTGGCGACCCGCAGGCCGTGGGCGATCAGGCCGTAGATGATGGGCGAGTCGAGCAGCACCACGCCCGCTGCAAGGTCGGGCCGTTCGGACGCCACCATCACGCTCAGGAAGCCCCCCAATGAATGGCCGACCAGATAGGCCGGCCCCTGCGCCTCGCGCTCGATGAAGTGGGTCAACTGGTTGCACAGGTGCGGCCAGTTGCTGGTGACGGGGTAGTCGGGGTCGTGGCCGACCTTGTCGAGCGCGTGCACCGTGTAGCCGGCCGCGCGCCAAGCCTCGAACAGCACCCGGTAAGTGCCGGCGGGGAAGCTGTTGGCGTGCGAGAAAACGATGGTTCTCGTGCCGGCTGGCGCGGCAGCCTTGCGCATCAGATGTCTTTTTCGTTCGAGTTGTGGATCTTGCGCATGGGATCGAAACGCGCCGAGGCCACGCACAGCGGGTGGGTGGCCTCTTGGCCGTCCCATTGCGGGTCGTCGATCGACTCGAACACCTGACGCAGCTTCTGGCCCCAGGTGCCACGGATCATGGCGAAGTACGGGTTGTGTTCGTCGATGCACACCAACTGGTTGCTCTGGAACTGGTCGGCTTGGTACACCAGCAGGTCGAGCGGCAGGCCCACCGACAGGTTGGACTTGAGCGTCGAGTCCATCGACACCAACGCGCACTTGGCGGCTTCTTCAAGCGGCGTGTGCGGCGTGAGCAGGCGGTCGAGCACAGGCTTGCCGTACTTCGATTCACCGACCTGGAAGTAGCAGGTCTCGCGCGTCGCTTCGATGAAGTTGCCGGCCGAGTACATCAGGAACAGCCGCATCGGCTCGCCCTTGATCTGCCCGCCGAAGATCATCGAAGCGTTGAAGTCGACGCCCGCCTGCTTGAGCGAGCGCGCGTCTTGTTCGTACACGTGGCGCACCGCCTTGCCCAGCACCCGCACCGCGTCGAACATGCTGGTGGCGTTCCAGATGGTGATGGGAGGGGCGTCGGGGTCGTCGCTTTTGATCTGCTCGACTTGCAGGATCTCGCGCACCGACTGCGAGATCGACAGGTTGCCCGCCGACAGCAGCACCATGAAGCGGTCGTCGGGCCGCTCATACACCATCATCTTGCGGAAGGTGCTGATCTGGTCGAGGCCGGCGTTGGTGCGCGAGTCCGACAGGAAAACCAGCCCCGCGTCGAGCTTGATGCCTACGCAATACGTCATGTCTGTTCTTCCTTCTGCAATGCCTTGAGCCGGTACAGCGCATCGAGCGCTTCCTTGGGCGACAAGGCATCGGGGTTCAGGTTCGCCAGGGCGCGGCCCACTGGCGAGGGTTCAGGTGCGGCAGCCGGCGCGGGCGCTGCGAAAAGGTCGATCTGGGCCTGCCCGATCTGTTGCTGCGCTTCCAGCGCGTCGAGCGTGTTGCGGGCTTGTCGCACCAGCGTGGTCGGCATGCCGGCCAGCCGCGCCACCTGCACGCCGTAGCTCTTGCTGGCCGGGCCGGGTTGGATGTCGTGCAAGAACACGATCTCGTCACCGTTTTCGGCTGCCGACACGTGCACGTTCAATGCACGCTCGTGCTTCAGCGGGAAGTCCGTCAGCTCGAAGTAGTGGGTGGCGAACAGCGTGAACGAACGGTTGCGCTCGTGCAGATGGCTGGCGATGGCGCCGGCCAGTGCCAGGCCGTCGAAGGTCGATGTGCCACGGCCAATTTCGTCCATCAGCACCAGTGAATGTTCGGTGGCGCTGTGGATGATGGCGGCGGCCTCGGTCATCTCGAGCATGAAGGTGGATTGCGCGTTGGCCAGGTCATCGGCCGCGCCGATGCGGGTGTGGATCGCGTCGATCGGCCCCAGCCTGCAGGCACGCGCCGGCACGAACGAACCCATGGCCGCCAGCAGCGCGATCAACGCCACCTGGCGCATGAAGGTGCTTTTGCCGCCCATGTTGGGGCCGGTGATGACGAGCATCTTGTGCTTCGCGTCGAGCCGGCAATCGTTGGCCATGAAGTTGCCGGCACCCGTCTCAAGCAGCCGCGCTTCGACCACCGGGTGGCGGCCGCCTTCGATGTGGATGCAGGGCTCGCGCATGAACTGCGGCCGGCACCAGTTCAGCGTGGCGGCGCGTTCGGCCAGGGCGCACAACGCGTCCAGGCTGGCGAGTGCGCGGGCCAGGTTTGACAGCGGCTCCAGGTGCGTCTGCAACTGGTCGATGAGCTGCTCAAACAGCAACTTCTCGCGTGCCAGTGAACGTTCCTGCGCCGACAAGGCCTTGTCTTCAAACGCCTTCAGTTCGGGCGTGATGAAACGTTCGGCGTTCTTCAAGGTCTGGCGGCGCTGGTAGTCGAGCGGCACTTTGTCCACCTGGCTTTGCGTGACCTCGATGTAGAAGCCGTGCACCTTGTTGTATTGCACCCGCAAGTTGCCGATGCCGGTGCGGCTGCGCTCGCGTGCTTCCAGGTCCAGCAAGAAGGCGTCGCAGTTCTGGCTGATGGCGCGCAGCTCGTCGAGCGCGGCGTCGAAGCCGGTGGAAATCACGCCGCCGTCGCGCAGCAACACGGCGGGTTCTTCGGCGATGGCGGCCAGCGCCTGGGCCACGTGCAGTGGCGGTTGCAGCGCTTCGGCCAGCATGTCGAGCAACAACGTGCGGCCCAGCGGCACCCGTTCGCGCAAGGTCGGCATGGCCAGCAGCGTGGCGCGCAAGCCCGACAGTTCGCGGGGCCGCACCTGCCGCAAGGCAATGCGTGCCGTGATGCGCTCAACATCGCTGATGCCGCGCAAGGCTTCACGCAGCGGCTCGATGCCGTGTGCCATCAACACGTCAAGCGCATCGTGGCGTTGCGTGGCGACCATGCGCTCGCGCAGCGGGTGCGTGAGCCAGTGGCGCAACGCGCGGCTGCCCATGCCGGTGCGGCAGGTGTCCAGCAGCGACAACAACGTGGGCGCGTCGTCGCCGCGCAGCGTCTGCGTGAGCTCCAAGTTGCGGTGCGTGGTGGGCGGCAGGTCGAGCAGGTCGCTCGCACGTTCGACCTTCAGCGTCCGCACGTGGGCCAGGGCCTGCCCCTGCGTGTGCTCGGCGTAGCTGAGCAAAGCGGCTGCGGCGGCGTGGGCGGTGGGCAGGTCTTGCGCGCTGAAACCGGCGAGGCTGGCCACACGAAGTTGCTCGCACAGCTTGCGCTGGCCGAGTGCGGCATCGAACTGCCACGCCGGCCGATGGGTCAGCGAAATGCGCGACTGCGCCAGGGCCGGCGGCACGCCGTCACGGTCGACCAGCGCTTCGGCCGCGTTCAAGCGCGCCAGCCATCCGCTGAGTTCACGCTCTGAACATTCGGTGATGCCGAGCTGCCCGTTCGACAGCCCGAGCCAGGCCAGGCCGTAGCTCACCACGCCGCGTTTGGTTTGCGTTGACACCGCCAGCAGCAGCGCGTCGCGCTTGTCAGCCAGCAGCTCGGTGTCGGTCACGGTGCCGGGCGTGACCACGCGCACCACCTTGCGTTCGACCGGACCCTTGGCCGTGGCCACGTCGCCCACCTGTTCGGCGATCGCCACCGCCTCGCCCATCTTGATGAGCTTGGCGAGGTAGCCCTCGACCGAATGCACCGGCACGCCGGCCATCACCACGGGCTCGCCGCCGCTCTGGCCGCGCTGGGTGAGGGTGATGTCGAGCAGCTTGTTGGCGCGCCGAGCGTCGTCAAAGAACAGCTCGTAGAAGTCGCCCATCCGGTAGAAGACGAGCGTCTCCGGGAACTCGGCCTTGATGCGCAGGTACTGCTGCATCATGGGTGTGTGGGCGCTCAGGTCGGCGGCCACCGGCGGCATCAGGCTCACGGTTGGGGCTTTCTTCTGAGCGATCAGAACGGCGCGTCGTCCTTGCCGGCCAGGTCGGCCTTGCGGATGCGCACGGCCACCTTCTTCTTCGGGGCCTCTTCGGCCGGCGGCGCGGCCGCGTGGCCCGGCAGGGCGGCGGCGAGTGCGGCTTCGGGCGTCAGGTCGCCGTCATCGGCGTGGCCACCGGCCGCGGCGGCCGTGCCTTCCTTGATGACGCGGGTGTAAGGCGCGAGGATGTTCACCAGTTGGCCGTAGACCTTCGGGTTGCCGGCCACCACTTCACGCTGGTACATGAAGTCGGACTCGCCCGTGAAGTTGCCGATCAGGCCACCGGCCTCGGTGATCATCAGCGAGGCGGCGGCGATGTCCCAGGGGTTCAAGCCGGTCTCGAAGAAGCCGTCGTAGTAGCCGGCTGCCACGTAGCAGAGGTCGAGTGCGGCGGCGCCCGGGCGGCGCACGCCGGCGCAGGCCTGCATCACCTCCTCGAACATCTTCACGTAGCGCTTGAAGTTGTCGCCCTTGCGGAACGGAAAGCCGGTGCCGATGAGCGAATCGCCGAGGCGGGTGCGTTTCGAGACGCGCAGGCGCTTGTCGTTCAGAAACGCGCCACGGCCCTTCGAGGCATAGAACAGGTCGTTGCGGGTCGGGTCGTACACCACGGCTTGTTGGATCTGGTCGCGGTGAGCGAGGGCGATCGACACCGCATAGAACGGCAGGCCGTGGATGAAGTTGGTGGTGCCATCGAGCGGGTCGATGATCCAGACGTATTCGCTGTTCTTCGCGCCGTGCGTGCGGCCCGACTCTTCGGCCAGGATGCCGTGGCCCGGGTAGGCAGTGAGCAGGGTTTCGATGATGACTTCTTCGGCCTTCTCGTCCACCTCGGTCACGAAGTCGTTGACCGACTTGGTGGTCACCTTCAGCAGGTCCAGGTCGAGCGAAGCGCGGTTGATGAAGGCCCCGGCGGTGCGTGCGGCCTTGACGGCGACGTTGAGCATGGGGTGAAGCGCTTGCGACATGGGAATACCTGCAAAGGGAAGGGCGGTGGACTGGCGGGGGGAAAGAGCGGGGCAGCGAAGCGTGCCTGAATCGATCGGGGCTGTTGCCCTGGCGCTCGATAATGCGAGTTTACCCGCGCCCCCAATGCAAAGCACCCGTTTCGTCCTGCTTCACACCAGCCATCCGGGCAATGTGGGGGCCGCCGCGCGGGCGATGAAGGTGATGGGGTTTTCAGACCTGGTGCTCGTTGCGCCACGTTTTGCCGATGTGCTTTCACAGGAAGACACGGTGGCGATGGCCAGTGGCGCCACCGACATCCTGACCCGCGCGCGGGTGGTGGGCACGCTCACCGAGGCGCTTGACGGCATCAGCTTCGCCTGCGCCACCGCCATGACACCGCGCGACTTCGGCCCACCCACCCACACGCCGCGCGAGTTGTTTTCTACGCTGGCAGGCAGCGAGCACCGGGTGGCCTTTGTGTTTGGCTCCGAGCGCTACGGCATGAGCAACGACGAGGTGTACCGCTGCCACGCCTGCCTGAGCATCCCGACCCACCCCGACTACGGCTCGCTCAACCTCGCGCAAGCGGTGCAGTTGCTGGCCTACGACTGGCGCCAGGCGCTGGGTGGTTTTGGTGTGGCGCCGCGCACGCCCGACGTGGCCCTGGCCGATGCGGTGGCGGTGAACGGCGTGCTTGACCACTGGCGCCAGGCGCTGATCGACATCGACTTTCTGGACCCGCAAGCGCCGCGCAAATTGATGCCCCGGTTGCAGCAGGTGCTCAACCGCGCGCAACTCAGCCAGGAAGAGGTGCACATCCTGCGCGGCATTGCGCGGGCGGTGCGCAAGACGGCGGAACAGGCGGCGGCGAAACCCACAGGCCACGCCGAGACCGCAGCGGACAAGGCAACTGATCGGCCGGCGGATAACGCAGCGAAGCAGTGACACGGTGTGGGGTCTCTGCGCCCCCTGGCGCCTGCGCTTGAGAGCCCCGCCGCTACACTGATCCGCACTTTTCTTTGAGCCCGTCCCTCATGTTCCAGCGCCTACGAGAAGACATCGCCTGCATCCTGGAGCGTGACCCCGCTGCGCACTCGGCCTGGACGGTGTTGACCTGCTACCCGGGCCTGCACGCGTTGCTGATGCACCGCTGGGCACACGCTTGCTGGACGAACGGCTTTCGCTGGCCAGCCCGCTTCATCTCGCACCTGGCGCGCTTCTTCACCGGCATCGAGATCCACCCCGGCGCCACCATGGGTCGCCGGGTGTTCATCGACCATGGCATGGGCGTTGTGATCGGTGAAACCGCCGAGATCGGCGATGAATGCACCATCTACCAGGGCGTGACGCTGGGTGGCACCTCGCTCTACAAGGGCGTGAAGCGCCACCCGACGCTGGGCAAGGGTGTGGTGGTGAGCGCGGGCGCCAAGGTGCTGGGCGGCTTCACGGTGGGTGACGGCGCGCGTGTGGGCTCGAACGCGGTGGTCATCAAGCCGGTGCCGGCGGGTTGCACGGCCGTGGGCATTCCGGCACGCATCATCCAAAAACAAGAGGGCGACGCGGCCCATGCGTCTGCGTTTTCAGCCTACGGCGTGACGCAGGGCGACGACCCGGTGTCTCTGGCCTTGAAGGGGCTGGTGGACAGCGCCTCGGGCCATGAGCACCAGATTGCGTTGCTGTGGCAGGCCATCGAAAAGCTGTCGGGCGGTTTGCGGCCCGAATGCGTGCCCAACGATGCGCACACCACCGAAAATTTCGATGCGGAGCGCTTGAATCAGTTGGTGAAGTGATGTGAGCGGGCCAGGGGTTCCAGGTTCACCCAGATCGACTGCTTGCCACCCGCCCCGTTCGGGCTGACCCCTCGACAGGCTCGGGACTGAAGGCAAGGCGGTGCCTTGTCGAAGCCCTCGTGCCGCCGCATCTACTGCATCTTTTTCGCTCTCCGAGATCCCGCTCGGACTGGCCCTTCGACCTGCTCAGGACAGGGCACGCCTGCGGCGTATCAAAGCCTGCACCACGCCAGCCAGCCCTTCGATACCTTCAGGACGACGGGTTTGGGTGGTATGCGAAAAGGGCTTCGACAGGCTCAGCCCGAACGGGGGTGGGGTTCAACGGAGGTGGAGTTCGTTCTGAGCGGAGATGGGCTCAGAACGAACGGACTCTGGCAAACGTTCGAACACTAAGCCCGCACCGCCGACTTCGGCCTGAAGGCTTTGCACACATCGTCGTTCGTGCGCAGGTAGGGCCCACCGATCAGGTCGATGCAATACGGCACCGCCGCGAAGATGCCCGGCACCGGCGGTTCCTCATCCGGCAGGCCTTCCAGTGTTTCGGCGATCGACTTCGGTTGCCCCGGCAGGTTGATGACAAGGGCCTTGCCGCGAATCACCGCCACCTGGCGCGACAAGATGGCCGTGGCCACGAAGCGCAGGCTGATCTGGCGCATTTGTTCGCCGAAGCCCGGCATCACCCGGTCGGCCACCGCCAGCGTGGCTTCGGGGGTCACGTCGCGCGGCGCGGGGCCGGTGCCGCCGGTGGTCAGCACCAAATCGCAATGGGCTCCATCGACCAGCTCACGCAGCGCCGCGCTGATGCCTTCTTGCTCGTCGGGGATCAGCCGCGTTTCCCAGTGAATGGGGTTGCGCAGCGCGCTGTCGAGCCATGCCTTCAGGGCTGGCACGCCTTTGTCTTCATAGACGCCGGCCGAGGCCCGGTCGCTGATCGACACCAGGCCGATGCGCACCGGGTCGAGCGAATCACTCACTGTCTGCCTCGTCGGCGAGTTCGTGCGCCTTGACGAACTGGAACAGCTCGCGAAAGGCGCGGCCGCTGCGCTGCTCGGGGGCGACGGAAGCGTCTTTGCGGGCCGAGCGGATCAGGCTGCGCAACTGCTGCAGGTCGCCACCCGGGTGTTCGGCGGTCCAACGGGTCAGGGCATCGTCGCTTTCGATCAGCTCGTTGCGCCAGCGTTCGGCGGCGTGCAGGGCGAGCGAGTCTTTCGCGTGGCCGAGTTGCATCGCCAGCACCGCTTCGCGGATCGGCTCGGTGTCTTCGAGCCGCATCAGCTTGCCGATGTATTGCATCTGGCGGCGCCGACCCTCATGGGTGCGGGTGCGCTTGTATTGCTGCACCGAGCCCATCAGGCGCTCGGTGATGGCGAGGGCGGCGATGCGGTTGTCGGGCAAGGCCACCAGGGCTTCGCCCAGGGCCTGCAGCTCGTGGCTGTCCTTCTTCATCCGCGTCTTGCTGGGGCCGCGTTCCTCGTCATCTGACGGTTGAGCGCTGTTGTCGCCACCCTCGTGTGCAAGCGGGGTGCTGAAGGTGGGCGGGGGGCGACGTGACATGGAGCGAGAGGCCGTGTGGCCAAAGGAAAAAGGGGCGCCGTTATGATAGCCGCCGCTCGTCAGAACAAGACGTTCATCCCCCTGGACCCAGCCCGGTTCGGGTGCCTCCGAACCCTCGGTCCGCAACCCTCCAGCACACCACGAATGTCCAAACCGCACGCTCCCAAACACGGCTTTTCCTATGCCCGCGAAACCTTC
>JAYSYW010000094.1:0-5482 GCA_043727255.1 Rhizobacter sp. | reverse complement strand
GGCAGCGGTTGTTCGCCGCAGGGGTTGGTGGCGGCGATGTGTTCGCAGTACGAGAGGTTGTTGTCGAGGTTGATGCGGTCGAGGAACAGCACGCCGGGTTCTGCGTGGTCGTAGGTGGACCGCATGATCTGGTCCCACAGTTCGCGGGCGGGCAACGTGCGGTAGACCCACAAGCCGTCTCCGCGCAGGTGGGCGCCTTGGGCACGTTGTTGGGTGCCGGCTTCGGCGCGGTGCACCAGGTCCACCGGGCGGTCTTCTTGCACGGCCTGCATGAAGACGTCGGTCAGGCCGACCGAGATGTTGAAGTTCTTCAGGTCGCCCTGGTCTTTGGCGTGGATGAATTCTTCGATGTCGGGGTGGTCGCAGCGCAGCACGCCCATTTGCGCGCCACGGCGCGAGCCGGCCGATTCAACGGTTTCGCAGGAACGGTCGAACACGCGCATGTACGACACCGGGCCCGAGGCACTGGACTGCGTGCTGCCCACCCAGGCGCCACGCGGGCGGATGCGCGAGAAGTCGTAGCCCACGCCGCCGCCGCGCCGCATGGTTTCAGCGGCTTCGGTGAGGGCGGTGTAGATGCCGGGGTGGCCTTCGTCGTCTTGCGCGATCGAGTCGCCCACCGGCTGCACGAAGCAGTTGATGAGCGTGGCGCTGAGTGGCGTGCCGGCGGCGGAGTTGATGCGCCCAGCCGGCACGAAGCCGTTTTGCAGCGCATGCAGAAAGCGCGCTTCCCATTGCGTGCGCTGTTCGGCCGGTTCGGCCTGGGCCAGGGCGGTGGCCACACGCCGGCGCACGTCGTCGATGCTGCGTTCGTCGCCCTTGGCGTACTTTTCGAGCAGCACCTCTTCGCTGATGGACTGCGCGGGCAGCGCCGCCCGGGTGGGCAAGGCGGGGTGGGTGGTGGGTGTCGCGGTCGTCATGGGGGCTCCGGTGCCAGTGTCGGGGCACCTTAGCCACCTGTGGCCAGCAAGGTTTTGATGTCGGTCAGGGAGTGGGCGGTGGCGCCGCAGCGCGTCGCTCAGGCGAACTGCAAGGGGTCGCCTGCGGGGTCGAAGGCGAGCAGGCCGTCGATCATTCCGCCGCGCACGCGCTCAACCAGCTTTTGCATCGCCTGCTCGACCTGCGCCTCGCTGGGCGGCTGGCCTTTGCGGCCGGACAAGGCGGCCACGAACATCACCTGCCAGGGCGGGCCTGCGCGGCGCGATTCGGCCACCAGCGTGGGGAAGTCTTTCAACTCGTCGAGGCTTTTGTCCACGCACATCAGCGGTGCCAGCGCCCCGCCGCCGCCGGACTGGAAGCTTTCGCGCTGGGCCGGGGTGGCGTCGTCCGGCAATTCGGCGGTGGCAAAAACGAACAGCAGCCGCTGCGGCTCGGGCTGGGCGGTGGCCGCCTGCAACAGGTGTTCAAACTGGGTGGAAGGGGAAAGGATGTTCATGGCGCAAGCATCCTCGGTGGTGGTCGACCCGAGGTTGATCTTCATCAAGCGGTGCGCCGCCAGGCCGCGCCCGAATGGGCATGCAGCCCGCTCAGCCCACCCACCACCCCATGAAACCGGCGGGCCTCTTGGTGATCGCCACCGAGACGATGTAGCCGAAGGTCGCCAACGCGGCCACCCAGGCGATGGCACGCAGCGCCAGCGGCCGGCCTGGGCGCAAGGCCAACACCCCGAGCGCGATGTAGACCAGCAAGGCCACGATCTTGGCCAGCAGCCAGGGCGCCGCCGTGGGGTTGATCCGCAGCATCCACGCCAACCCCAGGGCCGACAGCAGCAGCACCGAATCGACCGCATGCGGCCACGAACGCGCGGCGCGGCTGCGCACCCAGGCAGCACCGTTCAGCGCGCCGATGCCGCGTGCAAAGAAGCCGGCGAACGACAACGCGGCGGCCGTCATGTGGATGGTCTTGAGGGTGGTGTAGTCCATGGGGGCGCGGGCTCTGGGGGGCCTGGTTCCGCCTCAACCCGGCTTGCCGTCCAGCCGGGGCCGGCACAGCACGGGCGCATAGCGCACGGCGTACAAGGCAAAGCCGGCCGACCACAACGCGGCCGAGGCCAGCACGGCGGGCATCGTCCACACCGGCACGAGCAGCGGCACGAACACGCGCACCACCGCCGCCATCAGCACCAACACATAGCAGGCCACGTCGAAGCCGTCGGCGCGCAGCGGCCGGGCGGTGTGGCCACGGGCGGTGCGGGTCATCATGCCGATGACCAACCCGCCAATCGCACCCACCGTGAGCGCATGGGTGGCGAAGGTCGGCGCCATGACACCCAGCGCCGCCGCCCCGCGCAAGGCCAGGTGCAGCGGCACCCACGCATAGGCCACATGCAGCACCCAGACGATGGGTTTGCGGCCCGTCTTCCACGGCTGCCACAGCGCCCAGCGCGCCGCATGGGCACCAGCCCCCACCCATGCCACCAGCGCAAGCACCACGCCTTGCGCTTGCAGCAGGTCGGCCACCAACAGCAGCAGCACCGACCCGAGGGCCAGCTTTTCAAGCAGCGGCTGGCGCGTGGCGTTGGCATTGGGCACGCCGTTGTTGGTGAACATCGGGATCACCCGCCCGCCCATCACGGCCAGGATGAACAGCACCGCGTCGAGCGCGATCTGCAGGCCCAGCCAAGCCGGCAGGTCGATCACCCCGAGCTGTGACAAATGCACCGCCAAGTCGGCCACGCCCATCAACAGCAGCAGGCCGACGAAGAAGTAGTTGCGGTGGTTGCGCGCGGCCCAGAAGGGCACGGCCAAGGCCACTGCCGATGCGATGGGAAAGGCCGCGCTGACCAGCGCCGCCGCCCAGCCGTAGGGCGTGAGCACCAGCACCCGGCCCGCCACCCACAGCAGGGCCAACGCGGCCAGCAGCGGGCCGGTGGGCGTGGGCCGGTTCGACCAGTTGCGCCCAGCGGTGAACAAGAAACCCACCACCACCGCGAGCGTGAAGCCGAACAGCATTTCATGCGCATGCCACAGCGGCCCCTGCAGGTAGGGCCGCCCCAGCCAGCCCGCGAACTGCAAGGCCCACAGCCCGATCGACAGCGCCGCGAAGACGCTGGCCAGCAGGTAGAACGGCCGAAAGCCGAGTTGCCACAGGGCAAAGCCCTGCAGCGGTGCCCGGCGGTGCGGGGGTTCTTCGATCTGGATGAATTGAGCCATCACGGGGTCTTTCGGAAATTCAATTGGGGGAGTCGGTGCGCGGAGCGGCGCCGTTGGGTGTGGGCCGGCGTGGCAGGCGGCTGACGGCCGCATGGCGGCGCCGCCACAACCACGCGGCGCCCAGCACCGTGGCGGCAAAACCGGCGATGGCGGCGGCGTTCAGGCCGGCGCCGAGGGCGCGCAACTCGGGGTCGTCAAACCCCAAGCCCAGGCGAAGGGCCAATGACAAGTGCAGCGCAGCCCACGGCAGGTAGAAGGCCCAGCCGAACTGCAGCTTGACCCGCGCAATGGCCGGCAAGATGACCGGCGCATGACCCATCACCATGCTGACAATGAAGCCGAGCCCGAGCCCATGCAGGGCCAGGTCGCGCAGGGGCAGGCCGAGTGCGGTGGCCGCCCAGGCCACGCCGGCCACAGCCAGCCACGCATACCCGCTCAGCAGGCACAGCGCCATGTAGCGGCTGAGGCCATGCGCCCACACGGTGCGGCGGGCGATGTCGAACACGCCCAGCCACAGCGCCAGCGCGGTGAGCGCCAGGCCGTACACCACGCCGCCCGGCACCGGCCACACGGCCGAAGCGGCCGCGCCCAGCAGCAAAGCCAGCAGCACCAGGTGCAGCGAAGCCTGCGCGGCGGGGCGGCGGCGCATCAGGCGTGTCATTTCCAGCCGCTCGGCAGCAATCGTCATCACCAGAAACGCAAACCACCAGGGCAAGGTGGCGGCACCGCCGTGGCCGGTGGCGAACAACAGGTTGCCCACGCCCCAGGCGATGGCGCCCAGCAGCAGCAAGCCGGTGTGTGCGGCCGGCTGGCGGCGCACGATCACGGCGGTGACGGTGGTGAACACCGTGGCCGCCAAAACACCCAACCACGCGCCGAGTTCGGGCAGGCCGACCAGCAGGCACAGCGCGCCCAGCACGCTGGCCAGCGGCGCCCAAAAGGCTGCGGGGTGCTTCACGGCCACCGCGCGCTCGATGCCAATCACCGTGCCAAGAAAGCCGCCTGTCATCAACGCCGCGTGGTGCAAGGCCCCAGCGCCGAGCCAGCCACTGCCGGCCGCCCACGGCAGCGCCACGCCCGCCCGCAGCAAGCCACCGGCGATGCCCGACAGCAGGGCCAGCAGCACACCGGCCGCCAACAGGGCGCGCAGCGTGTGCGCGGCCAGGGGAAGGGGCGGCCTCACCAGCCCATGAAGCGCTTGCCGCGCTCGCTCATGCGGTCGGGTGTCCATGGGGGCTCCCAGACCAGTTCGACATCAATCAACAACCCCGGCGGCGCCACGCGGTCGAGTTCGTTTTCAACCTCTTCGATGATCAGGTCGGTGACGGGGCAGGCGGCCGAGGTCATGGTCAGCAGCACATGCAGCTTGTGGTCGGCGACGGTCACGCCGTAGATGAGGCCGACGTCCACGATCGTCATCGCCACTTCGGGGTCCACCACGCGGCGCAGGGCCTCTTCGATGGGCTCGCGCAGGGCCGGTGGGCCTTGGTAGGGGTAGGGCGGGGGGTGGTCGTCCATCGTCAGCGTCCCAAGAGGTTGCCGGGGCGTGGTGCGGGCGCAGGCGCCGGGTGGCGAACAAAGAGCACCTGCGTGAGCTGCTCCCGGTTGAGGGCCAGGTCGGCCAGCGTGCAGCCATCAAGCACGCCGTAGAAGGCGTCGACGGCCTCGCGCAGCACGCCTTGCAAGTGGCAGATGCCGGCAATGGCGCAGTGGCCCCCGGCCTCGCCAAAACATTCGGCCGGCAGGGCCTTGCCCTCGGTGGCGCGCACCACGTCACCCACGCCAATGGCTTCGGGTGCCAGCGCCAAGCCGACCCCGCCGCCCTTGCCGCGCACCGTGGCCAGCCAGCCGTGTTTGCCAAGGAAGTGCACCACCTTCGTCAGGTGGTGCTCGGACACGTCGAACGCCGTGGCGATCTCGTTGATGGTGGCGCGCCGGTCGGGCCGCGCCGCCAGGTAGATCAGCACCCGCAGGCTGTAGTCGGTGAAGGCCGTGAGCTTCATGGCGTGCGGCTTCAGGCTCGGGTTCTTCAGTGGATCGGGTCAGCGGATCAGATCAGCGGCGGGTCTGGGCGGAGCGCGTCGCTTCAGCCGCCACCACCGCAACCACCGCAGCAGCCGCCCACGGCCGGCTGGGCCGCGCGCTTGGTGATGCGCACCCGCCAGGTCTCGGGGCCGGCCTCCAGGTAGACCCACTCGAAGCCGCCCGGCAACCGCAGCTCGAACTGCGCGCGCAGCGGCGCCGGGTCGTGGTCGTTCACCAGTTCCATCGCATCGCCACCGCCCAGGCTGTGGAAGGTCGAAAAGATCAGCGGGTGGCGATCGCGCGGC
>JAYSYW010000093.1:0-5497 GCA_043727255.1 Rhizobacter sp. | reverse complement strand
CGCTTTCTATGTCGATTGGCTTCGGGTGGCCAGTGAAGAGGCGTACCACTTCACCCTGTTGCGTGAACACCTGCGCAGCCTGGGTCACGATTACGGCGACTTCGATGCGCACGATGGCCTGTGGGTGATGACGCAACGTACGGCCGGCGACATCACCGCGCGCATGGCGCTGGTGCCGCGCACGCTCGAAGCGCGCGGGCTTGACGCCACGCCGCCGCTGCAGGCCAAATTCGCCAAGGCCGGCGATGCACGCGCGGTTGAAATCCTCGGCGTGATATTGCAAGACGAGATCGGCCACGTGGCCATCGGCAACCACTGGTACCGCTGGCTGTGTGAGCGCGACGGGCTCGATGCCATCGCCCACTACACCACCCTGACCGAGCGCCATGAAGCGCCCCGCCTGCGCCCGCCGTTCAACCGCGAAGCCCGGCGGGCCGCCGGCTTCAGCGACGAAGAACTGGCCTTTCTCTCCTAGGAGCCTGTCGGGCTTGGGGCGTCGAAGCGAAATTTGGGCTCAGCGAGGACAGTTTTTGCCGGGTTCGCAAGCCCATAGCCGTAGCTATGGGACAAGAAGCCGGTGAAAAATGGACCGCTGCGGCCAAATTGCAGCCGACGCTCCCCCAGCCCGACTGGCTCCTAGGGCGGCGTGTAGGGTCAGCGAGGGCCCGAGAGGACCAGAGAGGCCAAGAGCCCCCAAGCCGCAGCCCGGACGCTGAACACGCCTACCGCGAGCGCTTGTACTGGAAGGGCGGACGGCCGCGCAGGCGCTTGCCCACGAGCAGTGGCAGGCGCAGCACAAACTCGAGCACCAACCGCGTGTGCATCCAGGTCAGCAGCACGTTGTCGCGCCCGTAGCGGAAGTGCGAGACACCGCCTTCGGCTTGCGTGAGGTACTTCACCGGCGCCGGCAGGTTGATCGGCGCGACACCCCGCCAAGCCAGGCGCACCACCGCTTCGGTGTCGAAGTCGAAGCGGCGCATCCAGGGCTGGCGCCGCATCACGTTGATCAACTCGGCAACCGGGTAGACACGAAAGCCGTACAGCGAGTCGGCAATGCCGGCGCCCAGGGTTTCAAGGTCGGTCCACGCGTTCGACACTTTGCGGCCCCGCACACGCAGCAGCGGTGCCGAAGCGTCGAACACCGGCTGGCCCAGCACCATGGCGTCGGGGTGCGCGGCCGACTCGGCCATGAAGCGAGGAATCAGGTCGGCCGGGTGCTGCCCATCGGCATCCATCGTCAAGGCATGCGTGAAGCCGGCGGCTTGCGCAGCCTGCAAGCCCACCAGCACCGCCGAGCCCTTGCCCTGGTTGCGTGGCAGCACGATCACATGCAGGTGCGGGTCAGCCTCAGCGGTGCGCAGCAACGCTGCAGCCGTGCCGTCGGTGCTGCCATCCACCACCACCCACACCGGCGCCCACTGCGCGCGGGCGGCGGCCACCGTTTCATGAACCTTGGCGCCGGTGTTGTAGCTCGGGATGATCAGCGCATGGGTGCTGGATGCGGACACGCTCACAGGCCGGCTTCCTCTCTGAAGTAGTGTTCAAGCCGAGCGAGTGTGGCGGCATGGTCGGCCTGTGCCTCGAAGCGTTCGCCCAGCCGCAACCGGAACACCAAAGGCATCGCCGGCAGGCGCCAGATCGGCCAGCCCTTGCGCAGGTAAGGCGAGTCGGTTTCGATGAGGATGGTTTGTATCGGCACGCCGGCCTTGTGGGCGATCAGCGTGAAGCCGGGCCGAAAGGCATTGAGCGTCTCGCCGTCGGTGCGTGTGCCCTCCGGGAACACGATCAGATGGCTGCCTTCGCGCAAGCTCGCCACCGAGCGCCGCACCATCGTGCGCGGGGAGTCGTTGGCGATGTAGCGCGCCAGTCGAGCCCCGCTGCCGAGAAACACATTGCGCATCAGCGAGGCCTTCATGATGCAAACGCCGCGCCGCAGCCGGGCGACGATCAGCAAGGCATCGAGCATGCTCGGGTGGTTGGCGGCGATCACCATGCCGCCGGGCTCGTCGTTCAGCACGTCGAGCGCGCGGCTGTCGATGCGGATCAGGCCCACGGCGCTGGTGCTGGCCCAAAAGGTCCGGTAAATCGCTGCGATGGCCTTGCGGCCGAGCCGTTGCCCCGGATGGCGCGGCAACAGCGGCAGCAGCACGGCAGCCATCACGGCCCAGGCCAGCGAAGCGAGCCCGAGCCCGAGCAGCAGCAGGTAGAAACACAGTGCCTGCAACAAGCGCACAAACAACGAGGGCACGCGCAGGGTCAGGCGGACCACCCATGCAAAGGGCTGCACAACGGGCTGTTGCTCGGCAGGTCGCTGCGAAGCCATGGCGGCATCAATGGGCCAAGCCGCCGATGCGATGCGCTTCGACCTCAACCAGCAGGTCATTGCGGCAAATGTCGGCACGCAAGTACACGGCATGCCGCGCGGCGATGGACTGTGGGCCCACGCAGCGCTCGAAGGTTTGGCGCACCGCGTCGAGGTCGGCCGCGTGGCGTACGTACACGGTGCAATCAAGCCGGTCGGTGCGGTGCTCGTCACCCTGGGGCAAGGCGCTTTGTTTGACGGCCGAACCCACCAAGGCGTCGATGTTGGCCAAGGTTTCTTCGGTCTGGCGCCGCACGTCGCCCACATGCAAAGAGGCATGCCCGACGATGCTGGCGGTGCCCGAAATGAACAGCGCTTCGGCACTGCCGCCCACGTCGGCAAGCGCCCCGCGCGAGAAGGTGGGCGTGCGCGGCCCGTATTCGGCCGGGTAGTGGTACGCGCTGACCTGGCGCGGGTTCTCGACCGCACGCGGCTCACACTGGCCGGCGAGGAAGTGAACGGTCAACGGCCCCCGCAGCGACCCCAGCGCGCACGCGGCGGGGGAGCCGGCGAAGGCGCTGCGCCCCGCGGCCAGAAAGGCCTGCTGCCGGCCGATGTTGAACTGGCGGTAACGCTCCAGGCCGTTGCTGGGTTCGTTGATGCGCGCCATGTAGTTCCAGGCGCGCAGCAGGTGCGGGCAGCCGCTGCGCTTGAGCAGGTCGAACAAGGCGGTGTAGACCTGCGCTGTTGCAGCGGTCAGGCCGCCGTCGATCAAGGATTCGTCGATGGTGACGCTGCCGAAGAGCAGCTTGCCATCGGTGCTGTAGCAAATGCCACCGTCCACCGCGCTGTGAACCGGCGCATCCACAAGCCAGCTTTCCACCACTTCGTGCGCCGGGTGCAGCAAGGGTGGCGACGAGACATCGTCACGCTCATGGAGGCCCAGAACGCGCTGCGCCAGCGGCGTATGCGCAGATGGCGCCACTGCCACGGCGCGGCGCTCGAACAGCAGGCCGTGGCGGGCGGGGGTGGCGCTTGAGAAGACGGCCGCCATCACGCTGCCATCAAGCAGACGCCGCGAATGTCGAACCGGCGCTGGCGCCCCGCGCGAACGGCCATACGAACGGCGAAACGAATAGCACCGCCACCGGCGATGCGCACTTCGCAGTGCCTCGTGGCGGTGGAGTGGAGTTCGGAGCTGGGGGTCATGGGTTCTGCGGAAAGCGTTGCGTCGAGGTGTCGCGCTCCGTCGAGCGGGCATGGCAACAAGGGCCGAATTTTAGGGGTGAGTGTCCGAATCAGCACCCTCGAAGTGGGCTATCGCACAAACACCACCATCGAGCGGCGATCCGTCACGAAAGTTTCGGGTCGCTTCGGTTTTCCGCACGCATCAATGGGGGTCCTCCAGCCAGCGCTGAAAGTCGTCGCGCAAGCGGTGGCTTTCGCGGATGGCTTGGCGCCACGCAGACCGCCGCGCCGCCTTGTCGTCGGCATAGCGGTGGAAGTCATGGCGATCGGGCAGCTTGCCGTTGGGCAGCGTCTTCACCCACTCGGGCCTGGGCGCCAGCACGATGACGTTGTCGAGCATCGGCGTGTGGCCATGGCGGTGCTTCAAGGCTTTGTCGAGCCAGCCCGGCACCAGCGTCGGCTGGAAGTGCGGGTACAGCGCCAGGCCTTCGGTCATCGAGGCGTAGTCGAGGTGCAGGTGGTAGTCGGTGATGCCACCGTCCCAGTAGGCGCCGCGTGGTCCGCCGGGGATGTCGTGCACCGCGTTGAGCCAGAACGGGATCGAACAACTGGCCAGGATGCTGGTGCGCAGGTTGGCGGCGTTCAAGGTGGCGGTGTGGCTGCGGTAGTCGGCCAGACTCAAGGGCAGCGGGTCGCGTGGGTCGGAGAACACCACACGTTCCAGCCAACCGCCCATCGCGCGCCGGCTCAGCAGGTTCGATGCAAAGGCGCCCGCATAGCCGATCGGCGTGCGCAACCGCCCTTGCCGGCCCAGCACGTGCCGCCCCCGGCTGGTGAACACATGCAGGCGATAGCGCGGGTGGTTCAGCAACTTGGCCTCGTGCGGGCCGAATTCGTGCCGCAGGCTGTCACCAAACACCTGGCTCACGTGCGCGGGCAATGGCGCCTTGCCGGGCCGGTATTCGTATTCCTGGGCGATGTAGTTCTCGGCCATGCGGGCGAACGCGCTGGCGGGTTGGTCGAGGCAGGCGGTGGCCATGCGCCACGCGCCGATCGACGCGCCCAGCAAGTGCACGGTGTGCGTGCTGCCCGCCAACCACTCCCCGAAGATGAACTGGTCGAGCGGGTTGAGCACCAGGCCCTTGGGGCCGCCGGCCGCACCCGACACCACGCGCACGTCGCCCGGCTTCAGGCCGTTTTCGCGCAGGTGCTTCAGCGCCCTCGGCCCGGCATGGACCTGCAAGGCTTGCATCTCACGAACCCCGCTTCAGCGCTTGGGTTGCAACTTAGCGAACGCCGCCGCCATGGCCGACCCCTGCGGCGCAGCAGCCGCAGGCGCGCGTGAACCACCACCTGCGCCACCACCCGCGCCGCCGCCCGCGCGTTCGCCACGTGCCGCTGGCCGGTAGCTGTTGTCGTTGCTGCGTTCGCCGCGCGGGCCCACCACGGTGTCGAGCTTCATGGTCAGCGAGATGCGCTTGCGGGCCACATCCACTTCCAGCACTTTCACCTTGACGATGTCGCCCGTGCGCACCACCTCGCGCGCGTCTTTGACGAACTTGTTGCTGAGCTGGCTGACGTGCACCAAGCCGTCCTGGTGAACGCCCAGGTCGATGAAGGCGCCGAACTCGGCGACGTTGCTGACCGTGCCTTCCAGCGTCATGCCGGGTTGCAGGTCTTTGATGTCTTCCACGCCGTCGTTGAAGCGTGCCACCTTGAAGTCGGGGCGCGGGTCGCGGCCCGGCTTTTCCATCTCGGCCAGGATGTCCTTCACCGTGATGGCGCCGAACTTGTCACTGGCGAAGGCTTCTGGCTTCAGCGCGCGAATCACATCGCTGCGACCCATCACCTCGGCGGCGGGCTTGTTGACGGCGCTGAGGATCTTCTCGACCACGGGGTAGGTCTCGGGGTGCACGCCCGACTGGTCCAGCGGGTTGTCGCCATTGCGAATGCGCAGGAAACCCGCGCTTTGCTCGAAGGTCTTGGCGCCCAGGCCGCTCACGTCCA
>JAYSYW010000092.1:0-12643 GCA_043727255.1 Rhizobacter sp. | reverse complement strand
AAAATAGAACGATCGTTCGTTTCATATCGAACGCAGGAATTGCCCCCAATGGCTGTCAATGCCAAATCACCGCGTGAATCCAAGATGCTGCAAAAAGGCCAGCAGACGCGCGCCACCATCCTGGAAGCCGCGCTCACCCTGGCTTCGCACATGGGCCTGGAAGGGTTGTCGATCGGGGCGCTGGCTGAAGTCACGGGCATGAGCAAGTCGGGCGTGTTCGCCCACTTCGGCTCGCGTGAAGAGCTTCAGATTTCCGTGATCCGCGAGTACCACCACAAGTTCGAGGAAGAGGTGTTCTTCCCGTCGCTGCGCCAGCCACGCGGCATGCCGCGCCTGCGCACCATGCTTGATCTGTGGGTCAAGCGGGTGTCGGTCGAGGTCGATTCCGGCTGCATCTACATCAGCGGCGCGGTCGAGTTCGATGACCGCCCCGGCCCGGTGCGCGACGCGCTGGTGGACATGGTGAAAAACTGGCATCGCGCCATGCTGCGCGCCATCCACATCGGCGTCGAAGAGGGTCACCTCAGCGCCGACACCGACGCGCTGCAGGTGCTGTTCGAGGTTCATGGCTTGATCTTGTCGCTGCACCACGACGAACGTTTTTTGCGCATCCCCGGCGCGCTTGAGCGTGCCCGCATCGCGCTCAGCCGCACCATCGGCTATTACGCCACCCCCGCCGGCCAAGCGCTCATGGCGGTTACCAAGTCACCTTCTCGCCCGGCCGCTGTGGCCGAGCCCAACTGAACGCGTTCCAGCGTTCATACCCCGTTTTTTCAGCAAGGAGTCCGAAGATGGCCCAGTACAACCCGCCCCTGCGCGACATGCAGTTCCTGATGCACGAAGTTTTGAACGTGGTCGAAGAACTGAAGGCGTTGCCGCCGCATGCCGACATCGATGCCGACACGATCAATGCGGTGCTCGAAGAGGGCGGCAAGTTCGCATCCCAGGTCATCTTCCCGATCAACCAAAGTGGGGACGAAGAAGGCTGCACGCTCGACAAGACCACGCACGAGGTGACGCCGCCCAAGGGCTTCAAGGAAGCCTATGCGAAGTACGTCGAAGGTGGCTGGCCGGCGCTGAGCTGCGACCCAGCCTACGGCGGCCAGGGCCTGCCGCACTTGGTGAACCAGTGCATGTTCGAGATGATCAACTCGGCCAACCAGGCATGGGGCATGTACCCCGGCTTGTCGCACGGCGCGTATGAAGCGCTGCATGCGCACGGCACCGACGAGCAGAAGAAGACCTACCTGCACAAGCTGACCAGCGGCGAATGGACCGGCACCATGTGCCTGACCGAATCGCACTGCGGCACCGACCTCGGCCTGCTGCGCACCAAGGCTGAGCCGGTGGGCGACGGCACTTACAAAATCAACGGCGCCAAGATCTTCATCTCGGCCGGCGAACACGACCTCACGCCCAACATCATCCACCTGGTGCTGGCCCGCCTGCCCGACGCACCGGCCGGCTCGAAGGGCATCTCGCTCTTCGTGGTCCCGAAGTTCCACGTCAAGGCCGATGGCAGCCTGGGTGATCGAAACGGCATTTTCTGCGCCGGCCTCGAACACAAGATGGGCATCCACGGCAACGCGACCGCGCAACTGGTGCTCGAAAACGCCGTTGGCACGCTCGTGGGTCAGCCGAACAAGGGCTTGGCGGCCATGTTCGTGATGATGAACGCCGCTCGACTGGGTGTGGGCAACCAGGGCCTGGGCCTGACTGAAGTGGCCTACCAGAACGCCGTGGCCTACGCGAAAGACCGCATCCAGATGCGTTCGCTGTCGGGCCCGAAAGCGCCAGACAAACCCGCCGACCCGATCATCGTGCACCCCGATGTCCGCAAGATGCTGCTGACCGCCCGCGCCTACGCTGAAGGTGGCCGTGCGCTGGGCATGTGGACGTCGCTGCAACTCGACAAGGAGCTGACCTCCGACGACCCCGAAGTCGTGAAGCAGTCGGGTGAACTGGTCGCGCTGATCACGCCGATCATCAAGGCCTTCCTGACCGACAACGCCTGGACGGCCACCTCGGCCTGCATGCAGGTGTTCGGTGGCCACGGCTACATCAAGGAATGGGGTGTTGAGCAGTACGTGCGCGATGCGCGCATCAACATGATTTACGAAGGCACCAACACGATCCAGTCGCTCGACCTTTTGGGCCGCAAGGTGCTGGCCGACAACGGCGCCAAACTGCGCAAGTTCGGCAAGATCGTGCAGGACTTCGTTGAGGAAGAAGGCACCAACGAGGCCATGCAGGAGTTCGTGAACCCGCTGGCCGACCTGGGCGAGAAGGTCGTGAAGCTCACCACCGAAATCGGCATGAAGGCATTCGGCAACCAAGACGAAGTGGGCGCCGCCGCGGTGGATTACCTGCGCGTCGTTGGTCACTTGGTGATGGGCTACTTCTGGGCCCGCATGGCCAAGGTGGCGCTCGAAAAGCAAGGCAGCGGCGACCCTTTCTACACCGCCAAGCTCGCCACCGCGCGCTTCTACTTCGCCAAGCTGTTCCCCGAGACCGCCACGCTGATCCGCACTGCCCGCGCGGGCTTGAAGCCATTGATGGAGATGGACGAGGCACTGTTCTAAGCTCTCGTCCCCACAATTTCACAGGAAACTCAATGAAACGCTTGCTGATTGCACTCATCGGTGTGCTGGCCACCGGGATGACGTTCGCACAACCCACGCCGTTGGGGCTGTGGAAGGTGATTGATGACGCCACCAAAAAAGAACAGACGCTGGTACGCATCGTTGAATCGAGTGGCGTGCTGACGGGCAAGGTCGAGAAATTCCTCGACCCAACCATCCTGCCAAACGCCACCTGCGACGAATGCAAAGATGAACGCAAAGGTCGTCCGATTTTGGGCATGGCCATTCTGGAGAACGTTCACAAGAACACTGACAAAGCCGGCCTATGGGATGGCGGTCAGATCCTCGATCCCGGAAACGGCAAGACCTACAAGGTGCGGTTGACGCCTATCGACGGCGGCAAGAAGATGGAGGTGCGTGGCTACATCGGCGCACCTATGTTTGGCCGAACCCAGGTCTGGGTGCGGGCGGAGTAAAGCCCGCCGCTTCGCTCACGCCTTACAGGCCGCGTTGGCCCTGCGCCTCGGCACACGAGTCCGTTGGACGCGTTGTGCCGGGGCTCAGCCCTCAGGGATGCGGCCTTGGCTTGACGCGATCAGGCGGCGGGCCCTTCCCGAGCGAACAACTTTCCAAGTCAGTGGAGAAAACATGAGTCGATTCAATGTCCGCAAGGTCGCCGTGCTTGGCGCCGGTGTGATGGGGGCGCAGATCGCTGCCCATCTGGTCAACTGCAAGGTGCCTGTGGTGCTGTTCGACTTGCCTGCCAAGGAAGGCCCGAAGAACGGCATCGTCACCAAGGCCGTCGAAGGGCTGAAGAAGCTCAAGCCCTCGCCGCTGGGCGTGCCGGAAGACGCAGCGCTGATTCAGCAGGCCAACTACGAAGAGCACAGCGAACTGCTGCATGGCTGCGACCTCATCATCGAGGCGATCGCCGAGCGCATGGACTGGAAGCTCGACCTCTACACCAAGATCGCGCCCTTCCTGGCGCCGCACGCCATCGTGGCGAGCAACACCTCGGGCTTGTCGATCACCAAGCTGGCCGACGTGTTGCCAGAAGAGATCAAGCCGCGTTTTTGCGGCATTCACTTCTTCAATCCGCCGCGCTACATGGCGCTGCTGGAACTGATCCCGACGCCGACGACGCGGCCCGAAATCCTCGACCAGTTGGAGACCTTCGTCACCACCGCACTCGGCAAGAGCGTGGTGCGCGCGAAAGACACGCCCAACTTCATCGCCAACCGCGTGGGCATTGCCAACATGCTGTCCACGATCAAGGAAGCCGAGAACTTCGGCCTCTCGTATGACGTGGTCGATGACCTCACCGGCAAGAAGCTGGGCCGCGCCAGCTCAGGCACCTTCCGCACCGCCGACGTGGTGGGCCTGGACACCATGGCCCACGTGGTCAAGACCATGCAGGACAACCTGCAGGCCGACCCGTTCTACCCCGTCTACGCCACACCGCCGGTCGTGGCCGGGTTGATCGCCAAGGGCGCGCTGGGCCAGAAAACCGGCGCCGGTTTCTACAAGAAGGTGGGCAAGGACGTTCTGCGCCTCGACCCGGCCAAGGGTGAGTACGTGCCCGGTGGCGGCAAGGCTGACGAGATCGTCGCGCGCATGCTCAAAAAGGCCCCGGCCGAGCGCCTGAAGCTGCTGCGTGAATCGAGCAACCCGCAGGCGCAGTTCCTGTGGGCCATCCTGCGCAACGGTTTCCACTACGCCGCCGTGCACCTGGCCGAGGTGGCCGACTCGGCACGCGAGATCGACTTCGCGCTGCGCTGGGGCTTCGGCATGAGTCAGGGCCCGTTCGAGTTGTGGCAACAGGCCGGCTGGAAGCAAGTGGCCGAGTGGGTCAAGGCCGACATCGATGCGGGCAAGGCCTTGAGCACGGCGCCGCTGCCGGCCTGGGTGTTCGACGGACGCGAGGGAGTGCACACGCCTGAAGGCTCATGGAGCGCGTCGCAAAGCAAGTACCTGCCGAGCAGCACGCTGCCGGTGTATGCGCGCCAGCACTTCCCCGAGTCGCTGTTCGGATCGGGCGCGCCCGATCCGCTGAAGGCCGGCACGCAAGAGTTCAAGAACGACGAGCTGCGCGCCTGGACGCTCGACGGCGAGGTGCTCATCGCCACCATCACCGCCAAACTGCACCTCATCAGCCCGCTCGTGATCGAAGGCCTGGACAAGGCGCTTGAGATCGCCGAGGCCAAGTACAAGGGCCTGGTGATCTGGTCGCCTGACGACGTGTTCTCGGCCGGCGCCAACCTCGAATCGCTGATGCCGGTCTTCATGAAGAGCGGCGCCAAAGGCATCGAGCCGGTCGTCAAGCAGTTGCAAGACACCATGCTGCGCATGCGCTACGCGTCGGTGCCGGTGGTGTCGGCCATGCGCGGCATCGCGCTTGGCGGTGGCTGCGAACTGTCGCTGTTCTCGGCCAAGCGTGTGGCCGCGATGGAAACCTATGTGGGCCTGGTGGAAGTGGGTGTGGGCCTGATCCCCAGCGGTGGCGGCCTGACCCATGTGGCACGCCGCGCAGCCGAAATGGCGTCGGCGGCCAACGCGAACGCGGACATCATGAAGTTCGCCACCGAAGGCTTCACCAACGCCGCCACGGCCAAGGTGGCCACCAGTGCGATCGAGAGCCGCAAGATGGGCTACCTGCTCTGGAGCGACCTGATCGTGCCAAACAAGGACGAGCTGCTGTACGTGGCCACGCAGCAGGCCAAGAGCATGTTCGACAGCGGCTACCGCGCACCGGCCCGGGCGCTGTTCCCGGCCGCGGGCCGCAACGCCATCGCCACCATCAAGGCGCAGCTCGTCAACATGCGTGACGGTGGTTTCATCAGCGCGCACGACTTCCACATCGGCGCGCTCATCGCCGACGTGGTTTGTGGCGGGGATGTCGATGCCGGTTCGCTGGTCAACGAGGAATACCTGATGGCACTGGAACGCAAGCACTTTTGCGGCCTGTTGGAGCACCCGAAGACGCAGGAACGCGTCATGGGCATGTTGTCCACCGGCAAGCCTGTGCGTAACTGATCGGAGCAAGAACATGAGCAAACAAGTTCAAGACGCGTACATCGTCGCCGCCACCCGCACGCCGATCGGCCGCTCGGGCCGGGGCTTCTTCCGCAACACCCGCCCCGACGATCTGTTGATCGCGGCCATCCGCAGCGCGATGTTGCAGGTGCCCACGCTCGACCCGAAGGCGATCGAAGACGCGATCATTGGCTGCTCGTTCCCTGAAGGTGAGCAGGGCATGAACATGGCGCGCATCGCCGTCGGGCTGGCGTTCAACCACCCGATCGGTGGCGTGACCGTCAACCGCTTCTGCGCCTCGGGCGTGACGGCCATCCAGATGGCGGCCGACCGCATTCGTGTGGGCGAAGCCGATGTGCTGATCGCAGGCGGCGCCGAGTCGATGAGCATGGTGCCGATGGGCGGCAACAAACCGTCGTTCAACCCCGAGGTGTTTGCCAAGGACGAAAACGTCGGCATTGCCTACGGCATGGGCCTCACGGCCGAGAAGGTTGCGTCGCAATGGAAGGTCAGCCGTGAAGCGCAAGACGCGTTCGCGCTTGAATCGCACCTGCGCGCGTTGAAGGCGCAAGCGGCCGGTGAGTTCAGCGACGAGATCACGCCGATCGACGTGATCGACCGCTTCCCGAACCTCGCCACCGGCGAGCAAGGCACGAAGACCCGCACCGTCAAGCTCGACGAAGGCGCGCGCCCCGACACCTCGCTCGAAGGCCTGGCCAAGCTGCGCCCGGTGTTCGCCGCCAAGGGCAGCGTGACGGCCGGCAACAGCTCGCAGACCAGCGACGGCGCGGGCGCGTTGATCTTGGCCAGCGAAAAGGCCGTGAAGCAGTTCGGTCTCACGCCGCTGGCTCGCTTTGTGAGTTTTGCCGCACGCGGTGTGCCGCCCGAAATCATGGGCATTGGCCCGATCGAAGCCATTCCGGCCGCTCTGCGTTATGCCGGCCTGAACAGTGCCGACATCGACTGGATTGAGCTGAACGAGGCCTTCGCCGCGCAATCGCTGGCGGTCATCAACACCCTCGGCCTCGACCCGGCGAAGGTGAACCCGATGGGCGGTGCCATTGCCCTGGGCCATCCGCTGGGCGCCACCGGCGCCATTCGCGCCGCAACCGTGGTGCACGCGCTGCGCCGCCACAACCTGAAGTACGGCATGGTGACGATGTGCATCGGCACGGGGCAGGGCGCGGCCGGCATCTTCGAGCGCGTCTGACTGACCGCTTGGCAGCCCAGCCTGGCGCGCTGTCTTTCATCGCTGGTTTTCAACGATGACGAGTGCATGTCGGCCACCCCCACCGCCGACATGCACGCCTGCCGTGCCAGCTCACCGCGAGGTGCGGCACGAGCTGCGACGCGAGTTGCGACCTCTTGCACTGAACGGCGCTGCCGCCGAACGCATCGATTTTCGACCCCGCTTTGCCCGCACACTGTGGCCCAGGTCGCGCATTGGCTGGGCGCCTGAACCTGAACGCTTGCCCTTGAGGACATGACATGAGCATCAAAACCGCTGTATTGAACGGTGTCTACACGATCGAGATCGCGCGCCCCGAAAAGAAGAACGCGATCACGGCCGAGATGTACGCACAGATGGCGCAAGCCCTCGTGGCCGCCACCGCCGAGCCGGCCGTGCGCAGCGTGTTGATCACCGGCCAGCCGGGCATCTTCACCTCGGGCAACGACCTCGAAGACTTCATGAAGCGTGCCGGCCAGCTCACCGAGTCGCCGGCCTTCCAGTTCATGCGCGCCCTGATCGGCTGCGACAAGCCGGTGATCGCCGCCGTGACCGGTGCCGCCATCGGCATTGGCACCACGCTGCTGCTGCACTGCGACTTCGTCTACGTGTCCGATGAAGCCCGTTTGGCGATGCCCTTCGTGAGCCTGGGCCTGGTGCCCGAGTTCGCGTCGAGCCTGTTGGTGCCCCAGTTGATGGGCGGGCGCAAGGCGGCCGAAAAGCTGCTGCTTGGCGACCCGTTCACCGGCGAAGAGGCGGTGGAATGCGGCATCGCCAACGCCGTGCTGCCAGCCGGCGAAGTGGCGAACCACGCCCGCCGAGTGGCCGAGCGCTTCAATGCCTTGCCGCCGGGCGCGGTGCGCGAAAGCAAGCAACTTACCCGCCGCTACAACACGCAGCAGGTGCTCGACGCCATCGATGTCGAAGGCAAGGCCTTCAGCGCCCGCCTGCAAAGCCCGGAAGCCAAAGAGGCTTTCAGCGCCTTTTTCCAGAAACGCAAACCCGACTTCAGCCAGTTCGCATGACCTGCGCACTGCGCGCGGTCGGTGAGCCCGCAGCGAACGTGCGTTCGCTGTTGGCCACTGGGCTCACCGGGCTTTGAACCGCTTCGCCCACGTCGCGGGCAAGTGGCTGCTGCTGCCGCTGCTGCTGTGGCAGGGCTGGCGTGTGCGCCAGCGCGCGCTGCGCCTGCCCGAAGCGGCGGGCAATCGCGAAGGCGTGTCAGGCACGGGCCGGGTGTGCCTGCGGGTGTTGATCGTGGGTGACTCGTCGGCGGCGGGCGTTGGCGCCAAGACGCAAACCCAGGCGCTGGCCGGCCGCTTGAGCGAAGCACTCGCGCAGCGGCTGAATGGGTCGGTGGTGTGGCAACTGGTGGCCCGCACCGGCGACACCACCGCCGACGCGCTGGATGCCGTCGCCGCAATGAAGCTTCACCCGGCCGATGTGATGGTGACCGCGCTCGGCCTCAACGACATGGTGGCGCAGGTGCCGCCTGAAAAATGGCTGGGCCGGCTCGACAAGCTCGACCGGCTGGTGGCGCGGCGGGCCGGTGTGCGCCACATCGTGCACAGCGGCATTCCTCCCGTGCATTCATTCCCGCTGCTGCCCAACCCCCTGCGCTGGGTGCTGGGGCTCGATGCCCAGCGCTACAACCACATGTTGGCGCAATGGATCCAGCGCTGGCCTGACCGCTGGTGGCTGCCGCTGCCCTTCGAGAACGAGCTGGGCACCGACAGCGTGCTGCTCGCCGAAGACGGCTTTCACCCCGGGCCGGCGGTGTATGCGCTGTGGGCCGAGCAGTTGGCGAACATGATCGCCAACGAGATTGCGCCGAGGTTGCCGGAGACCAAGCCGACGCGACGGCTTTGATGGCGTGGTGGCGGAGTGGGGCCTTCGACGGGCTCAGTCCGAACGGGATTGGAGGTTCAACCCTTCGGAATCTCCCTCGGCCGGCCTTCCATGTCGATGGCGACATAGGTGAGGTTTGCTTCCGTCACCTTCACCACTTGCAGGTCTGCCGGGTTGCGTTCGGCGTACACCTCCACGTGCACCGTGATCGAGGTGCGGCCGATCTTTTCGACCTTGGCGTACAGGCTCAACAGGTCGCCCACCGACACCGCGTTCTTGAACACGAACTGGTTCACCGCCACAGTGGCGATGCGGCCCTTGGCAATGCGGTTCGGCAGCACCGAACCGGCCAAGTCCACCTGCGCCATGATCCAGCCGCCGAAGATGTCGCCGTTGCCGTTGGCGTCAGCCGGCATGGGCATCACCCGCATCACCAGGTCGCGGTCGGTGGGCAGAGTGACGGGTGCGGGGGCCTCGGCTGCTGGGGTGTTGGAATGGTCTGTCATGGCGTGCCTCCGGGTGTCGTTCATTCGATTCTGAAGCAGCGTGCTGCGACGCAGCATGTCACTGCGGCCACGCTTTGCGCCAGATGCCCGCTTTCTTGCACTTGCGCACCGCCCGCACCCACGCGAGCGTGGCCGCGCAGGGCTTGCTGGCCAGGGGGACAATCGGCGGCGACCTTCCGAAAGGCGCGTTGCCGCCCGGTTTCATGCCGCTTGAAACGAACGGCCATCGCTGCATCTGCCCCTGGTCTTTCCATCGTTTCCCTACCGCCCCACCATGCGCCCAACCTTCGCTCTGCCTGCCGAAAACCGGCCCGACTCCGGCCCCGTGCACATGCGCTCAGACTGGGCCACGCTGCGCAAGCTGTTCCCCTACCTGTGGCGCTACCGCTGGCGGGTGATGATTGCGCTGGCCTTCATGGTGGGCGCCAAGGTCGCCAACGTCAGCGTGCCGCTGCTGCTGAAAGACCTGGTGGACAGCATGGCGCTCAAGCCAGGCGACGTGCGCGTGGCGATCGTCGTGCCGGTGGGCCTGCTGCTGGCGTATGGCGCGTTGCGGCTGTCCACCTCGCTGTTCACGGAACTGCGCGAACTCATCTTCGCCAAGGCCACAGAGGGCACGGCGCGCAGCATCTCGCTGCAGACCTTCAAGCACCTGCATGACCTGAGCCTGCGCTTTCACCTTGAGCGCCAAACCGGCGGCATGACGCGCGACATCGAGCGCGGCACCCGCGGCGTGCATTCGCTCATCTCATATTCGCTCTACAGCATCCTGCCCACGCTCATCGAGGTGGCGATGGTGTTGACGCTGCTGGCGGTGAAGTTCGACTCGGGCTTCGCCTGGATCACGCTCACCGCGCTGGTGTTCTACGTCTCCTTCACCATCGTGCTCACCAACTGGCGCACCCAGTTCCGCCAGCAGATGAACGAACTCGACTCGAAGGCCCACAGCAAGGCCATCGACTCGCTGCTGAACTACGAAACCGTCAAGTACTTCAACAACGAGAACTTCGAGGCCAACCGCTACGACGAAAGCCTGGACCGCCTGCGCCGCGCCACGTTGAAGTCGCAGACCACGCTGTCGATCCTGAACACCGCGCAGCAATTGATCATCGCCACCGGCCTGGTGGCGATGCTGTGGCGGGCCACCGAGGGCGTGGCCCAGGGCCGCATGACGCTGGGCGATCTGGTGATGATCAACGCCTTCATGATCCAGCTCTACATACCGCTCAACTTCCTGGGCGTGCTGTACCGCGAGATCAAACAAAGCCTGACCGACCTTGACAAGATGTTCGTGCTGCTGGAGCGTGAACGCGAGGTGGCCGACGCACCTGGCGCGCAACCGCTGCAGGTGACGCAAGGCACGGTGAAGTTTTCGCACGTGGACTTCGGCTACGACGCCAACCGGCCGATCCTGCACGACCTGAGTTTCGAGATTCCCCCCGGCAAGACGGTGGCCGTGGTCGGCCCCTCGGGTGCCGGAAAAAGCACGCTGGCGCGCCTGATGTACCGCTTCTATGACGTGAACGCCGGCACCATCACGATCGACGGGCAAGACATCCGCCAGGTCACGCAAAGCAGCCTGCGCCAAGCCATCGGCATCGTGCCGCAAGACACCGTGCTCTTCAACGACACGGTGGCCTACAACATCGCCTATGGCCGCGCCGGGGCCGCCCAGCCCGAGGTGGAAACCGCAGCCAAGGCGGCGCGCATCCACGACTTCATCGCCTCCACGCCCAAGGGCTACGACACCGTGGTGGGCGAACGTGGCCTGAAGCTCAGTGGCGGCGAGAAACAGCGCGTGGCGATTGCGCGCACGTTGCTGAAAGACCCGCCGGTTTTGATCTTCGACGAAGCCACCTCGGCGCTCGACTCAGCCAACGAACGCGCCATCCAGGCCGAGCTGCAAGGCGTGGCGCGCAACAAGACGGCGCTGGTGATTGCGCACCGGCTTTCCACCGTGGTTGATGCGCACCAGATCCTGGTGATGGAGCATGGCCGCGTGGTCGAACGCGGCACGCATGCTGAACTGCTGGCGGCCGATGGACGCTATGCTGAGATGTGGCGCCTGCAGCAAAGCGGGCAAGACAATGCGGTGGCTGAGGGGGCGGCGGGGTGAGCGGTTTGAGGCCCGGAATTCACGGCGACACTTGTCACCGTTCGCGCGGGGGTATCTGATCCCCGCGAGGCCCCGCAACCCTCGGCGCATGGGCTCGACACCTTGGCGCCAACAACGGTTGGGGCAGGGCGGCAAAGCGGTTGGGAAGGCATCCTGAACAATGGAAACCCGGTGGCTTGAAGACTTCGTGAGCCTGGCCGAGACGCGCAGCTTCTCGCGCTCGGCGCAGTTGCGCCACATCACCCAGCCGGCGTTTTCGCGCCGCATCCAGGCGCTCGAAGCCTGGGCTGGCATCGACCTGGTGGACCGCTCTTCGTACCCCACGCGCCTCACGTCCGCTGGCGAAAGCCTGCACGCGCAGGCGCTCGAAATTCTGGGTGCCCTGCAAGCCGCCCGCAACATGATGCGCAGCCACCAGTCGGCCACGCAAGACATGATCGAGTTCGCGGTGCCGCACTCGTTGGCCATCACCTTCTTCCCGCATTGGGTGATGGACGTTCGCACCCGCTTCGGCGCCCTGAAAAGCCGGCTCATCGCACTCAACGTGCACGACGCGGTGATGCACCTCACCGAAGGCAACTGCGACCTGCTGATCGCCTATCACCACCCCTCTCAGCCACTGCAGCTCAACCCCGACCGCTACGAGATGCTGAGCCTGGGCGACGAGAAGCTGGTGCCCTACGCCAAGGCCGACTCGTTGGGCCAGCCCATGTTCCGCCTGCCCGCTTCGGCGCGTGCCAGCGTGCCTTTTCTCAGCTATGCCTCGGGCGCTTACCTCGGCCGGCTGGTCGAGTTGATCGCCAAGCTGTCGCCGGTGCCACTGCACCTTGAGCCCATCTACGAAACCGACATGGCCGAAGGCCTGAAGGCGATGGCCATCGAAGGCCACGGGCTGGCCTTCCTGCCCAGCAGCTCGGTGGCGCAGGAACTGCAAGCCGGAAGGCTGGTGCGGGCGTCTGACCCTGGCGTGTGCGAACTGGCGGTGGACATCCGCATCTACCGCGAACGCCCCGAACTGGCCCGCCACACCAAGCCAGCGGCGCAGGCGCTGTGGGAGTTTTTGCGCAACTCGCCGCAGCCCGGTGCGCCAGCGCGTGGCCCGGGTGGCGGGGCTGCGCCACGTGTCGCATAACCCTGGCGCCCGTGGGCCGGCATCATGGATCACGCGGCTTGGCCGGCAACTCGTTCACCGCACGTTTTTTTGGTGTGCTCATCTCATCGAAGGATTTTTTATGAAACTGTCTCTGCTTGCCCTTGCCACCCTGTTGGCCGCTGGTCCCGCGCTGGCGCAGACCACCGACACGCTGAAGAAGATCAAAGACACCGGCAC
>JAYSYW010000091.1:0-30109 GCA_043727255.1 Rhizobacter sp. | reverse complement strand
TTCGTACAGCGTGTCCTGGAATCCCATGATTCCCAGGCCCACCGGGCGATGGCGCATGTTTGAATCACGCGCCTTCTTGACGGCGTAGTAATTGATGTCGATCACGTTGTCGAGCATCCGCATCGCGGTGGTGATGGTGCGCCGCAGCTTGTCGTGGTCCAGCACTTGCGGGCCGCCGCCGGATCCAGAGTCGCCGGTCAAGCCGGCGGGGCCGTCGGGCCCGGCCTTCAGGTGCTGCAGCAGGTTCACCGAACCCAGGTTGCAGACGGCCGTTTCGGTGTCGCTGGTGTTGAGCGTGATCTCGGTGCACAGGTTGGACGAGTGCACCACGCCGGCGTGCTGCTGGGGCGAGCGGATGTTGCAGGCGTCCTTGAATGTGATCCAGGGATGGCCGGTCTCGAACAGCATGCTGAGCATCTTGCGCCACATGTCAGTGGCCTGCAGTGTGCGGCTGGGCTTGATCTCGCCGCGCCGGGCCTTCTCTTCGTAGGCCACGTAGGCCTTCTCGAACTCCATGCCGAACTTGTCGTGCAGGTCGGGGCAGGTGCTGGGCGAGAACAGCGTCCAGTCGCCACCGTCCATCACGCGGCGCATGAACAGGTCGGGGATCCAGTTTGCGGTGTTCATGTCGTGCGTGCGGCGGCGGTCGTCGCCGGTGTTCTTGCGCAGTTCCAGGAACTCTTCGATGTCGAGGTGCCAGCTTTCAAGGTAAGCGCAGACGGCGCCCTTGCGCTTGCCGCCCTGGTTGACGGCAACCGCCGTGTCGTTGACCACCTTCAAGAAGGGCACGACACCCTGGCTCTTGCCGTTGGTGCCCTTGATGTGCGAGCCGAGGGCGCGCACGTTGGACCAGTCGTTGCCCAGGCCGCCCGCGAACTTGGACAGCAGTGCGTTTTCCTTCAGCGCTTCATAGATGCCGTCGAGGTCATCGGCGACGGTCGTGAGGTAGCAGCTCGACAGCTGCGAGCGGCGCGTGCCTGCGTTGAACAGCGTCGGCGTGCTGCTCATGAAGTCGAAGCTCGACAGCACTTCATAGAACTCGATGGCACGCGCTTCGCGGTCGATCTCGCCCAGCGCCAGGCCCATGGCCACGCGCATGTAGAAGGCTTGCGGCAATTCGATGCGGGCTTCTTCGATGTGCAGGAAGTAGCGGTCGTACAGCGTCTGCAGGCCGAGGTAGTCGAACTGCATGTCGCGTTCGGCCTTCAGCGCGGCACCCAGCTTGGTCAGATCGAACTGAAGCAGTTTCTCGTCAAGCAGCTCGGCGTTCACGCCCTTCTTGATATAGCCCGGAAAGTACTCGGCGTAGCGGGTGCTCATTTCGCCATGCAGCACCTCTTCACCCAGGATTTCTTTGCGGATCGTGTGCAGCAGCAGGCGTGCGGTGGCGCGCGAGTAGCCGGGGTCTTTTTCAATCAGCGTGCGGGCGGCCAGGATGGAAGCCTTGTGCACTTCTTCGATCGGCACGCCGTCGTACAGGTTGCGCTTGGTCTCGGCCATGATCGGGCCAGCCTTCACGTCAGCGCCGAGGTTGGCGCACGACGATTCAATCAGCACCTGCAGGCGGGCAAAGTCGAGCGGCACACGCTGGCCTTGGTCGGTGACCATCAGGGCCGGCTCGGCGGCCACCGCCGGAGCGCCCTGCTTCGAGCGCTCTTGTGAACGGCGTTCGCGGTACAGCACGTAGGCACGCGCCACTTCGTGGTGGCTGCCGCGCATCAGGCCGAGTTCGACCTGGTCTTGCACGTCTTCAATGTGGAAAGTGCCGCCGCCCGGGCGCGAACGCAGCAGCGCGCGCACGACCGATTCGGTCAGGCCGTCCACCGTCTCGCGCACGCTGGCCGAAGCTGCGCCTTGCGTGCCGTGCACGGCCAGGAAGGCCTTCATCAGCGCCACGGCGATCTTGTTCGGCTCGAAGGACACGACCGCGCCATTGCGGCGAATGATCTGGTAGCCCTGGTAAGCCGAGTTGGTGGGGGTCGCCGGCGCAGCGGGGCGGGGAGTCTGCGTAGCGGCGGAGGGTTGGGTGGTGACGGATTGCATGGGATCCCCTTTTCGTCGATTCAGTTGCAGGTCAAAGCTGTGGGTTCTTGTATGTCTTCGGTACTTTTCAGGCCCGATTTTTCGGTTCGCAGGTCACAGCCAAAGCACAACGCCGCTACCGCCCTGGGGGCTGCATAGCATGGTGGTGGGGTGAGGCTTCATGCCCACACCGCCGATTGAGAACCGCCCGAAGACGGAACGGTTCAACCGCGATGGAGCACCTGTGACGGGGTTCGACCCGAGAGTCCGCGCTCGGTTGCTTGACGACATTTCCGCGGGAATGGCGGGCCTTGAAAACACAGGCAATGTCGTGGCAAGAAGCACGTTGTCCGATCCAAAAGGATAACACGACAGACACTATATCTGGGGCTTGGAGGCCCTTCAAGCACTACGTATAGCGTCTAACCCTGATTTGAGTGGCTTGTGTGCAGAGGCATAAATGGCCCTCGATCACATGCTGCGATGCGCCATTTGCACCGCAGGCTTCGTGCTTTCGCAAGGCGCCATGCGCAGCCGGCTGGGGCACATGGCGCCAACACTCACCATGCGGCGTTTTTTCGCTCGCAAGGCGCATGAATTGATGGGGTGAGCGCGCGTGCCACGCACAGGCAATGGGTCAGCGTGGCTCGCACGCACCTGCCATCTTCACGGCGCAGGAAGGGCGACGTCGGGAAAGTACCGAGACGGCCAACCCAGCCGGGTGATCAACGCCGGCCAATCAAAGCCAGGCCCCGGGTCTTGCTTGCGGCCAGGCGCGACATGCTCGTGGCCGGTCACGCCTTGCAACGGGTAGCGGCTGGCCAAGAGGTTCAGCAGTTGGGCCAGCCGTTCGTATTGCGCCGTCTCGAAGCGTTCGCCTTCCAGCCCTTCGAGTTCGATGCCGATCGAGTAGTCGTTGCAGTTGTCGCGGCCATCCCAACTTGACACGCCGGCGTGCCAGGCGCGCTGGTCGCACGACACGAACTGCAGCAGTTCGCCGTCGCGGCGGAGCACGAAGTGCGAAGACACCTCCAGGCCACGAATCTGCTGGAAGTAGGGGTGCGCATCCCAGTCGAGGCGGTTGGTGAACAGGCGCTCGATCGCGTCGCCGCCATACACACCCGGCGGCAGGCTGATGGAATGAATCAACGCCAAGTTGATGCCGACACCGGCGGGCCGGGGCCCGAAGTTCGGCGAAGCGCAGTGCCTCGCCCCATTCAACCAACCCGCGTCATCGAAGGGGCCGGCCCCCGCGCTGCGCGGCTTCACAGGTCGTCGGCACGGTCGCTCTCGGTGCCGTCGCTGTCACCCCCCACATGCACGCCAAGCCGCGCCATGCGGTAGCGCATCTGCCGCAGCGACAAACCCAGGCTCGCACCAGCGGCGGTGCGGTTGTAGCGGTGGCGTTCGAGCGCTCGCTCAAGCACATCGCGCTCGACCTCGTCGAGGTAGGCCGCCAAGTCGCTTGGCAAGGGCGCGGTTGCGGCGGCCACAGGCGCACCCACAGGGGCCGATGACGCCACCTCAGCCTCGGGCGCAATGCGTTCGCGCGGCAAGCTCTCGTCGCCTGAGGCTTCGGCGCCCGGCAGGGCCAGGTCTTCAGCGCCGATGGACGGGGAGCCGCTCAGCGCCACCGCGCGGTGCAGCAGGTTTTCAAGCTCGCGCACGTTGCCGGGGAAGCTGTGGCGGCTGAGGTGCAGCAGCGCTTCGCGGGTCAGCCGGGGCGCCGGTGAGATGCCGGCGTCGCGGGCGATGCGGTCGAGCACACGGTCGCAGATGGCCGGCAGGTCTTCGAGGCGCGCGCGCAGTGGGGGCACCTTGATCTGGATGACGTTCAGCCGGTAATACAAGTCTTGCCGAAAGCGCCCGGCCTGCACCTCGGCCCCCAGGTCTTTGTGGGTGGCGCTCAGCAAACGCACGTTCACCGGCAACTCGGCGACCGCGCCCACCGGCCGCACCAGGCGCTCCTGGATGGCGCGCAGCAGCTTGCTTTGCATCGACAGGGGCAGGTCGCCGATCTCGTCAAGGAACAAGGTGCCGTTGTTGGCCGCCTGGAAGAAACCTTCGCGGTCATCGGCCGCGCCGGTGAAGGCGCCTTTGCGGTAGCCGAAGAACTCGGCTTCCAGCAGGTGTTCGGGGATGGCGCTGCAATTCACCGCGATGAAGGGTTGGTGGCCACGCGGGCTCACTTCGTGGATGGCGCGGGCCACCAGTTCTTTGCCGGTGCCCGACTCGCCGTTCACCAGCACAGGCGCCATGCTGCGCCCCACCTTGTCCACCAGGGTGCGCACATGCTCCATGGCCTGCGACTGCCCCGCCATGCGGGCAAGCGCCTGGCTCGGCGGGGCGGCGGCAGGAATCGGTGCAGCGAGAGGCGCATTCAGCGGCGCCAGCAAGGTTGCGGGGGGCGACGGCGGGGTGGGCGGGCCCGTTTCGGAGGGCAGGCTCGACGGCACCATGGTCGGCACGGTGGCCGCGCTGCGGCCGAGTGCCGAGGCCACGACGGCGCGGAACTGCTTCAGGTCGACCGGCTTGGTGAGGTAGTCGTAGGCACCCGCCTTCAACGCCTCGACCGCGTTTTCGGCCGAGCCGTAGGCGGTGATGACGATGGCCTTTTCACGACGGCCGGTTTCTTCAAGGCGGCGCAGCAGGTCGAGCCCGGTGCCGTCGGGCAGGCGCATGTCGGTGATGAGCGCGCTGTAGGTTCGGTCTTTCAGGTGAAGCAGCGCCTCTTCCACGCTGCCCGCCGTTTCAACGTCATACCCTTCACGCAGAAGCGTCATTTCATACAGCGTGCGCAGGTCGGGTTCGTCATCGACGACCAGCAGACTGAAGTGGGAGGGCGAAGTCATGGAGTGGTCCGCCGGCGGGTCGGCATCAAGGGGAAGCGGGGGGACGGGTCGGAAACGGCGCTCATGAACTCAGGTGAAGTCTCGCTTCGGCAGCCTCGTGGGCGAGCAATGGCGCACGTCGCATGGCCACGAAGAACTCGTTGCGGTTGGTCTCGCTGGCCGCGCGCAGCCGGTAGTCGATGCGCGCCCGATAGCGTTCGCAAAGTTCGCGGCAAATATACAGGCCCAACCCGGTGCCCCGGCTGCGTGTCGAGAAGAACGGCTCGAACAGGTAGCGCTCGACTTCAGGCGGAATAGGCTCGCCATCGCTGCACACGCTGAGCGCCACATTCAGCTCGTCGCGCGCGCCGAGCGTCACACGCACCGCACCGGGCGACTTGCTGGCATGGCGGTGGGCGTTGTCGAGCAGGTTGACGAGCACGCGGCGCAGGTGCTCGCCATCGAACAGTGCGCCCAGCGGTTCCTGCGGCAAGTCCACACGCAGCACGCTGCTTTCGCCCAAAGGCAGATGGGCGGTGCGCGCCCATTCACTGCACACCGCGGCAACGTGCGCGCAGGCGTCGATGGCCACGGGTTCCTGCACATCGGTGGGCGCCACTTCCATCACGTCATCGACGATGCGCTTCAGGCGCTCGACGTTGTCGGACACCATGCGCGTGAGTTGGCGCTGGCTGGCCGTGGTGGCGTCTTCGGCCATCAGCGCGTTGGCCTGGGAGATGGCCGCCAGCGGGTTGCGGATCTCATGCGCAATGCCGGCCGACACGCGCCCCATCGCCGCCAGCTTTTCTTGCCGGATGCGCGCCTGCATGCTGCGCACGTCTTCGATGAAGAGCACGCACAACTCTTCGCTGGCGTCGGGTCCACGGCGCCGCGTGAAGCGCACACGCAACCGCAAGGTGCGCACCAGGCCGCCCTCGAAGTTCATCTGCACGTCGCGCCCGGCTTCGGGCCACAGCCCTTCGGCGAAGGCCCGCTCGACCGATTTGACCAGCGCGCTCCAGGCCTCCACGCCATTCAGCGGGAACGGCGCTTCGGCGCCGATGCCATCGGCCACCAACAGCATTCGCGCCGCCGGGTTGGCGGTGCGCACGCGGCCACGCCGGTCGACGACGAGCACGCCCTCTTGCATCTCTTCGATCACCAGCCGGTTGAGCTGCGCCTGCTGGCGCGCCAATTCCATGCTGCCCTTGGCGGTTTGTTCTTCACGCGCCAGCCGGCCGGCCAGTTCGCCCGCCAGCAGGGTGATGACGAAGAAGCCGCTGCCAGCCAGGCCAGCTTGCGTCATCAGCGCCGTGGTGCCGCCACCCGACAGCACCGCCAACCACGCAACACCCAACAACGCCAGGGTGACCATCGCCGCCGTGGCCAGCGCCACCACACGCGGCGTCAACACGCCAGCCATCAGCACCGGCAGCACCAGCAAGGCCACGTAGTTCAGGTTCGTCGCCTCTGAGAAGAGGTGGAGCGTGATGAACGAGGCCACGTCCACCCCGATGGTGGCGATGTACTGGCGGGTGCGCAGCCGCGCGTACTCGTCGACTGGGCGGGGCCTGCGCAGCCGAGGCAGCAGCCACATGCTGACCGCCCATGCGGCATAGAAGACGCTCAACAAAGCAACTTCCAGCGGCGGCCTCGAACCGAATGCGCCCGCCGCGCCCAGGGCGGCGATCAAGGCCAGGCCGAGCGCCGCGCGGGCGGCGATGAAGGCGCCATAGATGCGGTGAAACGCTGGCTGTCCGGCGCCGATCAGGCGCATGGCCTGGCGTGACAGGAACCGGGAATCGGATTCGGCCCCTTGCTGCCAACTGCCGTCGTAACGCGACTCAGGCTCGTCGGCCAAGTGCTGGGTGTCAGCCGCCCCCCCCAGCGCACCGAACCACGATTCATTCTTCGGCCGCGCCTTGCGCGCGGCGGTGCGGCGCTCTTGGGCGCGGCGCAACTCGGCGTTCATCGTTCGGCGTGCGCCTGCTCGTAAGCGAGCCGGTGTGCTTCGCCGCAGAACACGCCCCCGAGCCCTGGCAGCGCTTCACTGCGCGGCAGGTGCATGCCGCATTGAACGCAGGCCACCATGTCTTCTTGTTCGATCGGTTTCGGGGCGCTTGGCGCCGCAGGCGGCGCTTCGTCGGCGACGCGCTTGCGGGCACCTCGCAGCAGCCACACCACGGCGACGATCACGAGCGCCAGCATCAGAATTTTGATCATCTCGATCCTTCAGCCCGGCCCGGGCCGCTGCAACACCACTTCCATCACGAAGCGCGAACCCACATACGCCAGCAGCAGCAGCAGCGCGCCCGCATACAGCCAGCGCACCGCATTGCGGCCGCGCCAACCCAGTGTCTTGCGCCCCAGCAGCAAGGCCGCGAACACCCCCCAGCCAAGCACGGAGAACACGCTTTTGTGGTCCCAGCGCCAGGGGTTGGCGAACCACCAACCGAGCAGCAGCGTGGCCGTCAGCAAGGCAAAACCGGCGGCCACGAATTGGAAGGTCAGGCGTTCCAGCCGCAGCAAGGGCATGGCGGGCGCGGCGAGGTTGGGTGATGACAGCTTCAGGCGCATGCGGCGCTCGGCCGCGTCAAGCAAGACCGCGTGCAGCACCGCCACGCCAAACATGCCGTATGACGCGATACCCAAAGCCCAATGCATGGGAGCCCATTTAGATGACGCATGCGGACGGAACTCACCGGGGAACAACGCGGCCAGCACCACCGCCAAAGCCCCCAGCACAGCCAAGGTGCGCCGCACCGGCGTGAGCGGCACCCAGCGGCTTTCAACCGCGTACACGCCCAACACCAACCAAGTGGTGGCCGAAAGAGCCGGCGCAAAACCGAAGCGCGCGCCCGGTTGGTCACTGCCCCAACCGGCGATGTCGGCCACGATGGCCAGCGCGTGCGCCAGCCAGGCCGCCAGCAAAGCCGGACGCGCCCATGCATGAAAACGCTCGTTGAGCGATGCGGCCGCCGCATAGCCACCAAGCGCCAGCACGCTCGGTAACCATATAGCGGCCTCTGCGGAAACCCCCGACGATAGAATCATTTTTACAGTGTACTTTCGCGTGCAGCGCCCTCGCCGCATCGCGCTTTTCCCAATGGCATCCACCCTCACCGACCGCCTGAGTCGCCTCGTCAAGACGATGCGCGGGCAGGCCCGCATCACCGAAGACAACGTCCAAGAGATGCTCCGCGAGGTGCGCATGGCTTTGCTCGAAGCCGACGTTGCCCTGCCGGTGGTGCGCGACTTCATCGCGCGGGTGAAAGAGAAAGCGCTGGGCGCCGAGGTGGTGGGTTCGCTATCGCCAGGCCAGGCGCTGGTGGGCATCGTCAACAAAGAACTCGCCGCCACCATGGGCGAAGGCGTGGCCGACATCAACCTGGTGGCGCAGCCCCCGGCGGTCATCTTGATGGCCGGCCTGCAAGGCGCGGGCAAGACCACCACCACCGCCAAGCTCGCCAAGCACCTGATCGAGAAGCGCAAGAAGAAGGTGCTCACGGTCTCGGCCGACGTGTACCGGCCTGCCGCCATTGAACAGTTGAAGATGGTCACGCAGCAGGCCGGGGCCGAGTGGTTCCCGTCCACCGCCGCTGACAAACCCCTCGACATCGCCCGTGCGGCGCTCGACCACGCACGGCGCCATTACTTCGACGTGCTGCTCGTTGACACCGCCGGCCGGCTGGCGATCGACGAAGCGCTGATGAAAGAGATCAGCGAGCTGCACGCGGCGCTGAACCCGGTGGAAACGCTGTTCGTCGTCGATGCCATGCAGGGCCAGGACGCGATCAACACCGCCAAGGCCTTCAAGGAAGCGCTGCCGCTCACCGGCATCGTGCTGACCAAGATGGACGGCGACTCGCGCGGCGGCGCCGCCTTGTCGGTGCGGCAGATCACCGGGGCGCCGATCAAGTTCGCCGGCACCTCCGAGAAGATCGACGGCCTGGAAGTGTTCGACGCGCAGCGCCACGCCGGCCGAGTGCTCGGCATGGGCGACATCCTCGCGCTGGTTGAAGAAGTGCAAAAGGGTGTGGACGTCGCGGCGGCGCAAAAGCTCGCCGAAAAAATGAAATCGGGCGATGCCTTCGACCTCAACGACTTCCTCTCGCAAATTTCGCAAATGAAGAAGATGGGTGGCTTGTCGGGCCTGATGGACAAACTGCCCGCTCAAATGACGGGCAAGGCCGGCAACCTGGGCCAAGCCGACATGGACCGCGCCGAGCGCGAGGTGCGACGCATGGAAGGCATCATCAATTCGATGACCCCGCATGAGCGGCGCAAGCCCGAAGTATTGAAGGCCACGCGCAAGCGCCGCATCGCGGCCGGCGCCGGGGTCCATGTTCAGGAAGTGAACCGCTTGCTGAACCAGTTCGAGCAGATGCAGGGAATGATGAAAAAAATGAAGGGCGGCGGCCTGATGAAGATGATGAAACGCATGGGCGGCATGAAGGGCATGGGCGGCCTGGGCGGCTTGCGCTGACTCTTCGCGACCTCTGCGCAGATCTGACCTTTGCCCGTCAAGGGCCGGCCAGCCATCCTTGCAAACATGGTGACGAGTGACATGGAACTGCTACTGATTGGCCTGTTGGTGCTTGGGCTCGGCTGGTATGTCTGGCGCAAGCGATCACAAATCAAGACCGCGGCTGCGGCAGGCACGCGCGGAAAAACCAAACAACGCTCGCTGGAAGCGCTGGACACGGTCATCTCGTGGCAGCCCCAGGCCACCCGGGTGCTGACCGGCGCCGAGCGCAAGGTCTACAACTCGCTGCGCATGAGCCTGCCCGAACACATCATCCTGGCGCAAGTGCCGCTGGCGCGCTTTCTGAAGGTGCCCACGCGCTATTCGTACTCTGAATGGTTGCGCCGCGTGGGCCTGATGTGCGCCGACCTGGTGGTGTGCGACAGCACCTCACAGGTGGTGGCGGTGATCGACATCCGCCCACCCGAAGCACAAGAAAACGAACGCGCCAAACAACGCAACGAGCGCATGGGCCGGGTGATCCGGGGCGCCGACATTCCGATGCACATCTGGCGTGAAGACGCGTTGCCCACCGCCACGGCGGCACGCAACGCCATCTTGCAATTGCCACTCGACACGCCGATGGATGCGCCGCTGAAGAGCCCGTCGGCAGTGCTTACGGCCAACAACGAACTGTCGCTGGAACCGCCAACCGACGACGATGTGGTGGAACCGGGCGAACCGCCGCCATCCACTTGGTTCGACGACCTCGACAGCTCTTCAGTGCCGCTGAACCCCACGGCCGAGAAGAAAGCGCCGACGCACGAGCCGCACTGACGGCTTGGCCGTCGCTGGCGCCGCGTCCGCGCAGCAACGTCAGCTGGGGAATGTCAGCTCAACAGGGTCAGCTCAACAAGGCTTGCGCGAACTCGCGCGCGTTGAAGGTTTCCAGGTCTTCCAGCTTTTCGCCCACGCCAACAAAGTAAACCGGCACGGGCCGCTCACGCGCAATCGCGGCCAGCACACCACCCTTGGCCGTGCCGTCGAGTTTGGTGATGACGAGACCGCTGAGCTTCAGCGCGTCATCGAACGCCCTCACCTGCGCCAAGGCGTTCTGTCCGGTGTTGCCATCAACCACCAGCAGCACCTCATGCGGTGCGCCGGCCTGCGCCTTCTCGATCACGCGCTTGATCTTCTTCAGCTCGTCCATCAGGTGAAGCTGTGTCGGCAAGCGGCCCGCCGTGTCGGCAATCACCACATCACAACCGCGCGCCTTGCCTGCCACCACAGCGTCGTAACTGACGGCCGCCGGGTCACCGCTTTGCTGGCTGACGATCTCAACCTGACCCGCCTGACCGGGCTTCGTGTCTGCACGTTCGGCCCACACCGCCAACTGCTCGCGCGCCGCCGCGCGGAAGGTGTCGGCCGCAGCCAGCAGCACCTTTTGGCCGTGGTCGGCGAGGTGGCGCGTGAGCTTGCCGATGGTGGTCGTCTTGCCCGCACCGTTGACGCCAACCACCATCATCACGGTGGGCTGGTGCTCGCCCACATGCAATGACTTCTCCAACGGTTGCAGCAGCTCCGTCAAAGCCTCGATCAACAGGTTCTTGACGGCAGCCGGGTCGGTGGCCTTGGCCTCTTTGACGCGGTACTTGAGGTCGGCCAACAAGAACTCGGTGGCCTTCACGCCTGCATCGGCCATCAGCAGCGCGGCTTCAAGTTCTTCATACAACGCATCGTCGATCTGCGTGCCAATGAAGACCTGCGCAATGCTGGAACTGGTCTTGCGCAAGCCGTTGCGCAGCTTGTCCATCCAGCCACGCCGTGCCACCGCGGGCTCGGCAGGCACGGGCTCTGCGGGCGGTGCGCTGAGTACAGGCTGCACGGGGCTTGTCGGCGGTTCAACCGGAGATGCGGCCACACCGCGCAGCTTGTCGATCCAGCTGCGGCGCTCCGGTTGCGCCTCGGTCGCCTCGATGGCTGCGGGCTCTGCGGGCACCGCCGAAGAGGTGTCGGCGGGCTGCGCTTTTTTCTTGAAAAAACTGAACATCGGAGGGCTCGGGATGCAGGCCACCAACAGCGTGTCGGAGGCCATGAAGAGGGTCGGTGAGGGCCGCGAGGAGCCGCGCAAATCGCGTGGCTATAATGCGCGGCTCAGGCGCTTTAGCTCAGCCGGTTAGAGCGACGGAATCATAATCCGCAGGTCCGGGGTTCGAATCCCTGAAGCGCCACCAAAACCCGAAGCCTTGCAGGTCAACGATCTGCAAGGCTTTTTGTTTGGCCCGAACAAACGCCATCGTGTTGGCATTTGCCCCGCCGCATGGAGCCATCACCCATGCAAGCGAGGGCGGTCGGCCGCTACACTTCGATGCCTTTCGAGGCCGCAACCTGCGGGCCTGCCGGCCACCTTCATCAACAGCCACTGGATCTACACCATGTACCGCTGTGCCATCCCCGCTGCCCTCGTCGCAGCCTTCGTCTTCGCCCTGCCCGCTTCGGCGCAAGTGCAGCGCGGCTTTCCCCAGAACGCCTTGCGCGGCGTGATCACCTTCGGGCAGCCGCCCGAGATCGCGCTGAACGCCCAGGCCATGCGCCTGGCCCCAGGTTCGCGCATTCGCGGGCAAGACAACCTGCTCGTGATGTCGGGGGCGCTGATCGGTGTGAAGGCCCATGTGAACTACAACTTCGACGCCTCAGGTTTGGTGCGCGATGTGTGGATCCTTCGCCCGGAAGAAGTGGCCAACAAGCCTTGGCCCGCCACGCTGGAACAAGCGCAGAGCTGGAGCTTCGACCCCGCCGCCCAGCGTTGGGCAAAGCCCTGAGGAGGCCACGATGACAACCGACACCACAAGCAAAGCCAGCAAGAAGGTCTTCATCAAGACCTTCGGCTGCCAGATGAACGAATACGACTCGGACAAGATGTCCGACGTAATGCGCGCCGCCGAAGGCTACGAGCCGACCGACGACCCCGAACAAGCCGACCTGATCTTGTTCAACACCTGCTCGGTACGCGAGAAGGCGCAAGAGAAAGTGTTCAGCGACCTCGGCCGGGTGAAGCACCTCAAGGCCAAGGGCGTGCTGATCGGTGTGGGCGGCTGCGTGGCCAGCCAGGAAGGCGCGGCCATCATCGACCGCGCGCCCTACGTGGACGTGGTGTTCGGCCCGCAGACCCTGCACCGCCTGCCCGAGATGCTGGCGCGGCGCCAACAACAGCGCCGCCCGCAGGTGGACATCAGCTTCCCCGAGATCGAGAAGTTCGACCACCTGCCGCCCGCACGGGTGGAGGGCGCCACCGCTTTCGTGTCGATCATGGAAGGCTGCTCGAAGTACTGCAGCTATTGCGTGGTGCCCTACACGCGCGGCGAAGAGGTCTCGCGCCCCTTCGACGACGTGCTGACCGAAGTGGCGGGCCTGGCCGACCAAGGCGTGAAGGAAGTGACGCTGCTGGGACAGAACGTGAACGCCTACCGGGGCCCGATGGGTGGCACGGGCGAGATCGCCGACTTCGCGCAGATGATTGAGTACGTGGCCGAGATCCCTGGCATCGAGCGCATCCGCTACACCACCAGCCACCCGAATGAATTCACGCAGCGGCTGATCGACGTGTATGCCAAGGTGCCCAAGCTGGTGAGCCACTTGCATCTGCCAGTTCAACACGGCAGTGACCGCATCTTGTCGGCGATGAAGCGGGGTTACACCGCGCTTGAATACAAGAGCACGATCCGCAAGCTGCGCGCAGTGCGGCCTGACATCAGCCTGTCCAGCGACTTCATCGTGGGCTTCCCTGGCGAGACGCAAGAAGACCACGACAAGACGATGAAGTTGATTGACGACATCGGCTACGACGCCTCGTTCAGCTTCATCTACAGCCCGCGCCCCGGCACGCCGGCCGCCGCGCTGGCCGACGACACACCGCGCGAGTTGAAGCTGGCCCGCTTGCAGCAGTTGCAGGCCCGCATCGACGACAACGTGAAGCGCATCAGCGCATCACGTGTGGGCACGGTGCAGAAAATTCTGGTGGAAGGCCCGTCGCGGCGCGACCCGAGCGAGCTGATGGGTCGCACCGACTGCAACCGCATCGTCAACTTCAAGGGCGCAAGCCGCTTGATTGGCCAGATGATCGACGTGAACGTCACCCTGGCCTACACGAACTCGCTGCGGGCCGAGGTGGTGACGAGCGAGAGCGAAAGCGTGGTCGAAGCCTGAGCGGGCGAGCTCAGCGCCGGCTCGGCCCGAACGCCGCCCACCACAGGCCGAGGGCGCAACTCGCCACCATGGCGGCGTAGGTGGCCATCTTGCCGTCGCGGCCGAAGAACAACAGGCCGGCGATGCTGACGACGGCGGCGAACGTGGCCGACCACAGCCACAGACGCCGCCACGAGGCCGAACGCAGATCCCGCCACCACAACAGCTTGGTCAGGCCGGCCGCAATGGCCGACACACCCAGCGCCGGAGCGAAGAAATTGAGCAAATGCCAGAGCGCGTCGAGTGGACCCATGCGATGTGTGAGATGTGAGCAGAGCTGTGATCAGGACGGCGAACAGAACGCCGGCAGCGCATTGATGAACATCAAGCCGCAAACAGACTGCGGGCTTTACCGTTCGGGGGACGAACTGTCTCCCCTTTCCCGCCAAACAGCGCAAATTTTATAATCCGCCCCATGAGTGTCTTTGCCCTCGGACTGAACCACACGACCGCGCCGCTCGACCTGCGCGGTCGTTTTGCGTTCAGCCTTGAGCAACTGGCCCCCACGCTGCAAGGCTTTCGCCAGCGCGTGGCCCGCTCACCCATGGCGCCCGAGGCGGCGATTCTGTCCACCTGCAACCGCACTGAGCTGTACTGCGCGGCCGAACCCGGCCTTCTGCAGCCGGCCATCGACTGGCTGGCCAGCATCGGCGGCGTGGCGGGCGCCGACCTGATGAACCATGCCTATGTGCTGGAAGGTGGTGCTGCGGCGCGGCATGCTTTCCGTGTGGCCAGCGGGCTCGATTCGATGGTGCTGGGCGAGCCGCAGATCCTGGGCCAGATGAAGCAGGCCGTGCGCGAGGCCGACACCGCCGGCACGCTGGGCACCACGCTGCACCAGATGTTTCAGCGCTCATTCGCGGTGGCCAAAGACGTGCGCAGTTCGACCGAGATCGGCTCGCATTCCATCAGCATGGCGGCGGCCGCCGTTCGGCTGGCATCGCAGCTGTTTGAAGACCTGAGCGAAACCAAGGTGCTGTTCGTGGGCGCCGGCGAGATGATCGAACTCGTCGCCACCCACTTCGCGGCACGCACGCCACGCGCCATGGCGGTGGCCAACCGCACGTTGGAACGTGGCGAAAAACTCGCCGGCCGCTTTGGCGCCGAGGCGCTGCGCTTGGCCGACCTGCCGGTGCGCTTGGCCGAATTCGACATCGTGATTTCCTGCACCGCGAGTTCGCTGCCGATCGTCGGCCTGGGCGCTGTGGAACGTGCATTGAAGGCACGCAAGCATCGCCCCATGTTCATGGTCGATCTGGCCGTGCCACGCGACATCGAACCTGAGGTCTCGCGCCTTTCAGACGTTTACCTCTACACCGTCGATGACTTGTCAGCGCTGGTGCAAACCGCTGGCGAAAAGCGCCAGGCGGCGGTGCAGCAAGCCGAAGCCATCATCGAAACCGGCGTTCAAAGCTTCGTGCATTGGTTGGGCCAGCGCGGCACAGTGCCCTTGATTCAGGCGCTGAATGCGCAGGCCGACGAATGGCGCGCGGCAGAGATCACCCGCGCACGCAAGCTGTTGGCCAAGGGCGAAGACATCGAAGCGGTGATGGAAGCGCTGTCGCGCGGCCTCACGCAAAAGATGCTTCACGGCGCACTGGCCGAACTGCACGCGGCCGATGGCGAACAGCGGGTGCAACTCGCGCAGACGGTGTCGCGCCTGTTCCTGCGCAACAGCCCGCGCGACCCGGCCGACGGCCAGCGTTAGCGCCCTTCCCCGCCGCATTCGGCGGGGCGGCGCGCCGTGCGTGCACGGCCTGACGGCTCCGTCCTCATCCTTCGGACCCGAGCCCGCATGAAAGACACCCTTCGCCAGCAGTTCCAGCGCCTCGCGCATCGCCTGAGCGAACTCGACGCCACGCTGGCCGACCCGTCGGTGGCGAGCGACATGAACCGCTACCGCAGCCTGACCAAGGAACATGCCGAGGTCGATGGCGTGGTGCAGCGCTTCAATCGCTACGAACAGCGTGAGCGCGATCTCGCGACGGCGCGCGAGATGATGGCTGACGCTGACATGGCCGAGATGGCGCAGGAAGAAATCACCAGCGCCGAAGCCGACCTGCTGCGCCTGCACCAAGAGCTGCAAACCGCGCTGCTGCCGCGCGACCCGGACGACGGCCGCAACGCGTTTCTTGAAATCCGCGCCGGCACCGGCGGTGATGAATCGGCGCTGTTCGCCGCCGACCTGCTGCGCATGTACCTGCGTCATGCCGAGCGGGCCGGCTGGCGCACCGAGTTGATGTCGGAAAGCATGTCGGACCTGGGCGGTTACAAGGAAGTGGTGATTCGCGTCGAAGGCGACGACGTGTATGCGCGGCTCAAGTTCGAGTCAGGCGGCCACCGCGTGCAGCGTGTGCCGACCACCGAGACGCAGGGCCGCATCCACACCAGCGCGTGCACGGTGGCGGTGATGCCCGAGGCCGACGAAGCCGAAGAGATCCAGCTCAACCCGGCCGAACTGCGCATCGACACCTTCCGCGCCAGCGGCGCTGGTGGCCAGCACATCAACAAAACCGACAGCGCGATCCGCGTGACGCACTTGCCGACCGGCATCGTGGCCGAATGCCAGGACGACCGCTCGCAGCACCGCAACAAGGCCAAGGCGCTGGCCGTGCTGGCCGCCCGTCTGCGCGACAAAGACCGCAACGAGCGCGCCGCGAAGGAAGCCGCCACCCGCAAGGGATTGATCGGCAGCGGCGACCGCAGCGACCGCATCCGCACCTACAACTTCCCGCAAGGCCGGCTGACCGACCACCGCATCAACCTGACGCTCTACAAACTGGCCTCGGTGATGGAAGGCGACCTTGATGAGGTGCTGAACGCCTTGCAAGCGGCGCGCGCCGCTGAACAACTGGCCGAGCTGGAAGGGCGCGGCACATGAGCGCGCCATGCGTTGCCGAAGCACTGGCCGAGGCGCGCGAGGCGGGCATCGACCGGCTCGACGCGCAGCTGCTGCTGGGCCATGTGTTGGGCCAGGCACGCGGCTGGTTGCTGACGCATGACGACGTCTCCCTCACCGACGAGCAATCCAACCGTTTTCGCGCCTGGGTGGCGCGGCGTGCGGCTGGCGAACCGCTCGCGTACCTGGTCGGTGAGAAGGAATTCCACGGCCTGCTGTTGACGGTGACGCCGGCCGTGCTGATCCCGCGCCCCGACACTGAAACACTCGTCGATTGGGCGCTGGAGTTGCTGCGGAGCGGCTGCGCTGGCGCCGCCCCGAAGGTCGCCGACCTGGGCACCGGCAGCGGCGCCATTGCGCTGGCGATCAAGCACAGCTATCCATCGGCTGACGTGACTGGGGTGGACTTCAGCGGCGACGCCTTGGCGGTGGCCCAAAGCAACGCGGCGCGGCTCGGGCTCGATGTGGGGTTCATCGAGAGCGACTGGTGGCAAGCATTGCCGGGCAAGTGCTTCGACCTCATGCTCAGCAACCCGCCTTACATCGCCAGCGGCGACAAGCACCTGCCCGCACTGGCGCACGAGCCGATCTCGGCATTGGCTTCCGGCTGCGACGGCCTCGATGCAATCCGCCTCATCATCAAGGGTGCGAGCGCTCACCTTCAACACAGCGCCTGGCTGTTGCTGGAGCATGGGCATGACCAAGCCGAAGCGGTGGCCACGCTGTTGCGCGAGAGCGGCTTCAAAGCCATCGCTTCACGGCACGACCTGGCCGGCATAGCACGCTGCACCGGCGGCCAGCGAGCTTGATGCCACGGCTGTGGCGCGGCAGCCGATTCACGCACCTTGAAACAGGACAAACGCCCCCGAGTTCAGACGAGCGGCGTAGCATGACTTCGACACACTCGAAGAACATCGGCGGCCTCCACCAGAGGCCGCGACGGGGCAAAAAGGGGTCGCCATGAAAACAGCAAACTGGTGGGGAATCGGGGCTTTGGCCTGTGCCTTGTCGGCGCCCGTTTTCGCGGCCGAGAACGGGTTGCAAGTCAGCGCCCTCAACATGCCTGAACCCTGGTCACGCGTGCAAGGCCGACTGTCCCTGGGCGTTCATTCCGCCACCTTGTATGCCGACCCGTTTGGCTTCGACGACGCCCCGGCGCGCTTGAACAGCCTCAGCCTGCTGGGCGACTACTACCTCACCGGCGCCCTGGGCCACCGTTCTGCCGGCGGCATTCGCGCCACCAGCGGCGTGCTGCTCGGACCACGCGCCACGCTGTGGGGCAGCCTGCCATCAGGCGGGTTGTTCCAGGTCGATCGCCGGCCCGGCGCACCCGATGCGGCGGGCGAAAACCACACCGTGCCCTACCTCGGCGTCGGCTACACCGGCTTGTCGCTGCGCGGAGGGTGGGGCTTGTCGGTCGACTTGGGGCTGATGGCGCTGCACCCACGCTCGGCAACGCAGTTGGGCGGGGTGCTCACCGGCTCGCAAAGCCTCGACAACACCCTGCGCGAGTTGCGCCTGTCGCCCATTCTTCAGTTAGGCGTCTCCTACTCGTTCTGACGCGCTGCTGCGCAGCGGTGAAACCCGACGCTCGTCGCGCGTTTGCGCACCGGGCGTCAGGGGCCTGAGGCGGTTTGCCTTATCCTCCCGCATCCCCCCATTCGACAGGCCCGGTTCGCCCCGGGGCATCAATCATGAGCGACGTTCAAAAACGCATCGACGACCTCGTCAAGCAAAACCGCGTGGTGCTTTTCATGAAGGGCACGGCACAGTTTCCGATGTGTGGTTTTTCAGGCCGCGCGATCCAGCTCCTCAAGGCCTGCGGCGTCGGTGACCTGAAAACGGTCAACGTGCTGGAGGACGAGGCCGTGCGCAACGGCATCAAGGAATACGCCGAATGGCCGACGATTCCTCAGCTCTACGTCAACGGCGAATTCGTTGGCGGCTCGGACATCATGATGGAGATGTATGAAGCCGGTGAGCTGCAGCAGGTGCTGGGCACCCCGGCCTGAACGATGACGTGTTTGCCGCAACGTGTGGTGGTCGGCATCACCGGCGCCACGGGTGCGGTGTATGGGGTGCGGCTGCTGCAGCGGCTGAAAGAATGCGGCTGTGAATCGCACCTGATCGCCAGCCCTGCCGGCCTGCTGAATGTCCACCACGAGCTCGGGCTCGACCGCAAGGCGCTCGAAGCGCTGGCCCACACGGCTTACGCGCCGGGCGATGTGGGTGCGGCCATCGCCAGCGGCTCGTTCGCCACCGAGGCAATGGTGATTGCGCCTTGCTCAATGAAGACACTGGCCGCCGTGGCGCATGGGTTGTCTGACAACCTGCTGAGCCGCGCCGCCGACGTGACGCTGAAAGAGCGACGCCGGCTGGTGATGATGGTGCGAGAGACGCCGTTCAATCTGGCCCACCTGCGCAACATGACGGCAGTAACCGAAATGGGCGGCATCGTGTTCCCGCCTTTGCCGGCCTTCTATCACCGGCCGACGAGCATCGATGAGCTGGTCAACGAAAGTGTTGAGCGGGTGTTGTCGCTGCTGGGTGTGCGCGGTGCCGAACCAAAGTCTTGGCAAGGGCTTTGACCGCCCGACCGGGTGCCGTTACGTCGGCTTGAAATCCCAGCTCTTGCGGGCACCGAACACCAGGTTCGGATACTCTGCGCGGCCCCGGCTGCCGTTGTAGCGGCCCAGCGCCAAGAACAAGTCGCCGCGTTCGCGTTCCAGGTAGTGGCGCAAGATCACACAGCCGAAGCGCAGGTTGGTCTGCATATGAAACAGGCGCGTCGCGTCGCCGTCACCGATCAGCCGAGCCCAGAACGGCATCACCTGCATGTAGCCGCGTGCACCAGCCACACTGATGGCGTATTTGCGGAAGCCGCTTTCCACCTGAATCAGACCGAGCACGAGCGAAGTCTCCAACCCCGCACGCTTGCTTTCGTACCAGACTGCTTCGAGAAACTCGACCCGCGTCACGTTTTCAGACTTGCGGCGCTGCAGCCGGTGGCTCATCTCAGACAACCAGCGAAGGTAGGCCACACGCTGTTCGACGCTCGGGAAGCTGGGCTTGGGCGGTGCGTTGTTGGCAATGGCGGCAGACAACACCGAGCGAACGGCGTCGGCCAGCGGCTCTTCGGCCTGCCGCCCGGCCCATGCCGAAGGCGTCACGCCAGCCAGCGGACTCAGCAGCAGTGCCGCACCGAGTCGCCGCCTCTCCCGGTCGGGGAGACGCACCCCCGTCATAGGGCGAGCTTGGCCTTCACGAAGGCCAGCACGTCGGCGGCCGCCACCGGAGAGGCCTGCGCATCGCGCCGGCCTTGGTATTCAAGCTGACCTTCCTTGAGGCCCCGGTCAGAAATGACCACGCGATGTGGCACGCCGATCAATTCCCAGTCGGCGAACATGGCGCCCGGGCGTTCTCCCCGGTCGTCGAGCATCACATCCACACCCAGCGCTTGCAGCTGCTGGTGCAGCTCATCAGCGGCGGCTTGTACAGCCGGTGAACGGTCGTAGCCAATCGGGCAAACGACCACGGTGAACGGGGCCATTGCGTCCGGCCAGATGATCCCGCGTTCGTCGTGGTTTTGCTCGATGGCCGCACCGAGGATGCGTGTGACGCCAATGCCGTAGCAACCCATCTCCAGTAGCTTCGGCTTGCCGTTCTCGTCAAGGAAGGTGGCGTTGAGTGGCTTCGAGTAGTTGGTGCCCAGGTAGAACACATGGCCGACTTCGATGCCGCGCTGGATGGCGAGCAGACCTTTGCCGTCGGGCGACGGGTCGCCTTCGACGACGTTGCGTATGTCGGCCACCAAATCGGGCTCGGGCAGGTCGTGGCCCCAGTTGATGCCCGTGAGGTGAAAGCCGGCGTCGTTGGCGCCGCAGACGAAGTCACTCATGTTCGCCACAGTGCGATCGGCCACCACCTTGACCGGCTTGACCGTCTTCACGGGGCCGAGGGAACCCGGCTTGCAACCGAAGTGGTCTTCGATCTCGCCGCTGGTGGCGAAGCGGAAACCGTTCTTCATGCCCGGCACCTTGCCAGCCTTGACTTCGTTCAGATCGTGATCGCCCCGCACCAGCAGCAGCCAGACGGTGGTTTGGGTTACATCGCCGGCTTCGGTTTTTTCATCAGTGGCGAGCACCAATGACTTCACCGTCTGCGACAGCGGCAGGCCCAGGAGTTCCGCCACGTCGCTGCAGGTGCTCTTGTTTGGCGTGGCCACTTTGGCCAGGGCCTGCGACGGCGCGGCGCGCTGCGCGATCAGCGGCACGGCTTCGGCCAGCTCGATGTTGGCCGCGAAGTCGGACTCCGGGCAATACACGAGTGCGTCTTCGCCGGTGTCGGCGATCACCTGAAACTCGTGGGAACGGTCACCGCCGATGGCGCCGGTGTCAGCAGCGACCGCGCGGTAGGTCAGGCCCAGGCGCTCGAAGATGCGGCCATAGGCGGCGAACATCGCGTCGTAGCTCTTGCCAGCGGCTTCGGGGTCGCGGTCGAAGGAATATGCGTCCTTCATCGTGAACTCGCGCCCACGCATCACGCCGAAACGTGGCCGGCGCTCATCGCGGAACTTGGTCTGAATATGGAAGAAGTTCTTCGGCAGCGCGCGGTAGCTGCGCAGCTCTTGCCGAGCGATGTCGGTGATGACCTCTTCGCTGGTCGGCTGGATGATGAAGTCACGGTCGTGCCGGTCTTTGATACGAAGCATCTCAGGGCCCATCTTGTCCCAGCGGCCCGACTCCTGCCAAAGCTCGGCCGGTTGCACGACCGGCATCAGCAGTTCCACACCACCGGCTCGCACCATCTCTTCGCGGATGACGTTTTCGACCTTGCGAATCACCCTCAGGCCCATCGGCATGTAGTTGTAGATGCCCGCACCCAGGCGCTTGATCATGCCGGCGCGCAGCATCAGTTTGTGGCTCGCCACCTCGGCGTCGGCCGGCGCTTCCTTGAGGGTGGACACGAAGAACTGGGAAGCTTTCATGAGCAGGGGTGCGCAGCGGCGAAAACAGAGATGGGAAAGGCGTGTGCACAGGGCGAGTTTTGAGGGAAACCCACGGGGTAAGGCCCGTCATGCCGATGCAATAATGAATTCAACTAAGAACTGAAGGTTGATTATGCTCGACCGAGACGGGTTCAGACCCAACGTCGGCATCATCCTGCTCAACGCAAAGAATCAGGTGTTCTGGGGCAAGCGTATCCGCACTCATTCTTGGCAGTTCCCGCAAGGGGGCATCAAGTACGGCGAAACGCCCGAGCAGGCCATGTTCCGTGAGTTGCATGAAGAAGTGGGCTTGCTGCCCGATCATGTCCGCATCGTCGCCCGCACTCGCGACTGGCTTCGCTACGAAGTTCCCGATCACTTCATTCGGCGTGACTCGCGTGGGCACTACAAGGGTCAGAAACAGATCTGGTTTCTTCTGCAACTGATCGGTCGCGACAGCGACATGAACCTGCGGGCGACCGATCACCCGGAGTTCGACGCCTGGCGCTGGAACGAGTACTGGGTGCCTCTCGAAGTCGTCATCGAATTCAAGCGCGACGTCTATCAGATGGCATTGACCGAACTGGCGCGGTTTCTTCCGCGCACGCACCATCACAACCGCTACCTGCGCACGGGCATGAGGCCGCATGGTCACGACGATGAGTGTGAAGAGGGGCCGCATACCGAACCCGGAGATGCCAGCCAACCCTCGCCGCTGGACACGGCGCCGGGCGGTGAAACCAAAGCCTGAACACAGTTCAGGCCACCGCCACCCTCAGGCAACGAGCACCAGGTTGTCACGGTGGATCATCTCCGGCTCGCTGATGAAACCCAGCAAACGCTCGATCTCGGTCGAGGGTTTGCGTGCAATCAGCCTGGCTTCTGAACTGGCGTAGTTCGCCAATCCACGGGCGATTTCTTGACCGGCATGGCTGCGCACCGCGATCACATCGCCACGAATGAATTCGCCTTGCACCTCCACCATGCCGATGGGCAACAGGCTCTTGCCCTCGTCGCGCAACTTGGTCACCGCGCCGTCGTCAATGACGACCGCACCGCGCATCTGCAGGTGATCGGCCATCCACTGTTTGCGCGCGGCCAGCTTCGGCGTTGAAGCCAGCAGCGCCGTGCCAATCGCTTCACCCGCCGCCAATCGAACCAGCACGTCTGGCTCACGACCCCAAGCAATGACGGTGGACGCTCCGCTGCTCGCCGCCCGCTTGGCCGCCAGCACCTTGGTGATCATGCCGCCACGTCCGATGCTCGATCCGGCACCGCCAGCCATGCGCTCCAACTCGGGAGTGCCAGCCTCGGCCTCGTGAATGAACCGGGCCTTCGGGTCCTTGCGGGGGTCGGCCGAGTACAAGCCCTTCTGGTCGGTCAGGATGACCAAGGCGTCGGCCTCGATAAGGTTAGCAACCAACGCGCCCAGCGTGTCGTTGTCGCCAAATTTGATCTCGTCGTTGACGACGGTGTCGTTTTCATTGATCACCGGCACCACGTGCAAACCCAACAAGGTCAGCAAGGTGGAACGGGCATTGAGGTAACGCTCGCGGTCGGCCAGATCGGCGTGCGTCAGCAGCACCTGCGCACTGCCCATGCCGTAGGCACGGAGCTGCGTTTCATAGATCTGGGCCAACCCCATCTGCCCGACCGCCGCCGCAGCCTGCAACTCATGCACCTCTTTGGGCCGGACAGCCCAGCCAAGGCGCTTCATGCCTTCGGCAATCGCCCCGCTGGAAACCATCACCACCTCGCGGCCCTGCGCTGCCAACGCCGCCATCTGCCGGCACCAAGTGCCGATGGCATCCGCATCGACACCACGGCCCTCGTTCGTCACCAAACTCGACCCGACCTTGACGACGATGCGCCGCGCGTTTTTAAGAGCGTCAGTCATCGGCTTTCACGCTTGGCGCAGCCACATCGAAGCGGGGATCGGGGTCATCAGGAATGACGTTCTTGAGCGTGGACACATGCTTGTAGATCGCATGAATCAAGCCCTCGCAGCCTTCACGTGTGAGAGCCGAAATCTGGAACACAGGCCCTTTCCACTTGAAACGCTTCACGAAGTCCTTGACCTTCGCCTCACGCTCATCGAGCGGAATCATGTCGAGCTTGTTCAGCACCAGCCAACGCGGCTTGTCGTGAAGCGCCTCGTCGTACTTCTTCAATTCGCCGACGATGGCTCTGGCTTGCTTCACCGGATCCACCGCGTCGTCAAAGGGCGCCATGTCCACAAGGTGCAACAGCAAGTGGGTACGCTGCAAGTGCCGCAAGAACAAATGACCCAGACCGGCACCTTCGGCAGCGCCCTCAATCAAACCGGGAATGTCAGCAACAACGAAGCTTTGCTCAGGAGCCACTCGCACAACGCCAAGGTTCGGATGCAGCGTCGTGAACGGGTAGTCGGCGATCTTAGGCCTCGCGTTGGAGATCGCGGCGATCAATGTGGACTTCCCCGCGTTGGGCATGCCCAGCAGGCCCACGTCAGCCAGCACCCGAAGCTCCAGCTTTAGTTTGAGCTGCTCTCCCGGCCAGCCCGACGTCTTTTGGCGTGGCGCGCGGTTGGTGCTGGTCTTGAAGTGCAGGTTGCCGAAGCCACCATCACCACCCTTGACGAGCAGCACCTTTTCATCCGGCACCAACAACTCAGCCACAGCCTCACCCGTTTCGGCGTTGGTGATGATGGTTCCCATCGGCATGCGCAACACGATGTCGGTAGCGGCCGCACCGTACTGGTCGGAGCCCCGGCCGTTTTCGCCGCGCCGCGCTTCATGGCGCCGTGCATAGCGGAAATCAATCAGCGTGTTCAGATTACGGTCGCCAACGGCATAAACACTGCCGCCCTTGCCGCCATCACCGCCGTTCGGCCCGCCAAACGGTATGAACTTCTCTCGGCGAAAGCTCATGCAGCCGTTGCCGCCATCGCCTGCCGCCACATCGATCGTGGCTTCGTCAACGAATTTCATGACTGTTTTGCTCACCTGCGACCGGCAGCGCCCCATTGAGGCCACGCTATCGGCGAAAACAAAAAACAAAGCCCCGGAGAACCGGGGCTTGCGGGAGACCTTGGCTGCTCGCGCAGCTTTCGATCACGCCGTCTTGATGCTGACCGTCTGACGGTTCTGCGGGCCTTTGAACCCGAACTTTACTTCGCCATCAGTCAATGCGAACAGCGTGTGATCGCGGCCGATGCCCACGTTCGCACCTGCGTGGAACTTGGTTCCCCGCTGCCGAACGATGATGGAACCTGCTTGAACGGCTTGGCCACCATAGGCCTTGACGCCGAGCATCTTCGGTTGGGAATCGCGGCCGTTCCGAGTGGAACCGCCGCCTTTTTTCTGTGCCATGGTCGAACTCCTGAAACTTGGTTTGGCGCAGAAATCAGGCGTTCACAGCACTGATTTCAATCTCGGTGAAGTTTTGGCGATGGCCTTGTCGCTTTTGATAATGCTTGCGACGGCGCATCTTGAAAATGCGCACTTTGTCATGCCTGCCTTGAGCCAACACCGTGGCGATGACGCTTGCACCTGCTACCAAGGGAGTCCCAACCTTCAGATCGCTGCCGCTTCCGACAGCCAACACCTGGTCGATCGTGATCTCTTGGCCAACATCCGCAGCAATCTGTTCTATCTTGATCTTTTCGCCGGCTGCAACTTTGTATTGCTTACCACCGGTTTTTATGACCGCGTACATATCAGCCCTTTCATGAAACCCATCCGAGCGAGGATCCCTCGGAGTCCTGCTAAAAACGCAGAACCCAAAATTCTAGCATGCGAATCAGCAGACTCCAAGCATGGACCCGCTCCGGGTGAGCATCGACCACCCGTGACGGCGTCTTCCTATAATTTGATGCCTCCACTCCGAGCCTACAGTGCAACTCGCCTCCACCCCTCCCGACGCACCCGCTATCCGCTGCGAGCACCTGATGGCGTCAGAGATGCGCGAAGTTGATGCCGTTATCCACCGCCGCCTGTCCTCTGAGGTTGCGCTGATCAACCAGATATCGCACTACATCGTCAGCGCTGGCGGAAAACGAATTCGACCGATGCTTGTGCTGCTGTTCGCTGGCGCCCTCGGGTTCCGAGGAGGCGAGCGTCACGAACTTGCGGCAACAGTGGAATTCATCCATACCGCCACCTTGTTACACGATGACGTGGTCGATGAGTCGGCCCTGCGTCGCGGCCGGCAAACGGCCAACGCCTTGTTCGGCAATGCTGCGAGCGTGCTGGTTGGTGACTTTCTCTACTCCCGCGCCTTCCAAATGATGGTGAGCGTGAACCGCATGCGCGTGCTGGAAATCTTGGCAGACGCCACCAATGTCATTGCCGAGGGTGAGGTGCTGCAGCTACTGAACATGCACGACCCTGATCTTGCGGTGGACGACTACCTGAAAGTCATTCGCTTCAAAACAGCCAAACTGTTTGAGGCCAGCGCCCGCCTTGGTGCCGTGCTGGCCGAAGCACCCGCAGAGATAGAAGAGGCCTGCGCGAGCTACGGGCGCGCGCTTGGCACCGCATTCCAGCTGGTGGATGATCTGCTCGACTACGAAGGCGCCACCAATCTGCTGGGCAAGAACGTTGGCGACGATCTACGGGAAGGCAAACCAACGCTCCCCTTGCTAATCGCCATGGAGCGTGGCACCACGGCAGAACGCACCCTGATTCGCAATGCCATCGAAAAGGGCGAGATTGAGCGGCTACCGGAAATCGTCGAAATCGTGCGACGGACCGGTGCATTGAGTGCCACCCGCGAGGCAGCACGCGCAGAGTCAGAAAAGGCTCGTGCCTGCCTTGCGCACCTCCCAGAATCAGTGCACTGCGAGGCTCTGCTAGAATTATGTGTTCGATCGGTCGAGCGCTCGTCTTAACGAGCATTTGACATGAAGAGGCAGTCAGCCTCTTGCCCTCGGGGTGTAGCTTAGCCTGGTAGAGCGCTACGTTCGGGACGTAGAGGCCGGAGGTTCGAATCCTCTCACCCCGACCACCCGCTGTGATCCTGCAGATGCAAATTGTTGCGGCATGACATCCAAAGGCGGCGAATTCTGAAACTTTCGACACATGACGCAGGTTTACAGTACCTGATGAATCGACGATCATGCTTTGATCGACCGACATTGAACTGACGATCTGCCACCTGTGGACACACTTGCCGAAGCTTCCCAATCCGCGCTTTCCGGCGTAGCACGGGTACTTGTAAACGCAGGCAAGCTCAACGCCAAAGCCGCCGAAGATCTGGTTCGCTCTTCCAAGGAGAAGAAATCCAGTTTCGTCGCGTCGGTGATTTCGGCCGGGGCGATTTCTTGTGCCGACTTGGCGCATACGTTGTCGAATGCTCTGGCCCTGCCGGTGCTGGATCTGACGTCGATCGATCCTCAACGACTGCCTCGCAACGTCATCGACGCAAAGCTGACCGCCCAGTACCAAGTCCTGGTGCTGGGCAAGCGCGGCAACAGACTGTTCATCGGCGGCGCGGACCCTACCGATCAAGAAGCAGCGGAACGTATCAAGTTCGCCACGCAACTTTCGCCCGAGTGGGTCATTGTCGAGCACGACAAGCTCTCAAAAATCCTCGAAGCCAATGGCGCGAGCGCGGCCGAGGCGCTTGAGAACATCGTCGGGGGTGACTTCGAGTTCGACGTCACGGACGACGTCACGCCATCAAGCGAAACACAAGAAGTAACTGCAGATGTGGAAGACGCGCCAGTGGTGCGTTTTCTGCAGAAAATGCTCATTGACGCCATCAACGCGCGAGCCTCCGATCTTCATTTCGAGCCGTACGAGTACCACTACCGTGTTCGGTTTCGCGTCGATGGCGAACTGCGTGAAATCACCCAACCCCCGATCGCCATTAAAGACAAGCTGGCATCGCGCATCAAGGTGATTTCCAGGTTGGACATCGCTGAAAAACGCGTGCCTCAAGACGGGCGCATGAAGCTGAAGTTCGGCAACAAAGCGATCGACTTCCGCGTCAGCACATTGCCAACCTTGTTCGGCGAGAAGATCGTGATCCGGATCCTGGACCCGTCCAGCGCCAAACTGGGCATTGAGGCTCTGGGCTATGAAAAGATTGAAAAAGAGCGCCTGCTCAAGTGCATCGCTCGGCCCTACGGAATGATCTTGGTGACAGGCCCCACCGGCAGTGGGAAAACCGTCTCGCTCTACACCTGCCTCAACATCCTGAATCAGCCCGGGGTCAACATTTCGACGGTGGAAGACCCGGCCGAAATCAACCTTCCCGGCATCAACCAGGTCAACGTGAACGATCGGGCGGGGCTGACGTTCTCGGCCGCCTTGAAGTCCTTCCTGCGCCAGGATCCCGACGTCATCATGGTCGGCGAAATTCGTGACCTGGAAACTGCGGATATCGCCATCAAGGCCGCCCAGACGGGTCACATGGTCATGTCCACGTTGCACACGAACGATGCACCGACAACGCTGACCCGGCTGTTGAACATGGGGGTGGCGCCTTTCAACATCGCCTCCTCCGTGCTGCTCATCACAGCGCAGCGCTTGGCCCGAAAGCTTTGTGAGTCGTGCAAGACGCCGGCCGAGTATCCGAAAGAAGCCATGCTGAAAGCAGGTTTCCTGGAAGCGGACCTAGATGGCACCTGGAAGCCCTACCGTGCAGTGGGCTGCTCAAACTGCAGCAATGGGTACCGGGGACGGGTTGGCATTTACCAAGTGATGCCCATTACCGAAGCGATCCAGCGCATCATCCTGACCGAAGGCACGGCCATTGACATCGCCGACCAAGCCGCGCGAGAAGGGGTTCGCAACCTGCGGCAGTCAGGCTTGATCAAGGTTCGTTCTGGATTGACCACGCTTGAGGAAGTGATCGCCGTCACCAACGAATGAGTGACACGGCATCGATGCCACGCGGCATCTAACAACAGAGATGGGACGGGGACGCACGGTCCTCGGAGACACGATGGCAACTGCAGCAGCAGCAAAGAACATCAAGGAACTTGTCTTCGAATGGGAAGGCAAGGACAAGAACGGCAAGCTCGTGCGCGGCGAGATGCGTGCCGGTGGTGAAGCGATGGTCAGTGCCAGCCTGCGCCGCCAGGGCGTGATGGTCTCCAAGGTGAAGAAGCGCCGCACCTCCGGTGGCTCGTCTATCAAGCAAAAGGACATTGCCATCTTCACCCGGCAGTTGTCCACCATGATGAAAGCTGGCGTGCCGTTGATCCAGTCGTTTGACATCGTCGCCCGGGGCAGCACCAACCCGAAGATGACGAAGCTCGTCAACGACATCCGCTCGGACGTCGAAACCGGCACCAGCCTGTCTTCGGCGTTTCGCAAGCACCCGCTGTATTTCGATGCCCTGTATTGCAACCTCGTCGAAGCAGGCGAGGCCGCCGGGATTCTTGAAGCGTTGCTTGATCGCCTGGCAATCTATCAAGAGAAGACGATGGCGCTCAAGAACAAGATCAAGTCGGCGCTGATGTATCCCGTCGCCGTGCTTGTGGTGGCGTTCATCGTGCTGGCGGTGATCATGATTTTTGTGATCCCGTCATTCAAAGACGTCTTCACTTCATTCGGCGCCGATCTGCCCGCCCCAACCTTGTTCGTGATGGCGATTTCAGACGTGTTCGTTACCTACTGGTACATCATTTTTGGTGTTATAGGCGGCGGTATCTATTTCTTCTTTGAGTCATGGAAACGTTCCGAAAAAATGCAGAGAGTTATGGACCGCCTGTTGCTGCGCGCACCGGTCTTCGGGACCTTGGTGCACAAATCCGCCGTCGCCCGCTGGACCCGCACACTCTCGACCATGTTCGCTGCCGGTGTCCCGTTGGTTGAAGCGCTCGACTCGGTCGGAGGCGCGGCTGGCAATGCCGTCTTCAAAGACGCGACCGATCAGATTCAGAAAGATGTGTCCACCGGGGCCAGCCTCACGGCATCGATGCAAACAACTGGTGTGTTTCCCACCATGGTGCTGCAGATGTGCGCCATTGGCGAAGAATCGGGCGCGCTTGACGGCATGCTGGGCAAAGCAGCTGAGTTCTATGAAGACGAGGTCGATGAGGCCGTCAAGGGTCTGTCAAGCCTGATGGAGCCAATCATCATCGTGATCCTGGGCACCTTGATCGGGGGCATCGTGGTATCGATGTACCTGCCCATCTTCAAGCTCGGTCAGGTGGTTTGACGCCGGCGCCGATGAGTTCCGAACTGACGCAGGTTTTCCTTTCGCCGTGGGTGCTGGGCCTGTTCGGGCTGTGCATCGGTAGCTTTCTCAACGTGGTGGTACATCGATTGCCGCTGATGCTGGAACGCGCTTGGAAGCAAGAGGCGGCCGAACTGCTGGAAGTCTCTGCCGACCTTCCTGAGCCGATCACGCTTTCAGCTCCGCGCTCGCGCTGCCCTTCGTGCGGGCATCAGATCCGCTGGTACGAAAACATTCCCGTGCTCAGCTACCTGCTGCTGCGGGGGCGGTGCTCGTCATGCAAGACGCGCATCTCGCCGCGTTACCCCTTCGTTGAACTCCTCACCGGTACGCTGTTTGCCGCCGTGGGTTGGCGTTTCGGCGGGCAACCAGAGGCATGGTTGTGGTGCGCGGTCATCGCGGTGCTTGTGGCCTTGGCCGCGATCGACTGGGACACCACTTTGTTGCCCGACACCCTCACGCTGCCGTTGCTGTGGGCGGGCCTTGTGGCC
>JAYSYW010000090.1:0-12763 GCA_043727255.1 Rhizobacter sp. | reverse complement strand
TTGTCCCATAGCCGTAGCTATGGGACAAGAAGCCGGTGAAAAATGGACCGCTGCGGCCAAATTGCAGCCGACGCTCCCCCAGCCCGACAGGCTCCTAGCGTTGTCGAGTCCGCTCAGGCGGCGGCTTTTTCGACGTGTCCGTGGCGCGTGTAAAGGAAGTCGAGCACCTCTTTGCGGTAGTGCACGTAGCGGGTGTCTTCCGCCAGCTCCACGCGGTCACGTGGGCGTTCCAGTTCCACCGACAAAATTTCGCCGATGGTCGCGGCCGGCCCGTTGGTCATCATCACGATGCGGTCGGACAGCAGCACGGCCTCGTCCACATCGTGCGTAACCATCACCACCGTGCTGTGCGTGCGGGCCACGATCTTCAGCAGCTCGTCTTGCAGGTGGGCGCGGGTCAGGGCGTCGAGCGCGCCGAAGGGCTCGTCCATCAGCAGCACCTTGGGTTCCATCGCCAGCGCGCGGGCAATGCCCACCCGCTGCTTCATGCCGCCCGAGATTTCATGCGGGCGCTTGGCGGCGGCGTGGCCCATGTTGACGAGGTCGAGTGCGGCCAACGTGCGGTCTTTCAGTCGCGCCGTGCTTTCCTTGGCTCCGAACACACGTTCCACCGCGAGGTGCACGTTCTGGAAGCACGTCAGCCAAGGCAGCAACGAATGGTTCTGGAACACCACCGCGCGCTCCGGCCCGGGGGCCGCGATCTCGCGGTTGTCGCAGAGCAGCACGCCACTGCTGGGCAAGGTCAGGCCGGCGATCAGGTTCAGCAGCGTGGACTTGCCGCAGCCCGAGTGCCCGATCAGCGTGACGAACTCACCTTTGTCGACGCTCAGGTTGATCTCGCGCAGCGCATGGAAGCGCCCCTTTTTGGTGGTGAACACCATCTCGGCGTTTTGAACTTCAATGAAGTGGCTCATGTGGGGCTCCGGGTTCAGACGTCGGCGTAGGTGAAGCGTTTGGCGATCGAGATCAACAGCCACTCAAGAAGCAGGCCCACGACACCGATCACGAAGATGGCGATCAGGATGTGCGTGACGTTGAGGTTGTTCCACTCGTCCCAGACCCAGAAGCCGATGCCCACGCCGCCGGTCAGCATTTCAGCCGCCACGATCACGAGCCACGCGGTGCCCACCGACAAGCGCACGCCCGTCAGCATGTAGGGCAGCACGGCCGGGAAGAGGATCTGCGTCATCACCTTCCACTCCGACAGGTTCAGCACACGCGCCACGTTGAGGTAGTCGCTGGGCACACGCTGCACACCCACGGCGGTGTTGATGATCATGGGCCAGATCGAGCAGATGAAGATCGTCCAGATGGCAGCCGGGTTGGCCGCCTTGAACACCAGCAGGCCGATCGGCAACCAGGCCAGTGGCGACACCGGGCGCAGCAGGCTGATCAGCGGCGAGAACATGCTGTTCAAGAACTCGAAGCGACCGATCATGAAACCCATCGGAATGCCGACGAGCGCCGCCAGCCCGAAGCCCACGGCCACACGCTCCAGCGAGAACAGGATGTTCCAGCCGATGCCCTGATCGTTCGGGCCGTTGCTGTAGAACGGGTCCGAGAAGATCTTCACGGCTTCAAGGAAGGTGGCTGCGGGTGTGGGGAAGGCGCCGCCCTTCATCGTCAGCAAGGCCCAGATGCCAACCAGCAAGCCAATGCCGATGATTGGCGGCACCACCTTCATCGACAGGCCGCGCCAGTCGAACGGCGTGCTTGGCGCCTTCACGGGAGGGGCCGCCTTTTGGACGGCTGCTGCGGGCTTGGAGGCGGCGAGTTGCCGGGCCTCCATGGCCGCGTCGAGGGGGGAATGAAAAACTGCGCTGACCATGGTCGGCTCCTGGTTGAGTGAATGCGCTGAATCAGGCCTTGATCTTGAAACCGTCGGCGTATTTCTTCGGGTCTTTGCCGTCCCACACCACGCCGTCGATCAGCTTGCTGGTGCGCATCACGTCCTTGGGAACGTTGATCTTCAAAGCGCCCGCCGCCTGCTTGTAGAGGTCGATCTGGTTGACCTGCTTGGCGACCGCCAGATAGTCCGGGTGTTCCTTCAGCAAGCCCCAGCGCTTGTGCTGGGTCAGGAACCACATGCCGTCCGACAGGTACGGGAAGTTGACCTGGCCGTCGTTGAAAAACTTCATGTGGTTGGGGTCGTCCCAGGTCTTGCCCAGGCCGTTCTGGTAGCGGCCCAGGATGCGCTGGTTGATCGCATCGACCCCGGTGTTGACGTAGGACTTCTCGGCCACCACTTCGGCCATCTTCATCTTGTTCTGCAGGCTCGCGTCGATCCAGCGGCCGGCTTCCAGAATGGCCATCATCACGGCGCGGCAGGTGTTGGGATGCTTCTTGACGAAGTCGGCCGTGGTGCCCAGCGTCTTCTCGGGGTGGTCACGCCAGATGTCTTGCGTGGTCACGGCGGTGATGCCGATCTTGTCCATGATGGCGCGGTGGCCCCAGGGCTCGCCCACGCAGAAGCCGTCCATGTTGCCCACGCGCATGTTGGCCACCATTTGCGGAGGCGGCACGGTGATCAGCTTGGCCTGCTTGACGGGGTCGATGCCAAAAGCGGCCAGCCAGTAGTGCATCCACATCGCGTGGGTGCCAGTGGGGAACGTGCCCGCGAAGGTGTATTCACGCTTCTCCTTAGACATCAGCGTGGAGAGCGACGCGCCATCGACGGCGCCCTTGTCCGCCAGCGTCTTGGACAACGTGATGGCCTGGCCGTTGTTGTTCAGGCTCATCAGCACGGCCATGTCTTTCTTCGAGCCGCTGACGCCGAGGTGCACGCCATAGATCAGGCCATACAGCACGTGCGCCATGTCGAGTTCGCCGTTGACGAGCTTGTCGCGCACACCGGCCCAAGAGGCTTCCTTGGTCGGGATGATCTTGACGCCGTACTTCTTGTCAAAGCCCAGCACCGAGGCCATCACCACCGACGCGCAATCGGTCAGGGGAATGAAGCCGATGCGGACTTCCTCTTTCTCGGGTTTGTCAGATCCCTGGGCGTACACAGCGGTGTTGAGGCCCGGCACCATGCCGGCGGCGCTGGTGGCTGCAGCGGCTTTGATCAGGGTTCGGCGGCTCATGGTGGTCTTTCGGATGAGGGGACTGTTCATGGCGGTTCTCGCTACTCGGGTTCGGGCTGCAACAAATGCAGAAAGACAAAACAAAAAGGCGTCCACACATCACCGGGATTGACCCAGTTTGTGAGGACGCCGTCGTCCCATCGACCAAGCACTTTCGTTAGTGCCCATCGATGTCTCCAGAAGATCGCCGTTGACCTTCTTGCCTTTACCTACGCAAGCGATGTGCCAGCTTGTTTTCGTGTGGTGGTTCGGTGAGATGCGGTGCTCTGCACCAAACCAGAGCCCTGGCCGCACCAGCCCACAGCGGCCGTGCGGAATGGCATCAAGCCAGCAGATCCGACACATCAATGATGCGTTGAGCCACGTCGACGATCTTCAGGCCCTTGTCCATGGCCGTCTTGCGCAGGCGCGCATAGGCCTCGGGCTCGGGGATGCCCTGCCGCGTCATCAGAATGCCCTTGGCGCGCTCGATGAGCTTGCGGTCGGACAGCTCGGTGCGTGCATCGGCCAGTTCGCGGCGCAGCCCTTCTTCGTGGTGAAAGCGGGCAAGCGCCACTTCGAGCACGGGTTTGACGCGTTCCGGCGCCATGCCGGCCACCACATAGGCGGTGACGCCAGCGGCAATGGCGGCCGGCACATGGGTGGTGTCTTCGTCGTTGGTGAACAGCACGATCGGCCGGCGCGCGTCGCGGGTGGCCATCACCACGTGTTCCAGCGTGTCGCGCGCCTGGCTTTCGGCGTCCACGATGATCATGTCGGGCTGGATCTGGTTGAGCCGGTCGGGCAGGAAAACGTCTGCCGGCAACACCGCGACGATGTTGTAGCCGTTCTCCAGCAGGCCGATGCGCAGGCTGCGCGAGCGCTCGGCCTCGTAGGCGGCCTGGGTGTCCGAGCCGTCGGGCGTCAGCGTGTCAGGGGCCACGATGACGATGCGCTGGCTCTTGGTCGGGGTCGGGGCTGGGGGTTTGGGCGTCATGCAGCTCGTGGCTGCAACATTCGCGCCAGTGGCGCTTGACGCGCAGTGCGCCGAGTTCGACTTGCGCTGCATGCGTCAATCAATGGCTGAGTGACGCGTTTGGGGGGCAAATCAAGCGCCGTTCATTGCCGGCAAGCTCTGGCGACTGAACGGGGGGGGGGCGTGGCCGTCAGAGGGGGCGGTCGGCCGAACCGCCAAAGGTGCGGCGAAGCCAGCCACCCAGGGGGCGCAGCGTTTCCATGATGAGCGAATCGGGCGCCGTGAGGTCGCGGTCGGTCAACAGGCTGCGAGCGTCGAGCATGTCCAGAAACTGCTGAACTTCCGGCCGGCGAAGGCCGCTGATCGACGTCAGTTGAGCCAGTGACATGTAGCGATGCGACATGTCGCTCAACATGCGGCGGTGGCCAGTGCGGTCAAAGGCGGACGGCAGTTCCGGCCAAGACAGGAGGCGGTATTCCTTCATCGATGGACCCCAACGAGATTCGTGACGGCCGACGCGGCAAGGCGTCAACTCAGGCCTGCAGGTTAGTGGCCTGAACCGGAGCCGGGAAGAGGGTTTTACCTTTGCTTGCGGGAAAGTACTGAGGACACGGCCGTGACAAAGTGCAAGTACGACTGGGTCTGCAAGAGCGTCTGGTATGCGGCTTGCCCTCGCTACACTGCCGCCCCATGAAGGTATTGGGCATTGAGTCTTCCTGCGACGAAACCGGCGTGGCCGTGGTGGATGCCGGCGCGGCTGGTGTGCCACGCCTGTTGGCACATGCGCTGCACAGCCAGATCGACATGCACCAGGCCTACGGCGGCGTGGTTCCCGAACTGGCGTCGCGCGACCACATCCGCCGTGTGTTGCCGCTGGCGCGCGAAGTGCTGGCGCGCTCGGGGTGTGTGCTGGCAGATGTGGACGTGGTGGCCTTCACGCGCGGCCCGGGGCTGGCTGGCGCCTTGTTGGTTGGCGCTGGCGTGGCCTGTGCGCTGGCCGCCGCGCTGGGCAAACCCGTGATGGGGGTGCATCACCTCGAAGGGCATCTGCTGTCCCCGTTTCTCGCCGCCGACCCCCCGGAGTTTCCGTTCGTGGCGCTGCTGGTGTCGGGTGGTCACACGCAACTGATGCGGGTTGACGACGTGGGTTCGTACGAGCTGCTGGGTGAAACCATCGACGATGCGGCGGGTGAAGCTTTCGACAAGTCCGCCAAGATGATGGGCCTGGGCTACCCCGGTGGCCCGGCGCTGGCCCGGCTGGCGGAATTTGGCGATGCGGCAACGTTCAGCCTGCCGCGCCCACTGCTGCACAGCGGCAACCTCGATTTTTCGTTCGCCGGGCTCAAAACGGCGGTGCGCACCCAGTTGCTGAAGTTGGGCGACGGGGTGTGTGAACAAGACAAGGCGCACCTGGCCGCATCCACCCAACAGGCGATCGTCGAGGTGCTGGTGCGCAAGTCGCTTGCGGCCTTGAGGCAGACCGGGCTGCAGCGGCTGGTGGTTGCGGGTGGGGTGGGGGCGAATGCCCGCTTGCGCGAACTGCTGAACGCCGAATGCGCCAAGCGCGAAGTGCGGGTGCACTACCCGGAACTGGAGCTTTGCACCGACAACGGCGCCATGATCGCGTTGGCCGCAGCCATGCGGCTGCAGCGCGGCTTGGCCCGCCCCAGCGTGGACTACGGCTTTGAGGTGCGCCCCCGCTGGGCACTGGCCGAAGCCTGAATGGGGCCGGCTATAATCGACGCTCTTTGCGCCTCCCGAGGTGCGAAGGCATCGCACGGCGCGGGTTGGTTTCACCCGCTACCGCAAGTCCAAACACCCGAAACCACGGGGCCGCTGCGCGGCCCGAGGCCGGGGAATCACCAGGAAACGACATGTCTGTTGCAGATCTGAACAAGGCCGAGATCATCAAGGCCAACGCCCGTGGCGCCGCTGACACCGGATCGCCCGAAGTGCAAGTGGCGATCTTGACCGCCCGCATCAACGACCTGACCCCTCACTTCAAGACCCACTTGAAGGATCACCATGGCCGCCGCGGCCTGCTGAAGATGGTCAACACCCGCAAGAGCCTTCTTGCTTACCTGAAAAACAAAGACGCGGACCGTTACACCGCCCTGATCCAGAAGCTGGGTCTGCGCAAGTAAACCGCTGACGAAAGCGAAGAGCCTGTCTGGACGAACCCAGCACAGGCTCTTTGCATTTGGAGCCAGGCAGCCATCGATGACGATGTGTCATTCCAAGGGCGTTTCCCCTGTGAACGCCCTTGGAATGGCATCGCGCCAGGATGCCCGCTCCGGGTCGAGGCGCCGCCCCGAAGGCGCTGACAACGACAGGAGAGACACATGAGCATGTTCAACAAAGTCACCAAGACCTTCCAATGGGGTCAACACACCGTTCGCCTCGAAACGGGTGAGATCGCCCGCCAAGCTGGCGGCGCCGTCCTCGTGGACATCGAAGACACCGTGATTCTGGCCACCGTGGTTGGCGCCAAGAACGCCAAGCCGGGCCAAGACTTCTTCCCGCTGACGGTCGACTACATCGAGAAGACCTACGCCGCTGGCAAGATCCCCGGCAGCTTCTTCAAGCGCGAAGGCCGCCCGAGCGAACTCGAAACGCTGACCTCGCGCCTGATCGACCGCCCGCTGCGCCCGCTGTTCCCCGAAGGCTTCTACAACGAAGTGCAAGTGGTCATCCACGTGCTGTCGCTGAACCCGGAAGTGTCGGCCGACATCGCCGCCCTGATCGGCTCCAGCGCCGCCTTGGCCATTTCTGGCATCCCGTTCAACGGCCCGATCGGTGCCGCACGCGTCGGCTACATCAACGGTCAATACGTGCTGAACCCCGGCAAGACGCAATTGCTTGAGTCGTCGATGGACCTCGTGGTCGCCGGCACGCAAGCGGCTGTGCTGATGGTCGAATCGGAAGCCAAGCAACTCAGCGAAGAAATCATGCTCGGTGGCGTGGTGTTCGGTCATGAGCAGGGCAACGTCGCCATCGCCGCCATCAACGAATTGGTGCGTGACGCCGGCAAGCCGGCCTGGGATTGGAAAGCACCTGCCAAGGACGAAGACTTCATCAGCAAGGTCACCGCGTTGGCTGAAGACAAGCTGCGCGCTGCTTACCAGATCCGCTCGAAACAAGCCCGCACCCAGGCCACGCGCGAAGTCACCGCGTTCGTCTTCAGCTCCCTGACGGAAGGCGGCGTTGCCTTCGACAAGGTCAAGGTTGACAACGTGCTGTTCGACATCGAAGCCAAGATCGTTCGCAGCCAGATCCTGTCGGGCGAACCCCGCATCGACGGTCGCGACACTCGCACGGTGCGCCAGATCGAGATCCGCAACGGCGTGCTGCCGCGCGTTCACGGTTCGGCGCTGTTCACCCGGGGTGAAACCCAGGCGCTGGTGGCTGCCACGCTGGGCACCGACCGCGACTCGCAGAAGATCGACGCACTGGCTGGCGAATTCAGCGAGCACTTCATGCTGCACTACAACATGCCTCCGTTCGCCACTGGCGAAACCGGCCGCGTGGGCACGCCGAAGCGCCGCGAAATCGGCCACGGCCGCCTGGCAAAGCGCGCGCTGGTCGCCGTGCTGCCTGACCGCACCGAGTTCCCGTACTCGATGCGTGTCGTGTCCGAAATCACCGAGTCCAACGGCTCGTCGTCGATGGCTTCCGTCTGCGGCGGCTGCCTGGCACTGATGGACGCCGGCGTGCCCTTGAAGGCGCACGTCGCCGGCATCGCCATGGGCCTGATCAAGGACGGCAACCGCTTCGCCGTGCTGACCGACATCCTGGGTGACGAAGATCACCTGGGCGACATGGACTTCAAGGTGGCCGGCACCACGGGCGGCATCACTGCCCTGCAGATGGACATCAAGATCCAGGGCATCACCAAGGAAATCATGCAAGTCGCATTGGCCCAGGCCAAAGAAGCGCGCCTGCACATCCTGGGCGAGATGGTCCAGGCCCTGGGCACGGCCAACACCGAGGTGTCGCAGTTCGCCCCGCGCCTGTACACGATGAAGATCAACCCGGAAAAGATCCGTGACGTGATCGGCAAGGGCGGCGCGACCATCCGTGCGCTGACCGAAGAAACCGGCACCACGATCGACATCGGCGAAGACGGCACCATCACCATCGCCTCGGCCGATGCCGACAAGGCGGCCTACGCCAAGAAGCGCATCGAAGAGATCACCGCCGAAGTGGAAGTGGGCAAGATCTACGAAGGCCCGATCACCAAGATCCTGGAGTTCGGCGCACTGGTGAACCTGCTGCCTGGCAAGGACGGCCTGCTGCACATCAGCCAGATCGCTCACCAGCGCGTCGAGAAGGTCACCGACTTCCTGAAAGAAGGCCAGATCGTCAAGGTCAAGGTGCTTGAGACCGACGAGAAGGGCCGCGTCAAGCTGTCCATGAAGGCTCTGATCGACCGCGACCAGACTCCTCCTGCGAGCGAGTGACGCATTTGCGGGTCGGCTTCGCGCTGGCCCGCATCGTCATCAAGAGGCATCACGCCCATGAAAGCCATCGAGATCGCGTCTTTCGGCGCACCTGAAGTGCTGCAACTCACGGAGCGCCCTGCGCCCGTGCCGGGTGCGGGTGAGGTGCTGATCCGCGTGGCCGCGTCGGGCATCAACCGGCCGGATGTGCTGCAACGCAAAGGGCACTACCCGGTGCCGCCGGGGGCGTCCGACATTCCTGGCCTGGAAGTGGCGGGCGAGATCGTCGAGGGCGATGCGCAAGCGATGGCTGTGTGTGGGCTGAAGGTGGGGGGCCGCGTGTGTGCGCTGGTGGCGGGTGGTGGTTACGCCGAGTTGTGCGTGGCACCGGCCGTGCAATGCCTGTCGGTGCCGGCAGGCTTCAGCGATGTGGAAGCGGCCAGCCTGCCCGAGACCTTCTTCACCGTCTGGTCGAACGTGTTCGACCGCGCACGGCTGCAGCCCGGCGAGACGCTGTTGATTCAAGGGGGCACCAGCGGCATTGGGGTCACTGCGATCCAGATGGCCAAGGCCCATGGCGCGACGGTCATCGCCACTGCTGGCAGCGACGACAAGTGCAACGCCTGCTTGAAACTCGGCGCCGACCATGCCATCAACTATCGCAGCCACGACTTCGTGGCTGAGGTGAAGCGCATCACCGAAGGCAAGGGCGTCGATGTCGTGCTCGACATGGTCGCCGGCCCTTATGTGGCGCGTGAGTTGAGCTGCCTGGCTGAAGATGGCCGCATCGTGATCATCGCGGTGCAGGGCGGGGTGGACGCTCAAATCGACGCGGGCCTGGTGCTCCGTCGGCGGCTAACGGTGACTGGCTCGACGCTGCGTCCGCGTCCGTTGGCCTTCAAGGCGGCTATTGCGAAGTCGTTGCGCGAGAAGGTGTGGCCGTGGCTGGAATCAGGGCGCATCAAGCCGGTGATCTTCAAGGAATTCCCGGCGGAACAGGCGGCGCAGGCCCATGCGCTGATGGAGTCGAACCAGCACATCGGCAAGCTCATGTTGGTGTGGTGAACAAGAACAATCAAGGAGCATGGTGATGCGTCGCAAGCTGGTGGTTGGCAACTGGAAGATGAATGGCGATCGTGTCAGCAACATGGAGTTGCTGGCCGAGTTGCACAAGGCTGGGCCCTGGGAGGCTGATGTGGCCGTGTGCGTGCCGTTCCCGTATTTCACCGATGTGGCCATGTCGCTTCAGGGCAGCCGCATGGCCTGGGGCGCGCAGGACTGCTCGGTACATGAGTCCGGTGCATACACCGGCGAGGTGTCGGTGTCGATGCTGGTCGAGTTTGGTTGCCACTTGGTGATCGTTGGCCACTCGGAGCGGCGCGCATACCACGCTGAGTCAGACCAGCTCGTGGCTGACAAAGCCAAGATCGCATTGGCCCACAAGCTGATCCCCATCGTGTGCGTAGGCGAAACGCTGGCCGAACGCGAAGCGGGGCAGACCGATGTGGTGGTCAAGCGCCAGCTGTCAGCGGTGATTCACACCCTGGGCCATTGCATCTCGCAAGTTGTGGTGGCGTATGAGCCGGTGTGGGCCATCGGGACCGGCAAGGTGGCCTCGCCCGAACAGGCGCAGGCCGTTCACGCTTTGCTGCGCACACAACTGCGTGCGGCCAGCCCGAAGGCCGACGAAATGAAACTGCTGTATGGCGGCAGCGTGAAACCCGACAACGCGGTTGAGCTGTTCGCTCAGCCTGACATCGACGGTGGACTTATCGGTGGCGCCTCATTGAAGGCGTCCGACTTCGCTGCAATCTGCCGCGCAGCCGGCTGATACCTCATCAAGAATCTTTCTGGAGACTGAAGAATGCAAGTGCTGTTCAACTTGGTAGTGGGCCTGCAGATCCTTGCCGCTCTCGTGATCATCGGGCTGGTGCTTGTCCAGCACGGCAAGGGTGCCGACATGGGGGCCTCGTTCGGCAGCGGCTCGTCTGGCAGCCTGTTCGGCGCTTCGGGCAGCGCCAACTTCCTCTCGCGCGCCACGGCGGTGGCAGCGGGTGTCTTCTTCGTGTGCACGTTGGCTCTGGCTTATTCCGCCCATGAGCGCTCGGCGCCCACGGGCAGCAGCGTGCTCGATCGCGCAGCTTCCCCAGCCGCCAGCGTGCCGGCCGTCGGTGCAGCGCAAATTCCGGGCGGTGCTGCTTCTGGAGTTGTGCCTGCTGTCGCTGCGCCTGGGCCTGTTGTTGCGGCCTCGGGTGCCGCGGCCATTCCGACCAAGTGAGCCGCTTCAGCGACTTGTTCGACGGGCAGGGGGTGCAGTGTGTTCACGCCTCTGAACGCACTGCCCATTTGCAGCAACCTTGATCTAAAACGCCTTGCTGCGCCGCGGAAAAGCAGGCGCTTTGAGGTTAGAATCTGCGGCTGTCTGGTGAGCGAATCCTCATGCAATCCAGGCGCTGCTTCAGAGTGCAGCCGACGTGGTGAAATTGGTAGACACGCTATCTTGAGGGGGTAGTGGCGAAAGCTGTGCGAGTTCGAGTCTCGCCGTCGGCACCAGATCTTTTGCAAGGCGCTTTTCGGCGCTTTGCTGGCACCCGATCACCGAACCTGCACCATGGACCTGGCTTCCTATCTCCCCGTCATCCTGTTCATCTTGGTCGGCGTGGCAGTTGGTGTTGCACCCCAGGTGCTCGGTTTTCTGTTCGGACCCAACCGGCCCGACGTGGCCAAAAACTCCCCTTATGAATGCGGTTTCGAGGCGTTTGAAGACGCACGAATGAAGTTCGATGTGCGCTACTACTTGGTCGCCATCCTCTTCATCCTCTTCGACCTCGAAATTGCCTTTCTCTTCCCGTGGGCCGTGTCCTTGCGCGAGATTGGCGCTGTGGGCTTCTGGGCCATGATGATGTTCCTGGGCATTCTGGTCGTAGGCTTTGTCTACGAGTGGAAAAAGGGCGCGCTGGACTGGGAATGATGGAGCCGCTCGTCCAGCGAGTACATCGGCCGCCCCCCTTGGGTGATGCGAGCCGGTTTGAGGCGGCCCGGCGATCGGTTCGCCGCCATTTTCAGCATTGAGGTTTCGTCATGGGCATCGAAGGCATTCTCAAAGAAGGTTTCGTGACCACCAGCATGGACACAGTGATCAACTGGTCCAAGACGGGGTCGCTGTGGCCGATGAGCTTTGGTCTGGCTTGCTGCGCGGTCGAGATGATTCACGCCGGTGCTGCGCGTTATGACATCGACCGGTTCGGCATGCTGTTTCGCCCCAGCCCTCGGCAAAGTGATTTGATGATCGTGGCCGGCACACTGTGCAACAAGATGGCGCCGGCGCTGCGCAAGGTCTACGACCAGATGGCTGAGCCGCGCTGGGTTTTGAGCATGGGTTCGTGCGCCAACGGGGGTGGCTACTACCACTACAGCTATTCGGTCGTGCGCGGCTGCGACCGCATCGTGCCGGTCGATGTGTATGTGCCGGGTTGCCCGCCGACGGCCGAGGCGCTGCTCTACGGCATCTTGCAATTGCAGGCCAAGATTCGCCGCGAAAACACCATCGCGCGCTGATGCCTGCACCGAAAGCCAGCATGACCAAACTCGATACCTTGACCGCTGCGCTCGAGGCGGCGCTGGGCGGCCAACTCAAGCGCTTGGTGCGCCAGCGCGACGAAGTCACGGTCATCGTTTCCGCTGCCGACTACCTGGTGGCGGCCAAGACCTTGCGCGACCACCCCACGCTTCGTTTCGAGCAGTTGATCGACCTGTGTGGAATGGATTACTCGGCCTACAAAGATCTGCCGAACGAAGGTTCGCGCTATGCCGTGGTCTCGCACCTGCTGTCCATCACCCACAACTGGCGCCTGCGCGTGAAGGTGTTTTGCCCTGAGGATGGCCTGCCGATGGTCGATTCAGTCAACGACATCTGGAGTTCAGCCAATTGGTTCGAGCGCGAAGCCTTCGACCTCTATGGCATCTTGTTTGAAGGCCATGCGGACCTGCGCCGCATCCTGACCGACTACGCCCCGGAGTACAGTATGACACCACTATCAACAAATGGCACACTTGCCCAAATAGCGGTCGCATCAACGCCAGTAATCCATGTTCGGAATACATGTTTTTGGACAACACCGCTTGCAATTTGTCCTCGATCAATCTGATGAAGTACCGTGGAGCGGACGGTGAGTTTGACGCAGATGGTTTCGTGGCAACCTGTCGTTTGTTCCTGATCGCACAGGAGATCCTCGTCGATCACGCGAGCTATCCAACCGATCGTATCGCGCACAACAGCCACTTGT
>JAYSYW010000089.1:0-12878 GCA_043727255.1 Rhizobacter sp. | reverse complement strand
CGCCGCCCGGTTGACGAACGACGGCGCCTACGAAAACTGGTGGCCGCGCGTATCGCCCGACCGGCGCAAGGTGTTGTTCTACCGATCACCGGCCGGCTCACCCGAGAACTACGACCTCGCCAGCCTGTGGGTGATGAACACCGATGGCAGCGCCGTGACGCGGTTGCGTGCGCAAGGCGCCGATGGGTGGCAACTGCAAGGGCATGGCGAATGGTCGCCCGATGGCAACTCGATCGCCATGTTTGGCGGCACCGCCAACAGCCCGCAGGTCTATGTGACGAACGCATCGGGCCAGTCGCCGGTGCAGCGCACCAACCGCGTGGGCGTGAACACCGATGTGGCGTGGTCACCCAACGGCCAGTGGCTGCTGTTCAACGGCTGCCCCGGCACACCCTGCGCGCCGGCCGACTACGAGCTGTACATCGTGGCAGCCGGCGGCGGCACACCCACCCGGTTGACCTTCGACAGCGAGGCGCAGTACGACCCCTACTTCTCGCCCGACGGCAACACCATCGCCTGGCTGGTGAACGTGAACCCTGCCGCCTGGGGCGGCTTGGGTGCATGGAGCATCGGCCGCGCCAGTATTTCGCAAACCACCGGCACTTGGGCGTTGAGCAACCCGGCCTGGGTGGTCAACGACGGGCAGATCAACAGCAAGCCCGCATGGAGCCTCGACGGCCAGACGATCTACTTCCACCGAATGGAACCGCTGGCGTCCACGCCGCCCACCTGGGGCGTGTTCCACATCGCCCCGACGGGCGGCAGCCCGGTGCGGCTGACACCGCTGGGCAACGGCCACAGCGAACACCCGTCGAACTGAACGACGGGCTTCGGCTTCGGTTCACGAGTCCTTCAAGCCCGGGGCCAGGCGCACCGGCACGGCGGTGTCGGCCTTGGGGGTGGCGGATGTCCATCGATGCGCCAGCCGGATGCCCGGCCGTTCGACCAGCACGAACAGCAGGTGTGACAAGCCCAGCACCAGCGGCAGGCTGATGGCACTCGCCACCGCGAAACGCAGCGGGCCACTCATCGCCACGAAGCCTGGCTGCTCCAGCAGAAAACCAAGCACCGGCAGCAACACCAAGATGTGGGCAAGGTAGATGCTGAACGAGATTTCCCCCATCCAGCGCAGCGGGCGCAGCGACAGCACCCGCGCCGCCCAACCCTGGCTGTGGGCCATCAGGTACAGGATGCCGAAGACGCCCAGCGCCGCCTGCACGCCCGTGGCCACCATGCACATCACCAGGGCCAGCAGGTGGCCCGCCCATTCACTGCGGCCCAGTTCGCGCGAGCTGCCGAACAGGCGGTAAGCCAGGCAGCCAATCAGGAAAAAGTGAAGTTTGTACGGCAGGAAGGCGGGTTGCTTGAAGGCCCCAAACCAGCCCGGGTCGCCGTAATTTCCAAACAGCTTCGGGCTCACGAAGGCCAGCAGCGCGGCCAGGAAGCACAGCACCAGCGGCGCGCGCCGCAGCAGCACCGCCAGCAGCGGGAACAGCAGGTAGAACTGGAATTCGAGCGACAGGCTCCAGTCGGGCAGCGGGTTGGTGGTGGCCTGCGTCGGCCACACACCAAACAGCATCGAGTAGTGCCACAAGGCGTTGCTGAGGCTCGGGTCGGGGTAGCTGGGCAGCGTGTAGTGCGAGCCTTCGGCCCAGGGCGGTGGGAAGGTCTGCGCCGACAGCACCTTGATGGCTTCAAGCGGCTCCAGCCACAGCAGCGTGGCGGTCAACACCACCACGTAGAGCGGCCAGATGCGCATCACACGGCGCACCCAGAAGTAGCGCGTGGCCACGGCACCGGGGTGCTGCTCGTTCAGCCGCTGGTAGGTGGCCGCAATGAAGAAGCCCGACAGCAGCATGAACAAGTCCACCGCCACCGCGGGGTTGTCGACCAGCGGCAGGCGCAGGCCGACCATCACGGCCAGGTGGCCCAGCACAACCCACAAGGCAAGCAAGGCGCGCACGCCGTCCAACGATTCAATCCGCATGGGTGCCTCCTTCATGCGTGGCCCTCCGTCCGTCATGCGGCCGCCATGCCCGCCGCCTGCCTCCACACACCGAGGTAGCGGTCGAACTGGCGTTCCATGCCGAACTCTTTGCTCTTCTCAAGGCAGGCCTGGGCGAAGACCTGGCTGTCCCAATCGGCCGACACCCGCTGCAGCACCTGGGCCAGAGCCTGCACATTGCCGGCTTCAAACACAAAGCCGGTGCGGCCTTCGTCAACGATCTCGGGCATGCCACCGGCACGCGAGACGATCGACGGCACGCCGTAGGTGTAGGCCTCGTAGATGACGCGGCCGAGCGGTTCTTCCCACAGCGAAGGCACCACCAGCAGGTCGATGCGCGCGAACAGATCGCCCGGCTTCACGAAGCCGATGAACTCGATGTTCGGCGAGGCGTAGCGCTGCCGCAGGGCCTGCAGGTAATCGGCCGGGCCGGTGCCACCCACCAGCACCCGCACGCGGCCCGGTGGCTGTTGCCGGGCCGCGTCGAGCAGCACCTCGATGCCCTTGCTGGCTTCCACACGGCCCAGGTAGCCCAGCGTCAACGGCTCGCCGGGGCGTGGGCTGGCGCGGTGCACGGGGTGCAGTTGCAGGTTGCTCGCGCCGTGGGCGATGGTCTTGTGCGGCACCTGCTCGAACAGGCCGCAGCCTTCGAGCTTGTCGAGCGTGCGCCGGCTGAGCGAAATGACCGCCGTGGGCGTGTTCGACAGCACACGGCGCGGCGTGCCCAGCACGTGGCAGGCACCGCACTGCGACTCGCAGTTCTTGCCATGGCGGAACATCGACGAGTTGACGCACCCGAGGTAGTAGTCGTGCAGCATCTGCACCACCGGAATGCCGCGCTTGCTGGCCGCGCGCCACGCCGACACTGAAAAACCAAGCAGGTTGCCGGCCTGCACCACGTCGGGTTTCTCACGGTCAAGGATGCGGCCGACACGCCGGCCCATCACCGGGTTGTAGGCGTCCACCAAGTGCCACAGGCTGCGCAGTGCCGCATGCGGCACCTGCTTGCGGCCGAACGGCCAGTACACGTTGGCCAACGGCAGGTAGTGCGTGCGCACGCCGTTGCACTGGTCTTCACGCGCCTTGCCATCAGGCGCCAGGCTCAGCACCACGGCTTCATGGCCGTTCTGCACCAGCGCCTCGGCCAGCGTGCGCACGGTGCGCTCGGCCCCACCCACCTCGTGCGGCCAATACAGCGACGACAGAAAAACGATCTTCATGCGGAAACACTCACTTGTTGTTTACGACCCCGCAGGCTGCCCAGCAGGCCCCGCAGCATCTCGGGCATCAGCCACCAGGCCAGGCCCACGTAGACCAGCGCGCCCACCGGCACCAGCAGCGCCAGTTGCGTCATCGCGTCGGCCTGCGCCGCCAGCGCCATGCGCAGGCCCCACAGCACAGCACCCATCGCCAGGGCGGCCAGCAACTGCCGCCAGATGGCCACGAACAGGTGCCGCAGCCGAAGATCGATCAAGCCCAGCGCCAGCACAAAGCCCGGCAGGAACAGCAGCGCATTGGCCAACGAATAACCGGCTGCCACGCCCAGGTAGCCCCAGCGCAGGCCCAGCGCCATGCCCGCCACCGTGACCCCCAGCGACACCAGCCCCCAGCGGAACATCACCTGCGTGCGCCCGGTGCTCATGTAGATCACACCCACGGTCGTCATCACCGACTGCATCAGCCCGACCGGCGACAGCCAGGCCAGCACGTCAGCCACTGGCAACCAACGTGCGCCCAAGGCGACGGTGACGAAGGGTTCTCGCAGCACCCACAACCCCGCCATCAAGGGCGCGGTGACCAGCACGATGGCAGCGGTGGACCGCAGGTACAGCGCGCCCAGTTGCGCCGGGTTGGCCTGCCGTTGCGCCAGCAGCGGGAAGGTGGCGCGTGCCACCACCGAGGCCAGGTTGTAGATCGGGAACAGCATGATCTTGTAGGCCATGCTGTACCAGCCCAGGTCCACCGCGCCGAGAAAGCGGCCGATCAACATCGCGTCGGCATTGCGCGCAAAGTAGTTCAGCATTTGCGAGCCGAACAGGTTGCCACTGAAGCCCCACAGGCTGCGCATCTCGGTGCGGCTGAACGCGAACGACGGCCACCAACGCGACGCCACCCACAGCTGCAACGTGGTCAGCAGCGTCATCACGATCTGGTTGAGCACCAGCGCATACACGCCCCACCCTTGCGCCGCAGCCACCACCGCCGCCACCAGCGCCACCAGCGCCGAACTCAACTCGATGCGCGCCAGCGTTTTGAACGCAACCCGCCGCTCCATCAGGGCTTGGTGCACGGCGCCGCTGCTGGTGAGCGGAAAGGTCGCGGCCAGGGCCAGCAACACGCCGGCCAAGCGCGGCTCGCGGAAGGCGGCGGCCGCAGGCACGGCGAACACCGCCACCACCACGGCCAGCAGGCAACCGATGCCGACGTTCAACCAGAACACCGTGTCGAGCAGGCGCGGCGGCAGATCGACCCGTTGAATCACGGCCGCCGCTGTGCCCATGTCGCGCAGCATGAAAGCAAAGGCCGTGACGACGGTGGCCATCGCCAGCAACCCAAAGTCGCCCGGCGGCAGCAGGCGCGACAGCACGGCCAGCGCGAGCAGCTGCAGGCCCACCTTGCCGGCTTGCGCAATGCCAGCCCACATCACGCCGCGAGCGGCGGATGGGGGGGCGGTTGGCGGGGCGGTGCTCATGTCAGATGGGCGGGGTGGACGGGCATGGACTGCACGTTCGACCTGCACCCGGTCTGTGCCCTGCGCGGCACTTCGACAGGCTCAGTGCGAACGGAGACGGGGTGCGAAGAAGCCAAACGGAGGTGCGCGCTGGACTCCCACCCGGGTTGTGGTGCCACGCGCTGCACTTCGACAGGCTCAGTGCGAACGGAGGAGAGGTTCGGGCTCAAACAGAGGCGCACGCGGCCCTTCGATACCTCAGGGTGAGCGGAGGGGGGGCACGAAACCAGACAAAGGGACACGCTGCACTTCGGTACCTCAGTGCGAACGGAGGAGAGGTGCGGGCGCAAACGGAGGTTCGCGTGGCCCTTCGATGCCTCAGGGCGAACGGAGGTGGGGGCGCGAAACCAAGCGGAGGTGTGCGCGGCACTTCGATGCACCGTCAGGTGCACCCTGTCCTGAGCTTGTATTCCCGATCGTCCTGAGCCTGTCGAAGGAAGGGTCAGTGCGAACGGAGTTTTGGTGAGTGCGACTGCCAATGCCAGCGCCATTGCTTCCAATGCCTGCACGAGCGGCGACGTGCCCCCCAGCCGATGCGCAGCGAGGCGTGGCTGGTGTTCAGCGCCCCGTGGGCTTCGGTGAGGAGCGCAGGGCTTTTCGGCAGGCGCGCAGCGCCCTCAACTTCTGACTTCGTGGCGCCTGTCTGAGCGCAGTGAACGAAGTGAACGTAGCGAGTTCGACACGAGCCGAAGAGACAGAACCCACCCCAAACACTCAACAACAACACCCCTCTAAACCAACGACTTCACGATGTGCCACCACACCGCCCCGTTGATATAGAACAGCACCCCCACCAACGCAAACCGGAACAGCCTCACCCCCAGCTTCTTCCAGCGCGAATCGTCCAGCACCACCAGCAACCAGCACACGCCGCTCAACCCCAGCAGCAGCCCCACCAAACTCAGAACGATCCAACTGAAGATGACCATGCAACGGTGCCGAGGTGAGTGAGTGAGACGCGTGAAAACGGGGACGTGTCAGGCCAGACCGGCCACACGCAAAACCGCCAACACCGCGAAGAAGGCCAAGCCAGTGCCCACCGTGGCAACCAGCACACGCACACCCCAGTGCCGGTAACGCACCTGCCCGGTGGTCACGTACATCAGGAAGCACGCCACAGAGGCGATGAAGAGAAAAAGGAACAGCGCACGCGCGATGGCCATGCGCTCACCACGCGGGCGCCAGGGCGGCCAGGCCGGCAGGCGCGTCGCGCTCGTTCTCGAAGGTGACGATCTCGTAGGCGCTGGCGTCGGCCAGCACCGCCCGCAGCAGCTTGTTGTTCAGCGCATGCCCTGACTTGAACGCGGTGTAGGCGCCCAGCAGCGGGTGGCCGGCCACGTGCAGGTCGCCAATGGCGTCAAGGATCTTGTGTTTGACGAACTCGTCGTCGTAGCGCAGACCATCGGCATTCAGCACGCGGTAGTCGTCGATGACGATGGCGTTGTCCATGCTGCCGCCCAGGCCCAGGCCACGTGCGCGCATGGCCTCCACGTCTTTCGTGAATCCGAAGGTGCGGGCGCGGGCGATGTCGCGCTTGTACTGGCCCGAACCCATGTCGAAGCTGACGTACTGGCCGGTCTGGTCGACCGCCGGGTGGTCGAAGCTGATCTCGAAGGTGAGCTTGTAGCCATTGAACGGCTCCAGCCTCGCCCACTTCAACCCACGGCCTTCGCCTTCCCGAATTTCCACCGGCTTCAAGATGCGCAAGAAGCGCTTGGGCGCCTTCTGCAATTCGATGCCGGCGCTTTGCAGCAAAAACACGAACGAGGCCGCCGAGCCATCAAGGATGGGCACCTCTTCGGCGGTGATGTCCACGATCAGGTTGTCGAGCCCCAAGCCGGCACAAGCCGACAGCAGGTGCTCGATGGTGTGGACCTTCGGGGCGCCGGGGTCACCCCCCGGAGAGATGGTGGTCGCCATGCGGGTGTCGCACACCGCCATCGCCGTCACCGGAATGTCCACCGGCGTGGGCAGGTCGACCCGGCGGAACACGATGCCGGTGTCGGGCGCGGCCGGCCGCAAGGTCAACTCGACGCGCTGGCCACCGTGCACGCCCACGCCCACGGCGCGTGTCAGTGATTTCAGGGTGCGTTGCTGGAGCATCGGGCGATTGTAGGAATCTTGGTTTTTCGATGGAATTGCAGTGGCTATGGCGATGATTGCCATACCCGAAGGGCGTTCAGCCCGAACAGTCTATGGAGTCTCTCTGCGGAAAACCCGCCCCTCCCACCGCTCGCACTGAGCCTGTCGAAGTGCAGCGCGAGGCGCGGGCTTCGACAGGCTGACCCGAACGGAGACTTGAGAACACGGGTGGCAAAACGCTCAGAGATTGACCTCGTCAGAAGCGTCGCGAGCGCCCGGAGGTGTGGGTGCAGGAGCGCAGCCGTACTGGCGTACGGCGAGCACCTCCACCCGCGGATCCGGGCGCGCAGTAGCTTCTGGCGCGGTCAATCCGCCTGCTTGCGCAGGAACGCCGGGATCTCGATCTCGTCCATGCCATTGCTGGCCAACGCATCCACCTTCGCCGCTGCGCTGCGGCCGTTGCGCCACACGCTGGGCACCGACAGGCTGCTGTAGTCCTGCGCATGCGAACCGGCGTGCACCGGCTGGGTCAGGATGGGGAGGTTGTCGGTGCCGGTGCGCTGCATCACCTGGCTGTGCACCACGCTGATGGGCGCGGCTTGGCGCTTGGCGGGGCTCAGGCCGGTGGCGATGACGGTCACGCGCAGTTGGTCGCCCAGGCTTTCGTCGTAGGCGGTGCCGTAGATCACATGCGCGTCATCGGCCGCGTAACGGCGGATGCAGTTCATCGCGTTGCGGCTTTCGCTCAGCTTGAAGGTGCTGCGGCCAGCGGCAATCAGCACCAGCACGCCACGCGCGCCCGACAGGTCGATGCCTTCCAGCAGCGGGCAAGCCACGGCGCCTTCAGCGGCCTTGGCGGCGCGGTCCGGGCCCGACGCAATCGCCGTGCCCATCATCGCTTTGCCCGGCTCGCTCATCACCGTCTTCACGTCCTCGAAGTCCACGTTCACGAGGCCGGGGATGTGAATGATGTCGCTGATGCCGCCGACGGCGTTCTTCAGCACGTCGTTGGCGTGGCCGAAGGCCTGCTCTTGCGTCACGTCGTCGCCCAGCACGTCGAGCAGCTTGTCGTTCAAGATGACGATCAGCGAATCGACGTTGGCTTCGAGTTCAGACAGCCCCGTGTCGGCCGCCTTCATGCGGCGGTTGCCTTCGAAGTCGAACGGCTTGGTGACCACGCCCACCGTCAAGATGCCCATTTCTTTCGCAATGCGTGCGATCACCGGCGCGGCGCCGGTGCCGGTGCCGCCGCCCATGCCGGCGGTGATGAAGAGCATGTTCGAGCCCTTGATCGCGTCACGGATGCGGTCCACGGCTTCTTCGGCTGCGGCACGGCCGGCTTCGGGCTTCGCACCCGCGCCCAGGCCCGTGGTGCCGAGCTGGATGAGGTGGTGGGCCGTCGAACGGTTCAGCGCCTGCGCGTCGGTGTTCGCGCAAACGAACTCAACGCCTTGCACACCCTGCGCAATCATGTGGTCCACCGCGTTGCCGCCGCCGCCACCGACGCCGATCACCTTGATTTGCGTGCCGAGGTCGAATTCTTCGATCATTTCAATTGCCATGTTGTGACTCCAATCCTTGCAGTTGCCGTTGATGTTTGCTTGCTTGGTCACCAGTGCCGGGCCGTCCCAAACTGATGACCCTCCCCTCGGGGGACGACGCCAAAGGCGTCTTGGGGCTTCGATATCCCTCTGACGTACCCGCCGCAGTGCCCGGTTTCACCGGTGCCCGCAGTCTTGGAGGAGGTCTGGCTTCGGGTGGCCCGCAGGCCCCCCGGGCGGTTCGACCGAGATCGTGCTGATCGTGGTTGTTCATGTCGCCGCCTCTTTAAAAATTGCCCAGGAACCAGTCTTTCAGACGCCCGAACAGCGTCTTGACCGACCCCGCCTGCTGTGCCGCCTTCATGCCGCGTGCGCGGCCCAGGCGGGCTTCCTCCAGCAAGCCCATGACGGTGGCCGAGCGTGGGCTCGCCACCATGTCGTGCAATGCGCCGTGGTACGTGGGAATGCCCTTGCGCACCGGCTTCAGGAAGATGTCTTCACCCAGTTCCACCATGCCCGGCATCACCGCCGCGCCGCCGGTCAGCACGATGCCGCTCGACAGCAGCTCTTCGTAGCCGCTTTCACGGATGACCTGGTGCACCAGCGAGAAGATCTCTTCGACGCGCGGCTCGATCACACCGGCCAGCGCCTGGCGGCTCAGCATGCGGGGCGCACGGTCACCGAGGCCCGGCACTTCGAGCTGTTCGCTCGGGTCGGCCAGCAGTTGTTTGGCCACGCCGTATTCGACCTTGATCTCTTCGGCGTCTTTGGTGGGCGTGCGCAGCGCCATCGCGATGTCGCTGGTGATCAGGTCACCAGCAATTGGAATGACCGCCGTGTGGCGAATGGCGCCGTCGGTGAAGATGGCCACGTCGGTGGTGCCGGCGCCGATGTCCACCAGCGCCACTCCGAGGTCTTTTTCATCTTCGGTCAGCACCGCGTGGCTGCTGGCGCTCGGGTTCAAGATCAGTTGATCGACTTCGAGCCCGCAGCGCCGCACGCACTTCACGATGTTCTCGGCCGCGCTTTGCGCGCCGGTCACGATGTGCACTTTGACCTCAAGCCGGCCGCCACTCATGCCGATAGGTTCTTTGACCTCATGGCCATCAATCACAAACTCTTGCGGCTCAACCAACAACAAGCGCTGGTCGTTGGGGATGTTGATCGCCTTGGCGGTTTCGACCACGCGGGCCACGTCCACCGGCGTCACTTCCTTGTCGCGCACGATCACCATGCCGGTGCTGTTTTGCCCACGGATGTGGCTGCCGGTGATGCCGGTGTAGACACGCGTGATCTTGCAGTCGGCCATCATCTCGGCCTCTTTCAGCGCCTGCTGAATGCTCTGCACCGTGGCGTCGATGTTGACCACCACGCCGCGCTTCAAGCCGTGTGACGACGCGATGCCAAGCCCGGCCACCCGCAGTTCGCCGTTGGGCAACACCTCGGCCACCACGGCCATCACCTTGGCGGTGCCGATGTCGAGTCCGACGACGAGATCTTTGTATTCCTTGGGCATGTGTCCCCTCAATTCCTTGCTGCGTGGGCTGGGGCGGCCAGCGTCGTGGTGACGCCCTTCAGCCGCAGCGCGTATGCGTCGTTGTGGCGCAGGTCGGCGTAGACCAGCGGGCGCTGGTAACGCGCGATCACCTCGGTCACGGTGCTCACGAACCGCTCGGTGCGAGCGGTCAACTCATCTTCGGTGCCACGGCCGAGTTCAACTTCGGCACCGCCTTCAAACTCCACCCGCCACGAGCCCCGGCCGCTTTGCGCCAGGGTGTCGATCTTCAAGTCGAGCGGCTCGAACACCGGCACCAGTCGGCTGTGCAGAGCCAGCATCTGCGGCGCGCTGCCGTCGGGGCCTTTGAGCGTGGGCAGACCTTCGTCTTCCACGTCACCCAGGTTGGCGTCGAACACCTCGCCGAAGCTGTTGACGAGGCGTTCGCTCTTGTCTTCGGCCACCCACAGCGCCACCGCGCGGTGCTCTTCGAGTTGCACCACCAGCCGGTTCGGCCACACCCGCTTGACCACCGCCTGCCGCACCCAGGGCACGGCCTGGAAGGCCTGCTGGCTGCGCGCCAGGTTGAGCGTGAAGAAGTTGCCCGCCATTTGCGGCAAGGCATTGGCGCGAATGGTGGACACGCTGTTGTGCGACACCTCGCCCTCGACCCGCACCGACTGGATGCCGAACACCGGCTGGCGCACCGACCACATCAGCAACGCCGCCATCAGCAGCACGGCCGCCGCCACGAACAAGGCGTTGGCGGTCAGGTGCAGCCAGCGCACGTCCGCCGGCAGATCGCTCGGCATCGGGGCTTGGAAGGCGGCGGCGTGGCGGCGCATGGTGTGTTGTGAGGTCAAGCCTTGGCGGGCGAGTCGAGCGACGCGGTGGCCAGCAACAGCAGGCACAAGCGCTCGTAGCTGATGCCCGCCGCCTTGGCCGACATGGGTACCAGCGAATGCGAGGTCATGCCGGGCGAGGTGTTGATCTCCAGCAGGAACGGCTTGCGGTCGCTGTTGCGGATCATCAAATCAGCGCGGCCCCAGCCCCGGCAACCGAGGGTGCGGTAAGCCGCCACCACGATGCGCTGGATCTCGGCCTCTTCATCGGCGGGCAGGCCGCTCGGCACCTGGTACTTCACCACGTCGGTGAAGTACTTGTTCTGGTAGTCGTAGGGGCCTTCGAGCGCGCTGATGCGAACCACCGGCAAGGCCTTGGCTTCGGCCCCATTGCCCAGCACCGGGCAAGTCACTTCCTCGCCGTCGATGAACTCTTCGCACAGCACATCGGGGTCGTACTTGGTGGCTTCGTCCACCGCGGGCTGCATTTGCGAGCGGTCTTCGACCTTGCTGACGCCGATCGACGAACCTTCACGCGGCGGCTTCACGATCAACGGCAGGCCCAGCGTGTCGGGCACGGACTGCACCTGTTCGCTCTGCTGGCGCTCAGGGGCAAGCCACACGTACTTCGGCGTCGGCAGGCCTTCGGCGATCCACACGCGCTTGGTCATCACCTTGTCCATGGCGATGCTCGACGCCATGACGCCCGAGCCGGTGTACGGAATGCCCAGCAGCTCAAGCGCCCCCTGCACCGTGCCGTCTTCACCATGCCGGCCATGCAGCGCAATGAAGCAGCGCGCAAAGCCTTGCCGCTTCAACTCACCGAGGTCATGTTCGGCCGGGTCGAAGGCATGCGCATCGACACCTTGCGATTGCAGTGCGGCCAGCACGCCCTGGCCCGACATCAGCGAGATGTCGCGTTCGGCCGAGGTGCCGCCCATCAGCACGGCCACTCTGCCAAGCGCTTTCGGGTCAATGTTCACCGTGTTCATGCAAGCTCCTTCAGCAATTCGGCCACTTGGCCGGCCACCGTGCCGATGGTTCCGGCGCCCATCGCAATCACCACATCGCCACCGCGTGCGTGTTCGACGATGGCGTCGGCCATCTGGGCGACTTCGTCCACAAAGATCGGATCGACCTTGCCCGCCACACGCAGCGCACGCGCCAGCGAACGGCCATCGGCCGCGACGATGGGTGCTTCACCGGCGGCGTACACCTCGGCCAGCAACACGGCATCGGCCGTGCCCATCACCTTCACGAAGTCCTCGAAACAATCGCGGGTGCGGGTGTAGCGGTGGGGCTGGAACGCAATGACGAGACGGCGGCCCGGGAAGGCGCCGCGTGCGGCCGAGATCACCGCCGCCATTTCGACCGGGTGGTGGCCGTAGTCGTCGATCAACGTGAAGTGGCCACCGTTGCGCGCCTTCAACTCGCCATAGCGCTGGAAGCGCCGGCCCACGCCGCGAAACTCAGCCAGTGCCTTTTGCAGCGGCGCGTCGGGCAACTCAAGTTCAGCGGCCACGGCGATCGCGGCCAGCGCGTTCAACACGTTGTGGCGGCCGGGCAGGTTCAGCGTGACCGGCAGGTCGGGCATGGTGACGCCGTTGCGGCGCTGCGCGATGAAGGTCATCTGCCCGCCCGACAACGCCTGCATGTCCACCGCCCGCACTTCGGCATCTTCATGGAAGCCGTAGCTCACCACGGGGCGCGAAACCATCGGCACGATCGACCGCACGCCGGGGTCGTCGCCACACACGATGGCCGCGCCATAGAACGGCATGCGGTGCAAAAACTCGACGAAGGCGCCCTTCAGCCGCGTGAGGTCGTGGCCGTAGGTGTCCATGTGGTCGGCGTCGATGTTCGTCACGACCGACAGCACCGGCAGCAGGTTCAAGAACGAGGCGTCGGACTCGTCGGCCTCGACCACGATGTAGTCGCCCGAACCCAGACGCGAGTTGGCACCGGCCGCGTTGAGCTTGCCGCCGATCACGAAGGTGGGGTCGAGCCCCGCTTCGGCCAGCACGCTGGTGACCAGCGAAGTGGTGGTGGTTTTGCCGTGCGTGCCGGCGATGGCGATGCCTTGCTTGAGGCGCATCAGCTCAGCCAGCATCACCGCGCGCGGCACCACGGGCACGCGCTTGGCACGAGCGGCGATGACCTCGGGGTTGTCGGACTTCACAGC
>JAYSYW010000088.1:0-12963 GCA_043727255.1 Rhizobacter sp. | reverse complement strand
CATAGCTACGGCTATGGGCCTGCGAACCCGGCAAAAACTGTCCTCGCTGAGCCCAAATTTCGCTTCGACGCCCCAAGCCCGACAGGCTCCTAGAATCGCGGCCAGCATGGGACGCAAAGCCGCACTCAGCCGCGACGACTGGATCGAAGCGGCCTTCAAATGGATCGCCGAACACGGCGTGCCCTCGCTCGCGGTGGAGCCGCTGGCGCGCTCGTTGGGCGTGACCAAGGGCGGCTTCTACTGGTGCTTCGCCAACCGCGACGAGTTGCTGCTGGCCGTGCTGGAACGCTGGGAAGCGGTCGGCACCCAAGAGATCATTCTTCTCGTGAAGCAGGTGCCTGAACCCGCCGGCCAGCTTCGGGCGTTGGCGAACGAAGTGGTCCGCCGCATCGACATCCCAGGCACCGAGGCCGCCGGCCCGGTGCGGGTTCACTACGCCCTGGTCTGCGCTTCGAGCGACCCCTTGGTTGCGCCGGTGATGGCGCGTGTGACGGCTGAGCGCATCGGCTTTCTGACGCGGCTGCTGAAGCTGGCGGGCTTTCCGCCCAAGCTGGCCAAGCAGCGCGCGACGCTGGCCCACGCGTGCTACTTGGGGCTGGTGCTGATGCTGGCCACGCAACATGGCCAACTCGATGGCGTCAAGACCGACGAACTGGTGAAGTCTTACCTGGCCATGCTGCTGGCTCCCGCGGACTGAAGGCGCAGCCCTGCGCCCAGGCGTTCAATGACGGAAGTGGCGCACGCCCGTCAGCACCATCGCAATGCCGCGTTCGTTGGCGGCGGCGATCACCTCATCGTCGCGCACGCTGCCACCTGGTTGAATGACGCAGCTCGCGCCGGCGTCCACCACCACGTCGAGGCCGTCGCGGAACGGGAAGAAGGCGTCGCTGGCCACGGCTGAACCCTTCAGCACGAGGCCGGCGTTTTCAGCCTTGATGCTGGCGATGCGGGCCGAGTCGATGCGGCTCATCTGGCCTGCGCCCACGCCCAGCGTCATGCCGCCACCACAGAACACGATGGCGTTGCTCTTCACGTACTTGGCGACCTTCCAGGCGAACAGAAGGTCGTTCAGTTGTGCGGGTGTTGGCTGCACGCTGCTGACCACCTTCAGATCGGACAGCGCCAGCTCGTGGTTGTCGGCCGACTGGATCAACAGGCCCGACCCCACGCGCTTCACGTCTTGCTGGTTGCGGCCTTGTTCCCATGCGGTGGTACCGCCCTTGGGCAGCGCGATCTGCAGCACACGGGTGTTGGGCTTGCTGGCAAAGAGCGCCAGCGCTTCGGGCGTGAAGCTCGGGGCCATCAGCACTTCGACGAACTGCTTGGCGACGAGTGCGGCGCCTGCGGCATCGAGCTCGGTGTTGAAGGCGATGATGCCGCCGAAGGCCGAGGTGGGGTCGGTCTTGAAGGCCTTGGCATAGGCCTCGGCCGAATCAGCGCCCACCGCCACGCCGCAGGGGTTGGCGTGCTTGACGATCACGCAGGCGGGTGTGTCGAACGACTTGACGCATTCCCAGGCCGCGTCGGCATCGGCGATGTTGTTGTAAGAGAGTTCCTTGCCCTGCAATTGCTTGGCCGTGACGAGTGAACCGGGCGCGGGGTAGAGGTCGCGGTAGAAGGCGGCTTGCTGGTGCGGGTTTTCGCCGTAGCGCAGGTCTTGCAGCTTCACGAAACGGGCGTTGCTTTGCGCCGGGAACTCGCTGCGCGAGCCGTCTTCCTTCAGGGCCGAGAGGTAGTCGCTGATGGCGGCGTCGTAGTTCGAGATGCGGTTGAACGCGGCCACTGACAGCGCGAACTTGGTCTTCGTGGCCACCACGCCGTCGGCCTTCAGTTCGGCCAGCACCTGGGCGTATTGCGAGGCGTCGGTCAGCACCGCCACGTCTTTCCAGTTCTTGGCGGCCGAACGCACCATGGCCGGGCCACCGATGTCGATGTTCTCGATCGCATCTTCGAGCGTGCAGCCGGTCTTGGCGATGGTCGCTTCAAACGGGTAGAGGTTGACGCACAGGATGTCGATGGTGGCGATGCCATGTTCCTTCAGCGCGGCCACGTGCTCGGGCACATCGCGCCGGGCCAGCAGGCCGCCATGGATCTTGGGGTGCAGCGTCTTCACGCGGCCGTCCAGCATCTCGGGGAAGCCCGTGTGATCGGCCACTTCAGTGACGGGCAGGCCGGCGTCGGCCAGCAGCTTGGCGGTGCCTCCGGTGGACAAGAGCTTGATGCCCAGCGCGTTCAGTTCGCGGGCGAATTCGAGCACGCCGGTTTTGTCGGAAACGGAAAGGAGGGCCTGGAGTTGCGTGGACATGCGGGTCTTTCGTTGGAACTGGAATGCAGTGGAGAACGGGTTTCGACGGGCTCAGCCCGAACGTCTATATGAACAGTGCGGCCTTCTGGTCACCAGCCTGGATGGAATGAAGCGGCCTATTTGGCCAGCTCGGCAAGATACTTCGCGTACTCGGTTTCGCTCGCATTCACGATTTCCCAGGCCCTTTTGTAGCAGCCACCAGGCAGCTGCCCAGCGATGGAAACCACCTCTTGCAAGACCTCCGGCTCTTGCTGTTTCAGCAAAACCGCCTTGTGCAGCGCAAGCAGGTGAAGGTGAATACGCACGCACCACGGCTCGGTGGAATTTGCCGCAAGAAGCTCGGAATTCGGGACGGGGTGGCGGGAAAGAAAAACGTGCAGCAATTCGTGGAAGAGGGTTTCAACCTTGGCACGCATGGGGACGGGCGCCGGGATGAAACTCTTGAGGGCGTAGCGCATGTTGACGCTGACACCCACGAACGATTGCGATGGCAGGTTGCACAGCGTCAGCCGAGCAGCGATGTCTTCGGCAGGGAATGGTTTGCCGGTGATCGATTCTGCGATCTCAATCTGCTTCGTGCCCACCTTTGCCCACAGACCTTCAAACTCTGATTTTCGTGAAAGCAACTCATCTTTCCATTCGTCTTTGATCGAGCCGCCGAGAACCAAGGAGCACGTGAAGTCGAAGACCGGGCTGTAGACGACGCTCACGCGCGGTTGACCGGCCTGCGTCTGAAATCCGAACGCGGCGAGCAGCGCGAATAAGAGAACCGTTCGCATGAGCGGCAACAGGCCTGCGGAGGATGTGGAGCGGTGGGCTTACTTCACCAGCTTGTGGTCGAGCAGCTTGCGGCGCAGCGTGTTGCGGTTGATGCCAAGCCACTCGGCGGCTTTGCTCTGGTTGCCGTCGGCGTGTTTCATCACCACGGTCAGCAGCGGCTTTTCAACCACTTTCAGCATCATTTCGTACATGGCGTTGGGTTCGACGCCATGCAGGTCTTTGAAGTAACTCTCCAGGCTTTCACGCACGCACTCTTCGATGTGTTTTTTGCTCATGCTGCTTCTTCTTGCGCTTCGAGGGGGCCGCTGTCGAGCGACGGGGCTGCGGGCAGGCGCTCGCAGTGGTCGGCCAGTTGGTCAAACCAGTCGCTGACCGCGCGCACCTGCGCGTCGCAACTTTCAAGGGTGTTCATGTGGGCACGAAAGGTTTCGCCGCCCGGCAACGCCTTCACGGCCCAGCCGATGTGCTTGCGCGCGGTGCGCACGCCGGAGCGTTCGCCGTACAGGCTGTAGTGGTCGTGCAGGTGTTCCAGCAACCAGTCTTTGGCTTGCCACACCGGCGGCGTGGGCAGGTGTTCGCCGGTGGCGAGGAAGTGCGCCACTTCGCGAAAGATCCACGGCCGGCCCTGCGCGGCGCGGCCGATCATGATGGCGTCGGCGCCAGTGGCCGCGAACACCTCGCGCGCTTTCTCGGGTGTGGTGATGTCGCCGTTGGCCACCACCGGAATGCGCAGCGCTCGCTTGACGGCGGCGATGGTGTCGTATTCGGCGTGGCCGCCGTAGCCTTGCTCGCGGGTGCGGCCGTGCACGGTCACCATTGCCACACCGGCTTGTTCAGCGGCGCGGGCGATGGCCACCGCGTTGCGTTCGGCTTGGCACCAGCCGGTGCGCATCTTCAGGGTGACGGGCACGTTGTGCGGCGCACAGGCGGCCACCACGGCTTCGATGATCCGCAGCGCCAGCGGCTCGTCTTGCATCAGCGCCGAACCCGCCCACTTGGTGCACACCTTCTTGGCCGGGCAGCCCATGTTGATGTCGATGATCTGGGCGCCGCGTTCGATGTTGTAGAGGGCCGCCTCGGCCATCATGGCCGGCTCGGTGCCGGCGATCTGCACCGCGATTGGCTCGACCTCGCCGTCGTGGTTGGCACGGCGCGAGGTCTTCAGGCTGTTCCACAGCTCCTTGCGCGACGTGACCATCTCGCTCACCGCGTAGCCCGCGCCCAGGCGCTTGCAGAGCTGGCGGAACGGGCGATCCGTCACCCCGGCCATCGGGGCGGCGAACAGGCGATTCGCCAGTGAAATGTGGCCGATCTGCATGGTGGAGCGAAAGGGGATGAGAGGTGGGTCTGCCCAAAAAGGAGGCAGAGTATATCGCTTGACCTTGGCGCATTTCGGGCATTGACAGCCCTGCTGATAATGCCGCCGGATGGACGCATGGATCAACGCAATGATGGGCTGGCTGGCCCTGCCCGAGTTCGGGCTCAGCACCCTCTTCGTGATTGCGCTGGTGTCGGCCACGCTGTTGCCGGTGGGCTCGGAACCGGCGCTGTTCGGTTTGCTCAAGCTCAACCCCGACCTCTTCTGGCCCGCCGTGCTGGTGGCCAGCGCCGGCAACACGCTGGGCGGTGCGATCAGTTACTGGATGGGTTACGCGGCCGAGCGCGCCTACGAGAAGATCACCCACAAGCCCCATGAAGTGCACGTGCTGACTTGGTTGAAGCGCTTTGGTCCGAAGGCCTGCTTGATGTCGTTTCTGCCCTTGGTGGGCGACCCGCTGTGCGCTCTGGCGGGCTGGCTGAAGCTGCCGTTCTGGCCTTGCGTGGGTTACATGGCCATCGGCAAGTTCGGCCGCTACCTGGTGGTGACGGCCGCGTTGCTGTGGTTCTTCCCGGGCAAGTTCACGGCGTAGGGCAGGGCAGGGCAGGGCAGGGCAGGGCGCCCGGGGATTGCGTTCGCTGGGCAGGATCAGGCCGAACGCTTGCGTGCTGCGCGCTTGGCTGGCGCCTTCTTGGCGGCGGGTTTGGCTGCAGCCTTGGCCGCCTCTTTGCGCGTTGCCACGGTGTCTTGCGACAGCTTGGCCACCTGCTCGCTCAGCGCTTCGATGCGCGCGGTCAGCGCCTCGATGTCTTTGGCGCTTGGCACGCCCAGGCGGCCCAGCGCGCGGGCGGTGCGCTCTTCAAAAATTGACTCCAGCTTGTCCCACTGCTGGCCGGCCTTGGCCTGTACCTCGCCGGCCACGCCGCTGAGGCGGCCCGACATTTCGGCCAGCTTTTCCTCGGCTGCGGCCTGCGACTTCTGCTGCAAGCCCATGCCGTCTTTGACCAGCGCATCGAACACCTTGCTGCCTTCGGCCTGTGCCTTGGAAAAAGCGCCCAGGCCGGCTTGCCAGATCTGCTGCGCCGAGTCCTTCACGTGGTCGGCGAATTCGTTGTCGAGCAGGCTGGACGGCGGCTTTTTCTTGGCGTTGCCATTGCTGCTGCCGCTGGCGTCAGCGTTGTCGGAGTCGGATTTGCTGGACATGGTGGGTTTCCGTCGCGTCAAAGGTTGGATGGCGGCGTCACTGGGGGCCCAGCGGCACGGCCTCGGGCGGGCGTGCGCGGCCAGGCATCGGCGGGTCGAGCCAGCGTGCCAGCGCGGTGTCGATGGCAAAGCGCAGGCGCAGGGTCAGGCCCTTCTTCAACTGGTCGTCGAGTTCGAGTTCGCCGTCATCGAACCCGCGTGGGTTGTAGCCGATGGCCAGCGCGACCTTGCGGCTGAGGTTGTAGCCAACCTCGGCGCCCAGGCCGCTTTGGCGTGGCCCCGCGCTGTCGCCGCGTGTGGCGCCGTGCGCGCTGAGCACCCAGTGTTCATCGATGTTCACCGAGCTGCGAACCACCCACATCTGGGTGCGGCGCAGGGCACCGCCCTCGAACGATTCGTCGCGGTCCCAGCGCTGCGAGCCGCGCAGCACGATGTCGGATCGATCTGAAAAGTCCCAGCCGCCTTGTCCGAACACGATGTGCGCACGCCGGTCGGCCACATAAGGCGTGGTGATGTTTGCGCCCTGCGCGTTGCGGCCGATCAGCGAATAGCGCCACAAGGTGTTGAAGCGGCGCTCTTCGGGTTCGCGCCAGCCCCAGCCCACCGAGGCCTTGAGGTTGGTGGTGCCGGTGCCGCCCGTCGCTGGCTTTGGGCGATCGTCGGTGATGCTGAGCCGCCAAGCGGTCAGGCTGTTTTCAGTGAGGCGGTTGGTCAGCTTGAAGGCCGCATAGCTGCTGTGGCTCAGCGAGCTGTGCACCGCTTCGGTTTCAACCAGCATGCTGTGGCTGGGGTGGGCGCTTTGCGACACCGACAGCCCGACCGTGTGCGAGCGGATGGCGGTCTGGCCGCCCACCGGCTCGGCGGTTTCCAGCGTGGTGTTGATGCGCCACTGCGGCGCGGGCTCCAGCGTGTGCCGCCAGCCCAGGACCACCAGCGCGTCTTCGTCGCTCATCAGGCTGTGGCGGCGCAGTTCGGTGTACACGCTGCCTTCGGGTGACCCGTCCGGCATGCTCGCACCCGCCACGCTGCGGTAGGTGGTGCGTTCATCCACCCCTTCCGACGAGAGCAGGCCGAGCCGCGTGGCTTCGCGCCAGTAGAGGCGCAGGCCCGTCAACATGCCGCTGAGTTGTGGCCGGTAGTCGGCGCCAAATTCAGTGCGCGAGTTGTACATGCCCTCGTCGCCCGGCAGCGGGTCGGGCCGGATGGCGCGTTGGGTTTGTGCGCTCAGGCTCAGGCTGGGCAACGGCTGCCAGAACGCGCGCGCGCCGATGAAGTTGGCGTCGGGCTTGTTGTCGGCCCAGCCCTGCGGGGCGGCGCCTTCGGCATCAAGCTCGGCGTGGCGGATCAAGCCTTCAACCCACAAGGTGGATGGACCGAAGCGCAGGGCTGATTCGGCCTCGGTGCGCAAGATGCCGGAGCTGTTGTCGCGCAGCCGATAGGCCTGGGTGCGCAGCGTCCAGTCGGGCCGGAAGTTCCAGGCCACGGCGGCGCCGGTTTCGCGCCCGGTGCTGTCGTCTTGCACATAGATGCGTGAGCGGGTGTTCTCGGCGCTGTTCAGCACCGCCAGTGCCCGGCCTGGTGGGCCGGCGGTGGCGGGGCCGCTGCCGGTACTGCCCAATCGCACAGCCACTTGTTCGTCGAGCACCGCCGTCCAGCTCGAACCGAGCGTCACGTAGCGCCGCTTGCCGTCCACCCGATAGATCTGCCGGCGGTCGGTGCTGAGCGCGTTGTCTGAAAGGCTGTCGAGGAACTCGGGCAGTGTCTGCACCACTGGCGGCCGGCCTTTGTCGGGCTCAGCCGCATGCGCTGTCAACAGGAACGTGGGCAACCCAGCCAGCGCGGCAAGCGCAAGATGTCTCGGGAGTGGGGGGCGATTCATCGCTTGCAGTGTGACCTCAATTGCCGACGTCGAGAGTGGGCCATGGGCGCGAACGCGTGTCAGCGGACGCCGACGCGGCGCCTTGTGCCGCACCCTGTTGCCATGCACCTGCGCCTTGCGTGGTTCGGCCGAAATGAGGCCGGGGCGGCAAAAGCATCCCCCTACAATTTGCCGCATTCAGTTTCCGGGAAAGCCCCCTGCCATGACCGCCGAGCCCCCCGCTGCACACACCTCCGATCTCTCCAACATCGCGCCACGCGACAAGGCCGAGATCCTCGCGCAGGCCTTGCCCTACATCCGCAAGTTCCACGGCAAGACCATCGTCATCAAGTACGGCGGCAACGCCATGACGGACCCGGCGCTGCAGCAAGACTTTGCCGAAGACGTGGTGTTGCTCAAGCTGGTCGGCATGAACCCGGTGGTGGTGCATGGCGGCGGGCCGCAGATCGACGAGGCGCTGGCCAAGATCGGCAAGAAGGGCACCTTCATCCAGGGCATGCGCGTCACCGACGAAGAGACGATGGAAGTCGTGGAGTGGGTGCTGGCTGGTCAGGTGCAGCAAGACATCGTGGGGCTGATCAACGTGGCCGGCGGCAAGGCCGTGGGCCTGACCGGGCGTGATGGCGGGCTGATCCGCGCACGCAAGCTCAAGCTGATCGACCACAAAGACCCGAGCCTGCACCACGACGTGGGCCAGGTCGGCGAAATCGAATCCATCGACCCGTCGGTGGTGAAGGCGCTGCAAGACGACCAGTTCATTCCGGTCATCTCGCCGCTGGGCTTCGGCAGCGACAACGAGAACTACAACATCAACGCCGACGTGGTGGCCGGCAAGCTGGCCGAGGTGTTGAAGGCCGAGAAGCTGATGATGCTGACCAACATCCCCGGCGTGCTCGACAAAACCGGCAAGCTGCTCACCAACCTGACGGCACGCGAGATCGACGAGTTGTTCGCCGACGGCACCATCAGCGGCGGCATGCTGCCCAAGATCGCTTCGGCGCTGGATGCCGCCAAGAACGGCGTGAACTCGGTGCACATCATCGACGGGCGCGTGCCGCACGCGATGCTGTTGGAGATCCTGACCGAGCAAGCCTACGGCACGATGATCCGGAGTCACTAGCCCCCCAGTCGCTGCGCTCCTGCCCCCAAGGGGCGCCAACCCTGCGCCCGGGAAACCCGATGCGCGGGTTGTGGCTTGATGGGCGCACGTCGCTTCGTTTCCGCGCTTCTTTTTCTCTGCCATCGTGTCGCGCCTCAAACCCCCTGTTTGGCTTTTTGACTTGGACGACACGCTGCACGACGCATCGCATGCGTCGTTCGCGCCGATCAGCCAGGCCATGACGGACTACGTGGCGACGCACCTCGGGCTGCCGAGCCATGAAGCGTCTGCCCTGCGCCAGCACTACTGGCAGCGCTACGGCGCGACCTTGCTGGGCTTGATTCGCCACCATGGCGTCAAGGCCAGCCACTTTCTTGCCGAGACGCACAAACTGCCGGGCCTGGAAGACCGCCTGCGCACCCACGCGCATGACCGTGAAGCGCTGCGGCGCTTGCCGGGCCGAAAGTACATATTCACCAACGCGCCGCGCGCCTATGCGCTGCGGGTGCTGAACACGCTGCACCTGGGCGAATTTTTCGACGGCGTGATCAGCGTCGAAGACATGCGCATGTTCGGGCATGCCCGCCCCAAGCCCGACGCCCGCATGCTGCGCCACATGGCCGCGAAGCTGAAGGTCTTGCCCAGCCGCTGCATCCTGGTCGAAGACACCTTGCAGCACCAACGCGCAGCCCATGGCATCGGCATGCGCACGGTGTGGATGCGGCGCTACCTCAAGAGGGCGCGCAACGTGAAAAACACCCCGGAAGTTGGTGTTCACCATTGCCCAAAGCCCTCGTATGTGTATGCCAGAATTCGAGCGCTGAAGACCCTTCGGACTTTGTGACTACTGGCGCTTCCCCATGACCGATCCCCTGCTTCTTCCCGGTTCCGAGAGCGCCCCCGCAACGGGCGCCGCAGAACCGGCAGGCCGCAAGCGGCCCAAGCCAGGCGAACGCAGGGTGCAGATTCTTCAGACGCTGGCCAGCATGCTTGAGCAACCCGGCGCTGAACGCATCACCACCGCCGCATTGGCCGGCAAGCTCGATGTGTCAGAGGCCGCGCTGTACCGTCACTTCGCCAGCAAGGCCCAGATGTTCGAGGGCCTGATCGACTTCATCGAACAAAGTGTGTTCACGCTGGTGAACCAGATCAACGAACGCGAAACCCAGGGTGCGGTGCAGGCGCAGAAGGTGCTGACCGTGCTGCTGCAGTTTGGTGAAAAGAACCCCGGCATGACACGTGTGATGGTGGGTGACGCGCTGGTGTTCGAGAACGACCGCCTGGTGTCACGCATGAGCCAGTTCTTCGACCGCATCGAATCGCAGTTGCGCCAAAGCCTTCGCCTCGCGGCTGAAGCCGCTGGCTCGCAAACCCCGACGGTCGATGCCAATGCGCAGGCTTCCGTCATGACGGCGTTCGCCGTCGGCCGCTTGCAGCGCTATGCCCGCTCGGGTTTCAAGCGCGTGCCAAGCGAACACCTCGACGCTTCGCTGCGCCTGCTGGTGGGTTGACCACACCGGAGGGCGCCGTGCTCACGGCCCACGTTGGCGGCCACGCGCTGACCCTTCTCCCTGAAAAAGCCCTGTGGCTCGCCGAGCCGCGCACGCTGCTGGTGGCCGACGCGCACATCGGCAAAGCGGTGTCGTTCCGCGCACTCGGCGTGCCGGTGCCCCGTGGCACGACCACCGAAACGCTGGGTGTGCTGACGGCTTTGGTGGCGCGGCTGAAGGCCCGGCGCATCGTGTTCCTGGGCGACTTGCTGCACTCCGCGCATGCCCATGCGGCTGCCACTCTGGCTGCCGTCACCGCTTGGCGCGACGCGCATGCCGAGCTTGAGTTGACGTTGGTGCGCGGCAATCACGACGACCGGGCCGGTGACCCTCCGCCACATTTGCGCATCGAGGTGTTCGATGAACCGCTGCCGCTGGGCGGCCTGCTGCTTTGCCACCACCCGGTGGCGCGTGACGCCGGCTATGTGTTGGCCGGCCACTTGCACCCTTGCGTGACGGTCGGCGGCCGGGCGAACGATCACCTGCGCTTGCCGTGTTTTCACTTCGGCCCACAGGTGGGCGTGTTGCCAGCCTTTGGCGCATTCACCGGCATGCACCCCGCACGCATTCGGCCGGGCGACCGGGTGTTTGCGGTGACGGGCGACCAAGTGGTGGAAATCCCGCGTTGAAGCGGGCGGCACTTGGGGGGGCGTCAGGGTGACTGCAGCAAGCGATGTGCACGTCATCGCGCAGCTTGAGCACCTGCGCTTCGACCCGCTCGCTGACCACCTGCTGGCGCAGGCCATCGCGCACCGCGTCGAACGGCGGCTTCTTCACCGGCTTTGCAGACACGAGCTGGATCACATGCCAGCCGAATTCAGTTTGCACCGGCTCCTGGCTGTGGCGACCCGGCCGCAAGGCCTTGGCGGCTTCCATGTGCGGTCAGGTCATGCCTCAGCGACCTTGCAGCCGGTCGTAGGCGCGGGCGGCGGCCACGTCATCGGCGGGGAAGTGTTTCGCCAGCAGCGCGTCAATCTGCGCTGGCGCCGGCACACCTGCCAGCGTTTTCTTCTCTTGCAGGTAGGCGTTGTAACGGGTGTCGAACTGCGCCTTCTGCTGCTCCATCTGGGCGATTGCGGTGGCGCTGTCGGCACCCAACACCTGTTCGCGCAAGCGCTGCACCTCGGCTTCGGAGCCGCCTTGCTGGCGCAGCGCGATGACCTTCTGCTCCATGTCGAACACTTCTTTTGGCGGGGCGGGGTCAAGGGCGACGACTTCGGGAGGCAACTGGTCGCGCAGGCGCTTCATGCGCTGGGCTTTGTCGATGGCCGAAAGCTGGGTGTCGGCCTCCAGCGCCTGCACTTCCAGCATGTAGCGGCTGTGCGCTTGCTGGGCGCCGAACAGGCCCTTGGCGGTTGCGGCGTCGAAGTGACGGCGTTGCAGGGCCTCGGCACGGTCGATCAGCGCGCGCATGCCCGCCAGCGAGGTCGGTGGCTCTTGCTTTTCCATTTCGCGCGCATAGGCCTGGCTGTAGTTGATGTAGTTGCGCATCAACGCGATGGCTTGCGCTGCGGCGGCGGGCGGCAGGCCCTTGCGCAGCGAGTCTTCCACGCGCTGCAGGTCGGCGGCCGAGGGGTTGGGGCCCAGCTCGGCCCGCATCATTTCGAGCGCGGTCTTGGTGTCGAGGTCGATCGTCAGGTGGCCGGCCACGCCCAGGTCGAACAGGCGCGCGGCGTCGTCCAGGCCGCCACCCAGTTGCGCGGCCGCGCTGCCCACGTCGCTGGCCGCGTGGCTCGGCAGGGCCGGCAAGCCGGTGGACGGTGCGGCCACGGCAGGTGGTGCTTCTTCGGGTGCGTCTTCGTCGTCCCAAAAGGCGGCAGCGCCGAGTGCAAGCACCAGCGCGCCAACGCCCCACCACCACCACTTGTCGAGGTTCATTGCGTGTTCCGTTGTTGTGATGTGGCTGCGGCTTGGCGCCTCAACGTGCCGTGAAAATTTTGAACGTCGGCTTGCTGGTTGCACTTTTTCACTCTGGCGGCGCAGAGTGATTTCACCCAGCAAGGTGGCGAGAAAAAGTGGGTCGGCATCGAGGGCACGAAAGAGTCGTCTTGAAACGCGAAGGCCGCCTTGAAAGGCGGCCTTCGTTTGCCCGAAGCGGCGGTTGCCGCCGGGCGCCAGCGCAGCGCGCACGCTGTTATACACGCTCGATTCGTCAGCAAGGATCATGGGGGTGTCAGGGGCACTTGCCCGAGCATCCAGCTTGGGTTGGCCTGCGCCTAAACTGCCCGCTTCGCTTTGGGGATGCCGCGCATGCGGCCTGATGGAATGACGACGCTTGCTGATTCCCTGCTGCCTTTGATCGCACGCGCCGAGGCCGTGTTGCAGCGACTGGAGGCCGTGCTGCCCCACCCGCTGCAGGCGCCCGATTGGGCAGCGTCCACCGCCTTTCGCTACCGCAAGCGCAATGGCACGGCGGCGCTGGAGCCGGTGCGCCATGTGGCGCCGATCCGCCTGAATGAGTTGGTGGAAGTTGCGCCGCAGAAGGAGCGCCTGTTGCGCAACACCGCGCAGTTCGTGGCGGGGCGATCGGCCAACAACGTGCTGCTGACCGGCGCGCGTGGCACCGGCAAAAGCTCGCTCATCAAGGCCTGCCTGAACGAGTTCGCGGCCCAGGGCCTGCGCTTGATCGAGGTCGATAAAACCGACCTGGTGGACCTGCCCGATCTGATCGACCTGGTGGCCGAGCGGCCCGAGCGCTTCATCGTCTACTGCGACGACCTGAGCTTCGACGAGGGCGAGCCCGGCTACAAGGCGCTGAAATCGGTGCTCGACGGTTCGGTGGCGCAGGCCTCCGACAACGTGCTGATCTACGCCACCAGCAACCGCCGC
>JAYSYW010000087.1:0-30745 GCA_043727255.1 Rhizobacter sp. | reverse complement strand
TTGACGTTGGCGATGTCCACACCGCTTCCGTCGCTCTTCACGCGGACCTTCACGTTGTAGTCCACCACGCGTTTGACGGGTACCAGAACTTTCATTGGAACGACTTCCCTTTGGAGTTGAAACGGGGACAGGCCGGCTGATGCGAGTTGGCCTGGGAGGGCAGAATTCTCGTTGCACGGGAGTGCAGTTTCGACCCGCCATTTGTGAAACAAACTTCTGCACAGCGGAATATACAGACGGCGGGCGGAGCGATCAAGAGCGGCGCCGGTCCCCGTCCGGAATTTGAACGGAGTCGTCGTTCGGCGTCCAGCCTGCAGCGGTGGAACATAGGTGACAGCTGGCCCGTGCGAGGGCCACCGTACGGGACTGAAAACTTGTCGGTGTTTTCCCTCGTTTGTTCTGCAATGCAGGCCAAACGTTTGGAAACGTGTTGACGCCCCCTGGACCTGGGGGGAATAGTCAAAAACATTCTGTTCTGCAGATTGCTTGGGAGCCGACAGGGCGATCGGCTCCTTCGCGCCTTCAACGCCCCCGCTTCAGCGGCCGGGCCCTACTGGAGATCAACCCCTTATGCCCTCGCTTGTTTTTGCGGTCCCCGGTGCGTCGTTCTGTACGCCCGTTCAAGCTGCTTTTTTAGCAGCTACCGGCTTGGAGGCCTGAACCATGGACCTCTTCCTGCAACAAGTCCTCAACGGGCTCACGCTCGGCGGGATCTACAGCCTCGTGGCCCTGGGCCTCACCCTTGTCTACGGCATTCTTCATGTGCCGAACTTCGCGCACGGCGCGTTCTACATGGCCGGCGCGTTCGCGTCGTTCCACCTCATGTCGGCCTGGGGCTGGAACTACTGGCTGGCGATGATCGGTTCGGCCCTGTGCGTGGCGGTCATCTCGACGCTTGCTGAGCGGCTGGTGTTCCACCCGCTGCGCCACCACCACGGACTGCACCCGATGATCGCGGCGATCGGCATGCTGCTGTTTCTCGAAGCCGGCGCGCAAGCCCTCTGGGGCGCCGACTTCCACCGCATGCAGACGCCCTACACCGGCATCATCGAACTCGGCGGCGTCACCGCCCCGGTGCAGCGGCTGCTGATCATCGCCGCGACCTTCGTCCTGATGGTGTTGCTGCACCTGTTCCTGAAGAAGACGGTGATGGGCTCGACCATCATCGCGATGGCGCAGAACCGCGACGGCGCTTCGCTGGTGGGCATCGACGCCAACCGCGTGGCCATGCTCACGTTCGCCATCTCGGGCGCGCTGGCCGCGATTGCCGCGACGCTGTACGCGCCAATCAACCTCGTGTATCCGGCGATGGGCAACCTCGTCATCACGAAGGCCTTCGTGATCATCATCCTCGGCGGCATGGGCAGCGTGCCCGGCGCCATCGTCGGCGGTTTGATCATCGGCTTCGCTGAAAGCTTCGGCGCCTTCTACATCTCATCCGACTACAAGGACATCATCGCCTTCGCGCTGCTGGTGGTCATCTTGTCGATCCGCCCTCAGGGCTTGTTCACCAAGGGAGTGCGCTGACCATGGGCTTCCTTGAAGGCAAAGTCGGCTGGACGCTGTTGTTCATCGCCGGCCTCGTGTTCCCGTTCGTCACGAGCAACGACTACCACCTCACCGTCATGTCCACCGCGTACATCTTCGCGCTGGCCACCATCGGGCTCAACCTCATCACCGGCTACACCGGCCAGTTCAACCTGGCGCATGCGGGCTTCATGGCCGTGGGCGCGTACACGGTGGGCATCCTCACCGTGGACCACCAGGTGCCGTTCTGGGTCGCGTTCCCGTTGTCGGGCGTGATCACGGTGTTGATCGGCTTGCCGCTCGGCTTCGTGTCTTTGCGGCTGAAGGGCCACTACTTCTCGATCTTCACGCTGTGCGTGGGCTACATCATGTTTCTCGTGATCGAGAAGTGGGAGGGCCTGACCCACGGCACCGTGGGCGTCATTGGTGTGCCACCGCCATCGCCGATTCCACTGCCCTTCGGCTGGGACGCCATCGCCTTCGACACGCCGCGATCGCTGTACTACCTGGTGTTCTTCTTCCTCGTGGTGGGTGTGTTCTTCATGCACCGCATCGTCACCTCGCTGCTGGGTCGCACCTTCATGGCGATCCGCAACAGCGACGAGCTGGCCGAATCGCTGGGCATCAACTTGATGCGCAACAAGCTGCTGGCGTTTTCGTTGTCGGTGTTTTATGCCGGCATTGCGGGCGGGCTGTACGCCGGCTTCGTGCGCTTCCTGGGGCCTGACCTCGCCGGTGTGCAACACACCTTCGACTTCACGATGTACATGCTGGTGGGCGGCCTGGGCACTTTGCTCGGGCCTCTGCTGGGCGCGCTGACCGTGCCTTGGTTGACTCAGTACCTGCAGTTCCTGCAGGAATACCGCTTCATCGTCTTTGGCCCGGTGTTGATCCTGCTGGTGATCTTTGTGCCAAACGGCATCGTGGGCAGCTACCTGGGCTGGAAGGCGCGTCGCGCATCCCGGGCCCTGGCGGCCTTGAAGACGACCCCACCGCCGGCCGCCGCGCCGGTGGCGCCTGTCACGCCGCAGCAAGGAGGCAGCCGTGCTTAAGATCGAAAACCTCAGCAAGCGCTTCGGTGGCCTGGCCGCCGTCAACAACGTCACCACCATCATCGAGAAGGGCAAGATCAACGCGATCATTGGCCCCAACGGCGCAGGCAAGACGACCTTCTTCAACCTCATCAGCGGCGTGCACCGGCCCACGTCCGGCAGCATCACCTTCGATGGGCAAGACGTGACCCACTTGCGCACCGACCAAGTGGCCCAACTCGGCGTGGCGCGCACCTTCCAGACCACCGCCTTGTTCGACCAGGCCACCGTGCTCGACAACCTGATCGTCGGCCACCGCCTGCGCACCCGCGCCGGGCTGATAGACGTGATCTTTGGTTCTTCGAGGCTGCGCAATGAAGAAAAGGTGTGCCGCGAAAAGGCGCGCGCCGCACTCGACTTCGTGGGCCTGTCGAACGCGGCCAACCGGCTGGCCGGCGACATCTCGCAGGAAGAGCGCAAGCGCGTGGCCTTCGCGCTGGCGCTGTCCACCGAACCCAAGCTCTTGCTGCTGGACGAACCGGCCGGCGGCGTGAACCCCGATGAAACGCTGGGCCTGGCCGAGTTGATCCGCAAGATGGTCAAGAGCGGGCTGACGGTGGGCCTGATCGAACACAAGATGACGATGATCATGAGCCTGGCCGACAAGATCTTGGTACTGAACTACGGCGAGAAGATCGCCGAGGGCACACCCGCCGAGATCCGCTGCAACGAAGCCGTGATCGACGCTTACCTGGGGAGCGAACATGCTGACGCTTGAAAACGTCACCCTCAACTACGGCAACTTCCAAGCGCTCAACGGCATCAGCCTGCACGCCAAGGAAGGCGAACTGGTGGTGCTGCTGGGTGCCAATGGCGCCGGCAAGAGCTCGATCTTCCTGACGACGAGCGGCATTCACCGGGCGGCGGGCGGCAGCATCAAGTTCCGCACCCAAGAACTGGTGGGCATGCGCGCCGCGCAAATCGTGCAGACCGGTGTGGTGCAGTGCCCGGAAGGCCGCAAGCTGTTCCCGGGCATGTCGGTGCTGAAGAACCTGATGCTCGGCGCTTATGTGCACCGCGGTGACAGTGCGGGCAACAAGCGCGTGCTCGACGAGGTGCTGGGCCTGTTCCCCATCCTCAACGAGAAGAAGGACGACCCGGCCGGCAGCTTGAGCGGTGGCCAGCAGCAGATGGTCGCCATCGGCCGCGCCATGATGGGCCGGCCCAAGGCGCTTTTGCTCGACGAGCCTTCGCTTGGCTTGGCACCGCTGGTGGTCAAGCAGGTGTTCGAAGTGATCCAGCGCATCAACAAGGCTGGCACCACCGTGTTGCTGGCCGAGCAGAACGCCTTCGCGGCGCTGAAGATCGCGCACCGGGCCTATGTCATCGAGGGCGGACGCATCGTGATGGAAGGCGACCGCGACAGCCTGCTCAACAACGAGGCGGTGCGCAAGGCTTACATCGGGGCATGACCCTGTTGTTTCCTGGTAGTTCCTTCGCGTTTTCCCCATCAACCGCTGCGGCGGGCTGTCGTTGAATCCTTGCGCCCGCCGTCATGTTTTTTGTCAGCGTGTGACCTGTTTCACCCTTAGGAGAGAAAGATGAAGTTCAAGACCCACCTGAAGCAACTGTCGGCTGCTGCAGCCGTCGGCCTCGCCTTCGCCGCCACCTCGGCCCATGCGCAAGACGTCGTGAAGATCGGCTACTCCGGCCCGTTGAGCGGTGGTGCTGCGCTGTACGGCAAGAACGTGCTCGACGGCATGACCCTCGCCGTCAACGAGATCAACGCCGAAGGCCTGACGATCGGCGGCAAGAAGTACAAGCTCGAGATCGTCGCCCTGGACGACAAGTACAACCCCTCTGAAACCGCGATCAACGCACAGCGCCTCGTGCAAGAGCACAAGACGCCTGCGATCCTGGTGCCGCACTCGGGTGGCAGCTTCGCCCTGCAGACGCAGAACGAAGCACAGAAGTACCTGCTGCTGTCGTACACCTCGGTGCCACAAGTCACCGCACGTGGCAACAAGCTGACGCTGCGGATTCCGCCGGAGTTCACCTCCTACATTCCCGCGTTCGTGAAGCACGCGATGACCAAGTACGGCAAGAACATCGCGTTCGCCCACGGCGACCACGACTACGCCAAGGCCTGGACCGCTGCGTTCAAGCCGGCCTGGGAAGCCGCCGGTGGCAAGACCGTCATCGAGAACCCGATGTCGTACAACCGCGCGGCCGACTTCTACAGCGGCGTCAGCCGTGCACTGGCCGCCAAGCCTGACGTGATGTTCGTGGGCGGCGCTTCGGAGCCGACCGCGCTCGTGATCAAGCAGGCCCGCGAGCTGGGCTTCAAGGGTGGCTTCATCGTCATCGACCAGGCCAAGTTCGACGAGATCGGCAAGGTCGCGGGCGGTTATTCGATGCTGGAAGGCTCGATCGGCGTGCTGCCGCTGGTGGAAGACACCAACGAGAAGGCCCGCAACTTCGTGCAACGCTTCGGCAAGGCCTACCCGGGTCGCACGCCGAGCACCGAGGTGTCGCTGAACTACACCGCCGTGCACGCCACCGCGGTGGCGATGAAGCTGGCCGGCACCGCGACCGATGCGGTCGCCATTCGCGGCAAGCTCGACGAAGCCTTCAAGCAGCTGCCCGCCGCACGCAACCCGAACACCCTGGTGGGCGTCGATTCTCGCGGTGGTTCGCTGGCCAGCACCCGCGTGGCCGTGGTCGAGAACGGCAAGATCCGTGAAGTCGCGCTGCGTTCGCTGAACGCGTCGAACTGACGACGGGTGTGTTCCGCGCCAAGAGGCGCTGAACACCAACAAAAAGCCGGCGCGATGCGCCGGCTTTTTTCATGGCGGGCAACACGGCAGTTGCCGGCAGTGAACGGTCGCTGGGTCTATGGTGAGCTTCTTCCCCTTCCCCTTCCCCTTCCCCTTCCCCTTTCGCCCATCGCCCATCGCCATCATCCGATCACCACGCCCATGCGGCGCGGGACGATCTCGGGCGAGCGGCGCCTTATGTGCCTGCTCCACGACGGGCAGCCCGTGCCACAAAAACGACAAGGGCCGCAGATGCGGCCCTGGCTCGGCGGGATGCGTCGCCTTACTTCGCCGCCAAGCCCAGCTTCTCGATCAGCGCCTTGTCTTTGGCGAAGGTGCCGATGGCCCACTGCTTGTATTCCTCACCGCTGCGGTACCAGGCGTCTTGGTTCAACTGCGCCAGCACTTCCACGTGCTTGGGGTCGTCCATCGCCTTCTTGAACGCGTCGTGCAAGGTCTTCATGACCGCCGGGTCCATGCCCTTGGGGCCGACCAGACCATAGGGCGACGACGAGACGACGCCGTAGCCCAGTTCCTTGGCCGTGGGCACCTGTGGCCAGCGCTTGGTGCGGGTTTCGCCGAAGGTCACGAGCAGGCGCATCTGGCCGCCGTCGATGAACTTGTCCCAGCCGGTGGCGTCGCTGCCGGCCATCACGTGGCCACCGAGCAGCGCCTGCATCAGGTCGGCATTGCCCTTGAACGGGATGTGGTTCAGCTCGACCTTGGCGGCATCGGCCACCTCTTCCATCAACAGGTGCGGCGAGGTGCCGATGCCGGTGGAGCCGTAGTCGATCTTGCCGGGCTGCTTGGCCGCCGCGTTGACGTAGTCCTTGAATGTCTTGTACGGCGATTCGCTCTTCACGACGAAGCCGAAGGTGTAGCCCGACACGCCCATGATGAAGCTGAAGTCGTTGATCGGGTGCCACTGCGTCTTTTGCATGTGCGGCACACGCAGCATGCCCATCGGGAACTGCGCGATGGTGTAGCCGTCGGGCTTGGCCGTCAGCGCCATGGTGGACGGGCCCAGCGTGCCGCCAGCACCGGGCTTGTTCTCGATGATGACGTTCTGGCCCAGGTACTTGCTGGCGATTTCGGCCAGCGCGCGGTGGTGGCGGTCGGTCGAGCCGCCGGCTGGCCACGGCACGATCAGCGTGATCGGCTTGCTGGGGAAGGCTTGTGCCTGGGCGCTGCCCAGGGGGGCCATCACGGCGGCTGCCATGGAGGCCAGCAGCACGGCCCGGCGGCGCAGGGCGGTGGGTCGGTGGACGAGGTTTGATTTCACGGGTGTGTCTCCTGCGGGTGGGACGGGGGGAAGTCAGTTGTACAGTCTGCGCCGCGAGTGCGGGCGCTTGATTCGGGGCTAACCCTCAGCGGCGGGCTTCCTGGTCTTGCAGCTCGCGCCACATCACCTTGCCTGAGCCCGACTTGGGCAGCGCTTCGACAAATTCAACAATGCGCGGGCTCTTGTACGCGGCCATGTGGTCGTGGGCCCAGCTGATGATTTCTTGCGCGGTCACCTGCCCCGCGAAACCGTTTTTCAGCACCACGAAGGCCTTCACGGTCTCGCCGCGCTTTTCATCGCGCGCGCCGATCACGCAGGCTTCCAGAATGGCCGGGTGGCGGTACATCAGCGCTTCCACCTCGGCCGGCCACACCTTGTAGCCCGACGCGTTGATCATGCGTTTGAGCCGATCGACCATGAAGTAGTAGCCGTCTTCATCGACCTGCGCCAGGTCGCCGGTGCGCAGGAAGCGCTTGCCGTCGATGTCGATGAAAGCCTCGGCCGTGCCTTGCGGGTTGTTCCAGTACCCCTGCATCACCTGTGGCCCGTTGACGATGACCTCACCGATCTCGCCCACGCCCACTTCGGCCAGCGTGTTCGGGTCCACCACGCGTGCATCGACATCGAACACCGGAATGCCCAGGCACTGCGGCTTGGGTCGGTGCGGCGGGTTGATGTGCGTGGCGGCCATGGTCTCCGACATGCCGTAGCCCTCAACGTACGACAAGCCGGTCAACTCTTTCAGCTTGGCCGCAATCGCCGCCGGCATGGCCGCGCCGCCGCCGCGAATGACCTCCAGGCTCGACAGGTCGTAGTCGCTGATGCGCGGGTTCGAGAGGAAGTCGACCACCATCGTCGAGATGACGGCCCACGACGACACGCGGTAGCGCTGCATGCACATCGCGGCCACCTCGCGGTCCCAGCGCGGCAGCAAGATGAGGGTGGCGCCGGTGAACAGCGGCGCGTTCATGCTGCCCGCCATGCCGGTGACGTGGAAGAACGGCAGCACCGCGAGGTAGACGGTGTCTTGCGTGCGGCTGAACCATTGGGCGCCGCCCACCAGCGTGCTCATCACGCTGCGGTGGGTGTGCATGCAGCCCTTGGGCTGGCCGGTCGTGCCCGAGGTGTAGGGCATCACGCACAGGTCGTCGGGGCCGGCGGTCAGCGGGCCGGGTGCGAGTGGGTGGGCCAGCATGTCGGCCCAGGCGATCAACCCCGGGCCCACCACCGGCTGGTGCGGCGCGGCCACGAAAGCCGGCACCGGCAGGTCGGTGGGTTGCTTGAGGTAGTCGCTGTAGGTGGCGACGATGATGTGTTGCAGGCCTGGCCCGGGCGCCTCGTGCAATTGATCAGCGGAGCGACCCGCCAAGTGATCCGCCAAGTGATCACCCGAGGCCTCACCCGAGGTCCTGCCCAAGGGCTCACACAAAAGCGGCTGCATCTGCGCCAGCAGGTCTTGTGGCACGAAGGCGGTGGTGGCGCCGGCGTCGTGCACGTAGTGGCGCAGTTCGTCGGTCGTGTTCATCGGGTTGATGGGCACGACCACCGCGTTGGCCCGCAGGATGCCGTAGTACGCCAGCATCCACTGCGGGCTGTTCTGCATGTACAGCAGCACCCGGTCACCGGCTTTCACGCCGCACTCGTGCTGCAGGTAAGCGGCGATCACCTCGGTCTCGCGCTTGAACTCGCCAAAGCTGATCGGCGTGTCGTAGAACACGATGAACGGCTTGTTCGGGAAGCGCGCCGCCGACACCTCGACGTTGTAGTAAACGCTGGTCTCGGGCAGCGTCAGGTGCCGAGGCAGGCCGGGTGGCCAGTGGGGGGCGTGTCGGTCATGCATGGCGTGGCTTGGCAAAACGCGAGCCTGCGCCCTGAAGGGGCTGGCTGGCAAGCGCCTGTGCGGCTTGCGGCACAGGCGCTTTCAAAGCATCAACCGAAGGTCAGCCGCGCGTCAGGTGCTTGGCCAACTCGTCCTTGGCGATCGCGTTGCGGTGCACTTCGTCCGGGCCGTCGGCAAAACGCAGCGTGCGCGAGCTGGCGTAGGCGCGGGCCAGGCCGAAGTCGTCGCTGACAGCGCCGCCACCGTGCACCTGCATCGCCCAGTCGATGACCTGGCAGGCCATGTTCGGGGCCACGACCTTGATCATCGCGATCTCTTGCTTGGCGAACTTGTTGCCGACCTTGTCCATCTTGTAGGCGGCGTGCAGCACCAGGAAGCGCGCCTGATCGATCAGCATGCGGGCGTTGGCGATGCGCTCGCGCGTCACGCCTTGGTCTGCGACCTTTTTGCCGAAGGCCACGCGGGTCAGCGCGCGCTTGCACATCTGCTCCAGTGCGCGCTCGGCGCGGCCGATCAAACGCATGCAGTGGTGGATGCGACCCGGGCCCAAGCGGCCTTGGGCGATTTCGAAGCCACGGCCTTCGCCCAGCAGGATGTTGCTGACCGGCACGCGCACGTCAGTAAAGCTCATCTCGGCGTGGCCGTGCGGCGCGTCGTCGTAGCCGAACACCGGCAGGTGGCGCAGCACCTTCACGCCCGGGGCGTCCATCGGCACCAGGATCATCGACTGCTGCTGGTGGCGGTTCTGGTGCGTCGGGTCCGACTTGCCCATGAAGATCAGCACCTTGCAGCGCGGGTCGTTCGCGCCCGACGTCCACCACTTCTTGCCGTTGATGACGTAGTGGTCGCTGTCGCGCTGGATGCTGGCTTCGATGTTGGTCGCGTCGGACGAGGCGACGTCGGGTTCGGTCATCGCGAAGGCCGAGCGGATGCTGCCGTCCAGCAGCGGCTGCAGCCACTGCTCATGGTGTTCGGGCGTGCCGTAGCGCACGATCGTTTCCATGTTGCCGGTGTCGGGTGCCGAGCAGTTGAACGGCTCGGCACCGATGTGCGAGCGGCCCATGATTTCGCACAAGGGCGCGTATTCGAGATTGGTCAGGCCGGCGCCGTATTTCTCGACGCGCGTGGAGTGCCCGCCCGCGCTTGGCGGCAGGAACAGGTTCCACAGGCCGGCGGCCTTGGCCTTTTCTTTCAGCTCTTCGACGACCTTCGTGGCCTGCCAGGCATTGCCTTCGGCACGGTAGGCGTCCATCTCGTGCTCGAAGGTTTCTTCGGCCGGGTAGATGTGGTCTTCCGAGAACGCGATGACGCGCTTTTGCAGGTCCTTGACCTTGTCGGTGTATTCGAAGTCCATGTCGGTTTCCTCAGTGTGTTCGTGCTTATCGCGGAGTTCTGGCGGAATTCTCGCGGCCTTCGGGGCAGGCGTCCGTCGCCTAGGGGTCAGCCGCGCGCCCGGAAAGCTCAGGGTCTGCGCAAGATCAGAACTTGATCGTCTCGGCCAAAGCCCAGGCCTGCTCTGCCAGCGGGCGTGCGCGTTGGCCGGCGGCCACCGCTTCGGCGCTCGACGCGTTGCCCTGCTGGGCCCGCTTGGCAATGCCTTGCAAGATGCCGACGAGGCGGAACATGTTGAACACCAGGTAGTAATTCCATTCGTCCGGCGAGGGGATGTCGGACTCGCTGCGGCCGGTGCGCTTCATGTAGCGCTTGACGTAATCGCTTTCGCTTGGAATGCCGAGGGCCGCCAAGTCAACGCCACCCAGGCCACGGCCTTGCGAGGCTGGCATGCGCCAGGTCATGCAGTGGTACGCGAAGTCAACCAGCGGGTGGCCGAGCGTGGACAGCTCCCAGTCGAGCACCGCCAAGATGCGCGGCTCGGTGGGGTGGAAGATCACGTTGTCGAGCCGGTAGTCGCCATGCACGATGCGGGTTTCGTCGCCGGCCGGAATGTGCTGCGGCAGCCAGTCCATCAGGTTGTTGGCGGCCGGGATCGGGTCGATCTCGGCGGCTTTGTACTGCTTGGTCCAGCGGCCCACCTGGCGTTCGATGTAGTTGCCGGGTTTGCCGTAGTCACCCAGGCCCACCGCGTTCGGGTCCACCGTGTGCAGCGCGGCGATCACGCGGTTCATCTCGTCGAAGATCGCGGCGCGTTCTTCATTGCCGACTTCGGGGATCTTCGGGTCCCACATGATGCGGCCGTCCACGCAATCCATGATGTAGAACATGGTGCCGATGACCTCGGTGTCTTCGCACAAGGCGTAGGCCTTGGCGACCGGCACGTCGGTCTGGGCCAGGCCGCTGATGACCTTGAACTCGCGGTCCACCGCGTGGGCCGAAGGCAGCAGCACGCCGGGAGGCTTGCGACGCATCACGTAGCGCTTGCCGCGACCGTCGGTGAGCATGAAGGTCGGGTTCGATTGCCCGCCCTTGAATTGCTCAACCTGCAACTCGCCCGAAAAACCCTCGACCTGCTCGCGCATGAACTGGGTCAGGCGCTCGATATCGAATGCGTGCTGCGGCGCGACGGGGCGCGTGCCGACGAACTTGTCTGTGTCGCTCATGGTTTTTTTCGCTCAACTGGGGTTGTGTTGAAATTTTCCCCAGCGCGTGCCTCTGAAATCCGTTCGGGCTGAGCCTGTAGAGGCCCCGCCAAGGCCGGAGCGGCACTTCGACAGGCTCAGTGCGGACGGATTTGGGAGTGTCGCGGAATGGGGCACTTGCGGGTGTCTCAAATGATGCTGGAGCCGCCGTCTACCGCCAAGGCCTGCCCGGTGATGTGGCGCGAGGCTTCACTGGCCAGGAACACCACCGCGCCCTTCAGGTCTTCGTCGCCGCCCAGGCGGCGCAGTGGGGTGCGTGCGATCACGCCGTCACCGATCTTGTCGAGCAGGCCATCGGTCATTTTGGTCGGGAAGAAGCCCGGGCAGATCGCATTCACATTGATGCCATGCGGGCCCCACTCAGACGCCAGTGTGCGCGTCAGGTTGATCGCCGCGCCCTTCGAGGTGTGATACGCCACCATCGTGACGCCCGGGCCCGAGCCCTTCAGGCCGGCGATGGACGCGAGGTTGATGATCTTGCCGCTCTTGCGCGGGATCATGCTGCGCTTGGCCACTTCGCGCGACAGGAAAAACGGCGCGTTGACGTTCAGGTTCATCACCTTGTTCCAGGCCTCGTCGGGGTAGTCCTCGGCCGGCGTGGCCCAGTTCGCACCGGCGTTGTTGACCAGGATGTCGATCTGGCCGAAGGTGTCGAGCGCCTGGCTCACTAGGCCGGGAATCTGGTCGAACTTTTGCAGGTCGTTGGGCACAGCGAGCACGTCTTTGATGCCCAACTTTTCGAGGTGCGCCTTGGCTTCGGCCAGTTCACCGGCCTTGCGCGCGGTGATGACGAGCTTGCAGCCCATCTCGCCCAGCGCTTCGGCCATCTGCAGGCCCAACCCGCGCGAGCCGCCGGTCACCAGCGCAACCTTGCCGTCGAGTTTGAAGAGGTCTTTGACACTCATGGTTCTTCTTTCAGAGCAATTTTTGACAGGGTGGTTTGGCGGGTTTTTTCAACGCAAAGACGCAAAGGGAAATACCAAGAACGCAAAGAGCAAGAAGGCTTTCTTTTCTTGGCGACCTTGGTATTTCCCTTTGCGTCTTTGCGGTAAGAAGACCGTGCACCGCACCGCCTTCGCCAAAAGTGAGAAAGGGTGCGTGCGACGACCCGCCGCACGCACCCTTCGTCAACAAACGATCAAACGACTTCGAACAGACCCGCAGCACCTTGGCCGCCGCCAATGCACATCGTCACGACGACGAACTTGGCGCCACGGCGCTTGCCTTCGATCAGCGCATGGCCGGTCAGGCGCGAACCCGTCACACCGTAAGGGTGGCCCACCGCGATGGCGCCGCCGTTGACGTTCAGGATGTCGTCGGAAATGCCGAGCTTGTCGCGGCAATAGATCACCTGCACGGCGAAGGCTTCGTTCAGTTCCCACAGGCCGATGTCGCTGACCTTCAGGCCGGCTTGCTTCAGCAGCTTGGGGATGGCGAACACCGGGCCGATGCCCATTTCATCGGGCTCGCAGCCCGCCACGGCAAAGCCGCGGAAGATGCCCATCGGCTTGATGCCGCGCTGTTCGGCCAGCTTGCCGTTCATCAGCACGCAGGCCGAAGAGCCGTCCGAGAACTGGCTGGCGTTGCCGGCGGTGATCACGCCACCGGGCATGGCCGAGCGGATCTTGGCGACGCCTTCGATCGTGGTGTCGGCGCGAATGCCTTCGTCGCTGGAGATCGTGACTTCCTTGGTCGTCAGGCGGCCGGTGGCTTTGTCCACCACGCCCATCGTCGTGGTCATCGGCACGATTTCGTCGTTGAACTTGCCGGCGGCCTGCGCGGCGGCGGCACGCAGTTGGCTGCGCACGCCGTATTCGTCTTGCAGTTCCTTGCTGACGTTGTAGCGCTTGGCCACTTGTTCAGCGGTCTGCAGCATGCTCCAGTAGACCTCGGGCTTGGTCTCCAGCAGGGCCGGGTCGGCGCGCATGTGGCGGTTGGTTTCGTTCTGCACGCACGAGATGGATTCGACGCCGCCGCCGATGGCGACTTGCACGCCGTCCACGATGATGCTGTGGGCGGCCATCGCGATGGCTTGCAGGCCCGACGAGCAGAAGCGGTTGATGGTCACGCCAGCGGTCGTCACCGGCAGGCCGGCGCGCAGCGCGGCGGCGCGGGCGATGTTGCCGCCCGTGGTGCCTTCGGACAGCGAGCCGCCAAGGAACACGTCTTCCACTTCGGCCGCGTCGATGCCGGCGCGCTTGACGGCGTGCTCGATCGAGTGGGCGGCGAGCGTGGCGCCGTAGGTCATGTTGAACGAACCCTTCCAGCTCTTGGCAAGGCCAGTGCGGGCGGTCGAAACGATTACTGCATCAGTCACGGTGTTGTCCTTTCGTCATTGAGGGCGCGCTCGGGCGCAGCCCTGGAGACCCCGGCGCTGCGCCGGGGTGACCTCATGGGGTTCAGTTGAAGTTCTTGCCTTCTTCGGCCAGCTTCAACAGCAGCGGCGCGGGCGTCCAGAACTTCGCGTCGGCACCCGGCTCGGCGGCGATGCGCTTGAGCGCACGCACGACGTTGGGCAGGCCGATGGTGTCGGCATACAGCATCGGGCCGCCACGGTGGGCAGGGAAGCCGTAGCCGTTGAGGTAGACGATGTCGATGTCGGACGCGCGCTGGGCAATGCCCTCTTCCAGAATGCGCGCGCCTTCGTTGACCATCGCGTAGATGGTGCGTTCGATGATCTCTTCGTCGCTGACCTTGCGGGCCGTCAGGCCACGCTCGGTGCGGAAGTCGGTGATCAGCTTCTCGACGGCGGCGTCAGGGATCGGATCGCGCTTGCCCGCTTCGTAGCGGTACCAGCCGGCACCCGTCTTCTGGCCAAAGCGGCCGGCTTCGGCCAGGCGGTCGGCCACCACGGGCACATAGGCCTCGGGGTTGGCTTCGCGGCGGCGCTTGCGGCCGGCGTAGCCGATGTCCAGACCGGCCAGGTCGCCCATGCGGAAGATGCCCATCGCCAGGCCGAACTTCTGCAGCGCGTTGTCGATTTGTTGCGGCAGCGCGCCGGCTTCGATCAGCTCGTTGGCAGCCTGGCCATAGCGGGCCACGATGCGGTTGCCAATGAAGCCGTCACACACGCCCGACACCACGGCGACCTTCTTGATCTTCTTGGCAAGCTTGAGCGACGTGGCCAGCACGTCTTTGCCGGTCTGGGCGCCGCGCACGATTTCGAGCAGCTTCATCACGTTGGCCGGGCTGAAGAAGTGCAGGCCGATCACGTCTTGCGGACGCTTCGTGAACTTGGCGATCGCGTCGAGATTCAGCGCCGAGGTGTTGGAAGCCAAGATGGCGCCCGGCTTGCAGACTTCGTCGAGCGTCTTGAAGACCTGTTCCTTGACTTCGATGCTCTCGAACACGGCTTCGATCACGAGGTCGACTTCCTTGAAGCCGTCGTACGTCAGCGTAGGCGTGACCAGCGCCATGCGCTCGTCGAGTTGGGCTTGCGTCAGCTTGCCCTTGGCCATCGTGTTTTCGTAGTTCTTGCGGATCGTCGCCAGGCCCTTGTCGAGCGCTTCCTGCTTCATCTCGAGCAGCACGACGGCGATGCCGACGTTGATGAAGTTCATCGTGATGCCGACACCCATGGTGCCAGCGCCGATGACGCCAACCTTCTTGATGTCGCGGGTGGGCGTGTCGTCAGGAATGTCGGCCACTTTCCAGGCGGCGCGTTCGGCCTGGAAGATGTGGCGCAGCGCGCGCGATTCAGGCGTCTGCATCAGGCTCATGAACAGCTCGCGTTCGACCTTCAAGCCTTCGTCCATGGGCTTCAGCGAAGCGGCCACGGCTTCGACGCACTTCAGCGGCGCGGGGAAGTTCTTGGACATCGCGCCCACGGTGTTGCGGGCGAATTGCAGATAAGCCTCAGCGTTGGGTGCCTTGACCTTCAGGTCACGCACGCGCTTGAGTGGGGCCTTGTCGGCAACGGCCTTCTCGGCGAAGGCGATGGCGCCCGGCAGCAGGTCGCCTTCAATGATGGCGTCGATCAGCGGCGTGCCTTCGAACTTCTTGGCCGGGGCCGGAGCGCCCGAGACGATCATGTTCAGCGCGGCGTCGAGGCCGATCAGGCGCGGCAGGCGTTGCGTGCCGCCGGCACCCGGCAGCAGGCCGAGCTTCACTTCAGGCAGGCCGAGCGATGCGTCCGGCTTGGCCACACGGAAGTGGCAACCCAGCGCCAGCTCCAAGCCACCACCGAGGCACACGCCAGCAATTGCGGCAACCACAGGCTTCGGCGATTGCTCGATCGCCTTGATCACGTTCAGCAGGTTCGGTTCGAAGCCGGCTTTCGGCGAACCGAATTCGCGGACGTCGGCGCCACCCGAGAAGGCGCGGTCGGTGCCGGTCAGCACGATGGCCTTGATGGCCGGATCGGCCAAGGCTTGGTCGAGCGAATCGACAATGCCACGGCGCAGGGCTGAACCGAGCCCGTTGACGGGCGGGTTGTCGAGCGTGATGACGGCCACAGGCCCGTGGACGGCGTACTGGGTGGAGTTGCTCATGTGCTGGGATTCCCTTTGAAGCGATGAGAAAGCGGCCGGGCCGCGTCGGCGAAAGGCGGATTTTCCGCTATGCCGGCCTTCATTTGTGGTTCCGCAGTGCAGAACCATGTTTTGAATGGCGGCTATCGTAATCCTGGCGCTTCGGCTTGTAAACAAGGTGAACCCCGCCGCGCCATTCGCCCCGCGAGAGCGCCTGTCGCCTGAGTGATAGGGTCCGACGAGGTGGGCGCTGTACACACTTGAAAGGCGCTCGGGGTGATTTCTGATTCTCGGCTCGCAGTTTTGCGGTGCAGAATACGGCCGAGCTTTTTTTGAACGCGCACTGAACGCGCACCCACTTGCCAGAGAGCCGCCCATGACCTCTTCGATCATCAACCGCCGCGACCTCGACTTTCACGTGTTTGAAGTGCTCGATGCTGAAGCGCTGACGAGCCGCGAACGCCACGCCGACCACAGCCGCGAAACTTTCGCCGCCGCACTCGACGCCGCCCAGGCCATCGCCGAAGACAAGTTCGCCCCGCACAACCGCGAGTCCGACGAAAACGAACCCACCTTCGACGGCGAACGCGTGCAGATGATCCCGGCCGTCAAAGAAGCCTTGAAGGCTTACTGCGACGCGGGCTGGATGGCGCCCACCAAGGACTACGACATGGGCGGCATGCAGTTGCCCGTGTTGCTGGCCCAGGCCGCATCGTCCATCTTCAAGAGCGCCAACGGCCCGACGTTGTCGTACGCCGGCCTGACCAGCGGCAACGCCAACGTCATTCAGCACTTCGGCACCGACAGCCAGAAGAAGAAGTACCTGCAGGCGCTGTGGGCGGGCCGCTTCTTCGGCACGATGGCGCTGACCGAGCCGCAAGCCGGCTCCAGCCTGTCGGACCTGACGACCAGCGCCACGCCCAACGGCGACGGCACCTATTCGATCAAGGGCAACAAGATCTTCATCTCGGGCGGCGACCACGAGCTGAGCGAGAACATCGTGCACCTGGTGCTGGCGCGCATTCCGGGCGCACCGGCCGGCGTGAAGGGCATCTCGCTGTTCACGGTGCCGAAGTACCACGTGAATGAAGACGGCTCGCTGGGCGCGCGCAACGACGTGGCGCTGGCCGGCTTGATCCACAAGATGGGTTGGCGCGGCACCACGTCCACCATGCTGTCGTTTGGCGAGAAAGGCCAGTGCATTGGCGAGCTCGTCGGCGAAGCGCACAACGGCCTGGCCTGCATGTTCATGATGATGAACGAGGCGCGCATCGGTGTCGGCATGGGCGCGGTGATGTACGCGTATCGCGGTTACCTGGCGTCGCTGCAGTACGCCAAAGAGCGCCCGCAAGGCCGCAAGCCCGGCAGCAAGAACCCGCTCGACCCGCAGGTGCTGTTGATCGAACACGCCGACATCCGCCGCATGTTGATCACCCAGAAGGCTTATGTGGAAGGCGCGTATGCGCTGGGCATGTACGCCGCGCGGCTGATCGACGACCAGCGCACCGGCGAATCGGCCACCGTGCGTGACGAAGCCGGTTTGTTGCTCGACCTGCTGACGCCGATCGTCAAGAGCTGGCCGTCGCAGTTCTGTCTGGAGGCCAACAGCTTGGCCATTCAGATCCACGGCGGCTACGGCTACACGCGTGAATACCCGGTCGAGCAGCTGTACCGCGACAACCGCCTGAACATGATCCACGAGGGCACGCACGGCATCCAGGCACTGGACCTGCTGGGCCGCAAAGTGGTGATGAAGAAGGGCGCTGCGCTCACGCTGCTGTCGCGCGAGATCGCTTCGACGATCCAGGAAGCGCAGGCGCTCGACGGCCTGCGCGAGCACGCCGATGCGCTGGCGGCGGCCTGGGCCGACGTGCACGCCACGGTCGCCAAGATCGGCCCGCTGCTGGCTGAAGACACCGACCGCGCCTTGGCGAATGCCTCGGTGTTTCTTGAAGCTTTTGGCCACACCGTGATCGCGTGGACGTGGCTGCGCCAGGCCGTCGTGGCGGCTCGCGCCCTGCCCAACGCAACCGGCGACGACGCCGATTTCTACCAAGGCAAGCTGCAGGCGAACCAGTGGTTCTTCCGCTGGGAACTGCCGCGCACCAAGGCACAGCACGAGTTGCTGCGCAGCCTGGACGACTCCACGCTGGCGATGTCACCGAACTGGTTCTGAACGATGAGCAACGACACGCTGGCTGGCGACGCCGTTGAGCCGAACCCACCCGAGGGCTTCAAGCCGCTGGACCGGGGCGGCCCGTATTTCGCGCACCTCGGCCCGCTGTTTTCGCGCCGCGACGAAGCCAACATGGTCGTCATCGGCCTGCGGGTGGTGAAGAAGCACACCAACATGCTGGGCATCACCCACGGCGGCATGCTGGTCACGTTTGCCGATGGCGCCTTGGGCATCAACCTGTCGATTGCACGCAACCCGCCGCAGTCGATGGTGTCGGTGCATTTGTCGAGCGACTTTCTTGACTCGGCGCGGCCCGGCGACTGGCTGGAAGCGCACGTGCGAGTCCACAAGCAGGGCACGCGGCTGTCGTTTGCCGAGTGCGAGCTGACGGTGGGCGACAAGACCATCCTGCGTTGCAACGGCGTCTTCGCCGTCATCGGCCGGCCGGGCGGCGCGGCGCTGCCCAGCGACAACGACGGCTGAAAGAATGCCGGCCCCCACGCTCTCTGCGTTCGCTGCCCCCCGAGGGGGCGCCGGCGCCCTTGGGGTTACCCGGCGGTCGCCGCTTCCCTGCGCTTGAAACGAGCCCATCCATGCAAAAAATCCACGTCCTGACGAAGAAGGAAGAGCTGAACGGCGAACGCCTCGACGGCAAGGTGCTCATCGTGCTGGACGTGCTGTTCGCCACCACCACCATGGTGGCCGTGCTCAACGCCGGCCTGAAAGACGTGCTGCCGATGCCCGACGGGCAAGCGGCACTCGCCGAGGCCGCCAAGCACACACCGGGCAGCTTCTTGCTGGCTGGTGAATTCATGGCCGAGACGCTGCCGGGTTTTCTGCACGCCACGCCCGCGTCGATGCTCGCGCAAGACATCACCGGCAAAACGCTGGTCTACGCCACCACCAACGGCACACCTGCGCTGCTGCTGGCGCGGGGGGGCACCGAAGTCATCGCCGCGGCGATGACCAACGCGCAGGCCGTCGTCAACCACGTGCTGCGCGAGCACCCCGACCGCACGGTGTTGTTGGTCTGCGCCGGCTCGGCCGGGCGCTTCAACCTCGAAGACTTCTTCGGCGCGGGCTATCTGGTGACGCTGTTCAAGAAGGCGCCGGGCGAACGCGAATTCACCGATTCGGCGATTGCGGCCGGGCTGCTGTACGCCCAAGGCGAATGTCCGCCGGGCGAGGAACACCACCTGTGGCAGGCCCGCGTGGGCCGGCGCATGTTGAGCAAGGGGCTGGAGGCTGAGCTGCGCTATGCGGCGCAGCAGAGCGTGATCGATGCGGTGCCGCACTTGGTGGGGGATCGGCTGGTGCTGGTCTGAGGGCACACCCGCCCGGCTCGCCGGAACAACGCCCTCCGTTCGCCCTGAGCCTGTCGAAGGGCTGGGGCATTGCACCCATTACCCATTCGCCCTGATCCTTCGACAAGCTCAGGACAGGGTGCGCCTGGCAGCGTATCGAGGGGCCAGCGCCGGTCGTGCCGGGGTTTCGACAGGCTCAACCCGAACGGGATTGGTGATTCACCATCCATCCGGCCGGGTTCGCCTGAACCACACACCCTCCGTTCGCCTGAGCCTGTCGAAGGGCTGGGGCATTGCACCCCTACCCATTCGCCCTGATCCTTCGACAAGCTCAGGACAGGGTGCGCCTGGCAGCGTATCGAAGGGCCAGCGCCGGTCGTGCCGGGGTTTCGACAGGCTCAACCCGAACGGGAGTGGTGATTCACCGTCCGGCCCTTCGACAGGCTCAGGGCGAACGGGAACGGGGGATATTCGAAGGGCGATGGGTTTGGTGGGGGAACGCCTTCGACAAGCTCAGGGCGAGCGGGAACAGCGATGGCTGTTCACCGCAGCAACGAAGCCTCCAGCTTCGTCACCATGTCGATCAACCTCGGGCGCACCTCGTTCAGCAGAAAGTCCTTCGACAGGTTGAACGACGGCCCACCGACGTTGATGGCCATCGGCGGCAGCCCATTGCCCGGCTGGAAGGCACGCGCAATGCCATTCACGTCTTTCTGCCAGTCACCGAACGAGCAGGTCACGCCCAGCATGCGGTAGTCCTCCAGCGAACGGGCAATGCCGTCGCGGATCTCGGGCCAGGCCAGTTCGTCGAGTTCCTGCACGCGTTCCATGAAGTCTTCACGTTCGCGCTCGGAGATGGCCGCCAGCCACGCCCGGCCAATCGCCGAAGGCGCCACCGGAATGCGCGAGCCCACATCCATGCTCAGGGTGAGGGCCGCCGAGCTGCGGCAGTTTTCGATGTAGATCATCGAGAACCGATCACGCGTGCCCAGCGACACGGTGGAGCGCGTGGCATCGGCCAACTCTTGCATCATCGGCCGCGCGATCTGCCGCACGTCCAGGCGCGCAAGCATCGCGCTGCCGAGGGAGAGCGTGGCGGTGCCGAGGCGGTACTTGCCGCTGTCTTCGACCTGGATCAGGTAGCCGAGCTTGGTCAGCGTGGACGTGAGCCGGGACACGGTGGATTTGGGCAACTGGCAACGCTGTGCAATTTCTTGATTGCCCAGCGCCTTGTCGCCGGAGCGAAAGCACGCCAGCACTTCCAGCCCACGCGCCAGTGCCGTCACGAAATGACGGTCTTCCTTGTGGCGCGGAGTGCTGGGGGCCGGCCGGCGGCCCAGCTTGCCGACGTTGTCCATTTCCATGGTTCTGATCGCTCTCGAAAAATCGCTCAAAGTGGAACACAAATCTGCACAACGAATGTGCATCGGCAGGGCCTTGCGCGTTGCGCCGGGGCTCGCCGAAGCTGAAATGATCCCGTACTTGCAGGGAAACACCCATGGGGATACGCCGCAAGTTGACAGCCGTTCCGCGCAAAGGAACAATTTGCCAGATGTTTTTATAGGCGGAATATTGTTCCGCATTGCAGTTCTTGTCAAAGGCTGCGCACAGGAGACAAACCATGAGTGAGGCAACCCCCGGCACCCGCCTGGGCCTGGTCGGCGCGGGCGTGATGGGCATGGGCATCGTGCAGATCGCCGCGCTCGCGGGCCTGACGGTGAAGGTGCACGACGCACGCGAAGGCGGCGCTGCGCAAGGCGTGGCCAAACTGGCGCAAACGCTCCGTGGCCTGCAAGAAAAAGGCAAGTTGAAGCCCGAACAGGTGGATGCGGCCCTGGCCCGCGTCAGCGCCGTCAACGGCCTGGCCGAATTGGCCGACAGCGACCTCGTGGTCGAAGCTATTCTTGAAGACCTGAAGATCAAGCAGTCGCTGTTCGCCGAACTTGAAACGCTGGTGCGCGACGATGCCATCTTGGCCACCAACACCTCGTCGCTGTCGGTCACGGCCATTGCCGCCGGGCTGAAGCGCCCGCAGCGCGTGGCCGGTTTCCACTTCTTCAACCCGGTGCCGCTGATGAAGGTGGTCGAGGTCATCGACGGCCTGCTGACCGACCGCGCGGTGACCGACTCGCTGCTGGCCCTGGGCCAGCGACTGGGCCACACGGCCGTGCGCGCGAAAGACACCCCCGGCTTCATCGTCAACCACGCCGGCCGTGGCTACAACACCGAAGCGCTGCGCCTGGTGTCCGAAGGCGTTTGTGGCATCCCCGAAGCCGATTTGATCTTGCGCGACGTGGCGGGCTTTCGCCTCGGCCCGTTCGAGCTGATGGACATGACCGCGCTCGACGTGTCGCACCCGGTGATGGAATCCATCTACCACCAGTTCTACGAAGAGCCGCGCTTCCGCCCCAACCCGCTCACGCGCCAGATGCTGGCGGCGGGCCTGGTGGGCCGCAAGGTGGGCCGTGGTTTTTACGTGTACGAAGGCGGCCAGAAGCCGGCCACGCCTGAAGCGCCAGTGCCGAAGGTGGCCCAGCCCACCGTGTGGCTGGCGCCCGATGCGCCTGCGGCGGTGGTCGCGTTGGTTGAATCGCTTGGTACCCGTGACACGGCCCCCCAACCCTCGGCCGGAAGCCTGATCGTCGTCACCCCCGTGGGTGAAGACGCCACCAGTGTGGCCGTGCGCCTGGGCCTCGACGCCACCCGCACCGTCGCGCTCGAATCGCTGTTCGACTTGGCCAAGCGCCGTGTGGTGATGACCACGCCGGCCACCACGCCGCAAGCGCGCGACGCCGCCCATGCCTTCTTTGCCGCCGACGGCAAGCCGGTGACCGTGGTGCGCGACAGCGCCGGCCTCGTCGCGCAGCGGGTCGTGGCCACCATCGTCAACATCGCCTGCGACATCGCCCAGCAGCGCATCGCCACGCCGGCCGACATCGACCGCGCCGTGTCGCTGGGCCTGAACTACCCCTTCCCGCCGCTGGCCTGGGGCGACAAGCTCGGCGCCCGCACGGTGCTGAACATCCTGGAGCGCATGGAAGCCTTCTACGGCGACCCGCGTTACCGTGCGAGCCCGTGGCTGAAGCGCCGCGCCCTGCTCGGTCTGTCGCTCTTGACCGACGAAGCACAGAGCTGACCCCTGATTTCAAGGAACGAGAACCATGGACCTGACCTTCACCCCCGAAGAACAAGCCTTCCGCGAAGAGGTTCGCGCCTTCCTGCGCGACAAGCTGCCGGAACACGTCCGCAACAAGGTGCGCAACAGCCTGCACCTGTCACGCGAAGACCACGTGCTGTGGCAACGCACGCTGCACGAACGCGGCTGGGGCGGCCCCGGCTGGGCCAAGGAATTCGGCGGCCCAGGGTGGGACTCGACGCACCAGTACATCTTCGATGAAGAGTGTTCGGCCGCCGGTGCGCCGCGCCTCATCCCCTTCGGCATCAAGATGGTCGCGCCGGTCATCATGGCCTTCGGCAACAAGCAGCAGCAAGACCGCTTCCTGCCCAAGATCAGCTCGGCCGAAGAGTGGTGGTGCCAGGGGTATTCGGAGCCGGGCGCCGGCTCCGACCTGGCTTCGCTCAAGACCCGTGCCGTGCGCGAGGGCGACTCGTACATCGTCAATGGCCAGAAGACCTGGACCACGCTCGGCCAGTACGCCGACTGGATCTTCTGCCTGGTGCGCACCGACCCTGCAGCCAAGGCGCAACGCGGCATCAGCTTCCTGCTGATCGACATGAAGTCGCCCGGCATCACCGTGCGCCCGATCATCACGCTCGACGGCGCGCATGAGGTGAACGAAGTCTGGTTCGAGGACGTGAAGGTGCCCGCCGAAAACATGATCGGCGAAGAGAACAAGGGCTGGACGTACGCCAAGTTCCTGCTCGGCCACGAGCGCAGCAACATCGCCGGCATCGGCATGGCCAAGCGCGAGCTGGCCCGCCTGAAGCGCATGGCCGCCATGGAACAAAAGCGTGGCAAGCCGCTGCTGGAAGACCCGCTGTTCTCGGCCAAGGTCGCCGCCATCGAGATCGACCTGATGGCGCTGGAGATGACCAACCTGCGCGTGCTGTCCGAAGAGAAAGACAAGAAGGCACCCGGCCCCGCCGCGTCCATCTTGAAGATCAAGGGCACGGAGATTCAGCAGGCGATCAGCGAACTGCTGCTGCAAGCGGTCGGCCCCTACGGCCTGCCCTTCATCAAGGAAGCCCTGGCGGCGGGTTACCAAGGTGTGCCGGTCGGTCCTGCTTATGCCGGCTCGCTGGGCGCGCACTACGCCAACCTGCGCAAGCTCTCGATCTTCGGTGGCTCGAACGAGATCCAGAAGAACATCATTTCCCAGCAGTTGCTGGGTCTCTGATCAAGGCAAGGAACGAACATGGACTTCAGCTTCAGCGAAGAGCAGCAACAACTGCAAGACGCCGTCACCCGCTTCGTGCAGGGCGACTACAACTTCGAGACCCGCCGCCAGATCCTCGCCACCCCAGAGGGTTGGAGCCGTGACGCCTGGAAGGGCTTGGCCGACCTGGGCGTGTTGGCGATGAACGTGCCCGAAGACCTGGGTGGCCTGGGCTACGGGCCCATCGAAACCCTGCTGGCCATGCAGGCCACAGGCGCCGCCATGCTGGCCGAGCCGTTGCTGGCCAGCGGCGTGATCGCCACCGTGCTGGTGCGTGATTTCGGCGATGCCGCCGCCAAAGACCAGTTGCTGGGTGCGATGGCCGCCGGTGACCGCATCGTCGTGGTGGCCCACAGCGAAGCCGCCGCGCGCGGCGACGTGCAGTGGGTCGAAACCACGGCCAAGGTTGCGGGCGACCAAGTCGTGCTGAACGGCCACAAGTCGGTTGTGCTGCATGCAGGCCAGGCCGACGAACTCATCGTCTCGGCCCGTGTCAGCGGTGCGGCAGGCGATGCAGCTGGCGTGTCGCTCTTCCGTGTGCCGCGCGATGCCGCGGGCCTGGAAGTGCGTGACTACGGCACCATCGACGGCCGCCGCGCAGCGGAAGTCTTCTTGCGTGACGTGAAGCTGCCGGCCTCGGCCCGCCTGGGCGCGGAAGGCCAGGGCCTGTTGGCGGTTGAAAAGGCGTTCGACATCGGCCTGGCCGCCTTGTGCGCCGAAGCCGTGGGCACCATGCAGGCGACGGTCGATGCGACCATCGAATACCTCAAGACCCGCCAGCAGTTCGGCCAGCCGATCGGCCGTTTCCAGGCGCTGCAGCACCGCACCGCCGACATGCTGCTGCACCTGGAGCAAGCCCGTTCAATGTCTTACCTGGCCGCGATGGGTTGCACCGGGAACGACGACGACCAGCGCCGCAAGACGCTGTCGGCCGCCAAGGTCGTGATCGGCAACGCCTGCCGCTTCATCAGCCAGCAATCGGTGCAACTGCACGGCGGCATGGGCATGACCGACGAGCTGAACGTCAGCCATTTCTTCAAGCGCCTGCTGGCCGTCGAGCTGAGCTTTGGCGACACCGATCTGCACCTGCAACGTTTCGCCCAGATCAGCCAGCGCAAAGCTATCCAACAGGTGACTGCGGGCTGAATCAATTCCTCTCAGAATCCGCTGGCTTGACATGTTCGGGCTGGGGCGTCGAAAGTCGGTACGGCTTCGATTCCCCAGCCCGAATGCTTTGACGAACGACAGATCACAAAAGAACCCGTTCAACCGCCTCAGCCCGAACGGAGCTGGGGCGAGTCGGCCCAAGACCTTCCATCCACGCCCACCTTCGGAGACCCACCATGGCCAAAAGCACCGTTGCCTTCCAATGGGACGACCCCCTGCTGCTCGAAGCCCAGCTCAGCAGCGACGAACGCCAGGTGCGCGATGCCGCCCGCGCCTATGCGCAGGGCAAGCTCGCGCCGCGTGTGGTCGAAGCCTTTCGCCACGAAAAAACCGACCCGGCGATCTTTCGTGAGATGGGCGAACTGGGCCTGCTGGGCCCGACCATCCCCGAGCAATACGGCGGTGCCGGCCTCAACTACGTTTGCTACGGCCTGATCGCCCGCGAGGTCGAGCGCGTCGATTCAGGCTACCGCTCGATGATGAGCGTGCAGTCGTCGCTGGTCATGGTGCCCATCAACGAGTTCGGCAATGACGCGACCAAGCAGAAGTACCTGCCCAAGCTCGCGTCCGGCGAATGGATCGGCTGTTTCGGCCTGACCGAACCTGACCACGGCTCCGACCCCGGCAGCATGGTCACGCGCGCCAAGAAAGTGGCCGGCGGCTACAGCCTCAGCGGCGCCAAGATGTGGATCAGCAACAGCCCCATCGCCGACGTGTTTGTGGTGTGGGCCAAGGACGACGAAGGCGCGATCCGTGGCTTCGTGCTCGAGAAGGGCTGGAAGGGCCTGAGCGCCCCCGCCATCCACGGCAAAGTGGGCCTGCGTGCCAGCATCACCGGCGAGATCGTGCTCGACAACGTGTTCTGCCCCGAAGAGAACGCCTTCCCCGAAGTGCGTGGCCTGAAGGGCCCGTTCACCTGCTTGAACAGCGCGCGTTACGGCATTGCATGGGGTGCGTTGGGTGCGGCCGAAGACTGCTGGCACCGTGCGCGCCAGTACGTGCTGGACCGCAAGCAGTTCGGCCGCCCGCTCGCCGCCAACCAGCTGGTCCAGAAGAAGCTGGCCGACATGCAGACCGAGATCACGTTGGGCTTGCAAGGCTGCCTGCGCCTCGGCCGCATGAAGGACGAAGGCACGGCGGCGGTCGAGATCACGTCGATCATGAAGCGCAACTCGTGCGGCAAGAGCCTCGACATTGCGCGGCTGGCGCGCGACATGATGGGCGGCAACGGCATCAGCGACGAGTTCGGCGTGGCCCGCCATCTGGTGAACCTGGAAGTGGTCAACACCTACGAGGGCACGCACGACGTGCACGCGCTGATTCTTGGCCGTGCGCAGACGGGCATCGCCGCGTTCTCGAACTGAGCTTGACGCCACAGCCAACGGCAAATAGAAGCCCAAAAGAAGGCAAAAGAAAAGGGACTCGGCAGCATTGCTGCGGAGTCCCTTTTTGCATCTGGTGCGCCCGGCTGGGATCGAACCAGCAACCCCTGCCTTCGGAGGGCAGTACTCTATCCATTGAGCTACGGGCGCGAAGCCGCAGATTCTATCAGCGCACAGGGGCCGAGCCACGTGGGCGCTGGGCCGCAGCCTATAATCCCGCGCTTTTGCGCCCAACAATATTTCGTCTCTCGCCGTCGAGGATTTCATGAGCCAGCACCCCCATACCGACGATCACGACAGCCCGCACGAAGGGCCGATCAAGACCCCGAAGCAGCTCATCACCGCGGTTGTTTTCGCCTTCGTCGTTCCCATCATCGCCATCATCTTGCTGGTCACTTTTGTGGCCGCCGACAAGCAGCCAGCCGCAGGCAGCACGGGGCTTGAAGCCGAGGCAGTGTCGCGCCGCCTTCAGCCTGTGGCGGGTGTTGAAGTGAAAGACGCTTCTGATGTGGCTTCGCTCAAGGCGGGCGACCAGGTTTACGCCGGCCAATGTGCCGCTTGCCACGCCACGGGTGTGGCCGGTGCGCCGAAATTGGGTGACACCGCAGTCTGGGCACCGCGTGTGGCCCAAGGCTACGAGGTGTTGCTCACCAGCGCCTTGAAGGGCAAAGGCGCCATGGGTGCACAAGGCGGCGGCGACTTCAGCGACTTCGAGATCGCACGCGCCGTGGTGCACATGGCCAACCAGGGCGGCGCCAAGTTCGCTGAACCCAAGGCACCGGAAGCTGCCGCCAGCGCGGCCGTGGCCGAAGCCAGCAAGTAAGGCTCGCAAGTAAGGCCCAACAACGGCCCGCGCGGCGACAAGCCTCGCGCACCACCAAAAGCCGACCTGAGGGTCGGCTTTTTTGTGGCCCGAATTTGTTGATTCCCCTCTTGGCGTGGCGGGTGCATCCAGGGCCGCAGGTGCTGCGTATGCTTTGAGTGGCGAACGACCGCCACCCCACACCTCTCAATTGCCAAGAAGGAGCCACCTGATGAAAACCGTATTGCTGCTGGGTTCTGTCGCGCTGCTGGGCGCTTGTGCCTCGGCCCCCGCGCCGATGAAGTTGATCGACAACGCCGCCTTGCCGGAAGCCGTGCGTGTGCCGGCGGGCCAGACGGCCCGCATGAGCACCAGCGCCACTGGCGAGCTGACCTACGAATGCCGTGCCAAGAAAGACATGGCAGGCCAGCACGAATGGGTCTTCGTGGGGCCGGTGGCCACGCTGTTTGGCCCCAACAAGCAAGTGGTCGGCAAGTACTACGCGGGCCCCACATGGGAATCGAACGACGGCTCGAAGGTGACCGGCAAGCAGGTGGCCGTGGCATCGAACGGCCCGGGGAACATCCCGCTGCAACTGGTGAAGGCTGAACCCGCGATGGGCATGGGCGCGATGCAGGGCGTGAGCTTCATCCAGCGCTTGAACACCCAAGGCGGCGTGGCGCCAGCAGCTGTGTGCAACGCGGCCAGCCTGGGCCAACGCCAGCAGGTGGTGTATTCGGCCGACTACGTGTTCTACGGTTCCTGACCCCGGCGCAGCGGCTGCTGCGTTGCGGTCAGTGAGTGATCAGTGCGCGGCGGCGGCGGGCGCCAAGGCCTGCGGGCTGAGGCGGTCGCCGAAGCGGCCCGACAGCTCGGCGAAGCTCGCCTCTTGCACGTCCCACAGGCCTTGCTCGACGGCATCGGCGGCGGTGCCCATGTCGAGCGTGTGAACGATGCCCAGGCCCTGGTCGGTGGCCAGGAACAGCCGCCCGTGCTCGTCGGTCCAGACGGACTCAACCTGCGCGTCCACGCCCGTGTGCGAGCGCACACCGGGTGCGGCGCCTTCAACGGCTTCGAGCCGCCACACCCAGGGCGAGGCTTCGAGCTCGATGTAGACCCGCTGCGGCCCGTTCTGGAAGAACCAGCAGCCGCGCTCGTCGCGTTCGTAATTGCGTTCGATGAACTCGCGCAGCTTGTCGTGGTTGATGCGGCTGCCCTTGACCTGCGGGAAGGGCCCGGTGGCCTGGGTGCGGTCGTCGCGCATGTACCAGTCGCCGCGCGCGTCGAGCGCCAGCCAGCCGTAGCAGTCGGGCACGTTGGGCCACTTCTTCAAAGCGGCTTTGACCATCTCGTCCATCAGCGTTCTCCGGTGTGAGGAACCGCCCAGCCCATCACCTGTTCGGGCAGGGTCAGCACATGGCCGGGCCAGCGCCCCCGGGCAAAGCCGACGTGGCCGCCGTGTTCGGGTTGCCACAGCGTGACGTGGGGGCTGACCTCGTGCCTGCCCGGCAAACTGTGTGCCGGCACGAAGGGGTCGTTGCGCGCGTTCAGCAGCAGCGCGGGAATGCGGATGCGGTGCAGGTGCGGTTTGGCCGAGCCGCGCGCCCAGTAATCCGCAGTGTCTTTGAAGCCGTGCAGGGGCGCGGTGAACACGTTGTCGAACTCATACAGGTTGCGCACCGCACGCAGGGTGCGCTCATTCAGAAGACCCGGGTGTTGACGCAGTTTGCGCAGGGCCTTGGGCAGCATGGTTTGCAGGAACATGCGCGTGTAGACCTGCCGGTTGAAGCCCCGGCCGATGGCCATGCCGCCAGCGGTCAGGTCGACGGGCGACGAGACGGCCGCCACCGCGCTCACCGTGGCCGAGGCGCTGTCGCCAGCCTCTTCGGCCCAGCGCAGCAGCGCATTGCCCCCAAGCGACACACCCACCGCGACGATTGGCCCGTGCTGCTGTTCACGCAGCCGCCGCAGCACCCAGCCGATCTCTTCAAAGTCGCCCGAGTGGTAGGCGCGTGGCGCCAGGTTCATTTCGCCCGAACAGCCCCGGAAGTGCGGCACCACATAGCGCCAGCCGTTTTCGCGTGCCCAGTTGGCAAAGGCCTGCGCGTAGTGGCTTTTCGACGAGCCCTCGAGCCCATGGAACAGCACCAGCAGGGGCCGCAGCACCGAGGCCAGGGGTTCGTCGGTACCCGTCGCCTGGGCGGCGGGTGTGGGTTCGACCTGGAAGTCGAGGTCGATGAAGTCGTGGTCGGGCGTCGTCCAGCGCTCACGTCGGTAGACCGGTGCCGGGCCTTGGTAACGGCGCGCAAAAAGCGCCGGCCAGATGGTTTGCAGGTTGCCGCCCAAGGCGCCCTGGCCGGCCAGCCAGCGGGGTGCGCGGTAGTCATTCATGGCGGGTCTGGGGTGGCTGGGCGTTCAGTGCAACACCGAGGGCGTCTCGCCCACATCGGCCACTTCGTGGGTGAAGCCGGGGCTGGCGTGGTGGGTGACGAGGCGCCAGCCGAGTGTGCTTTTCACATACACGTTGGTGGCGATCACGTAGGCGAGCTGCGGCCCGTCGCTGCCCAGCATTTGAATGCGTTCGAGCACGCTGTGCACGGCGCTGGTCTGGGTTTCGAGGCGGCGCACTTTCTCGGGGTGCACGTCGATCGGGCCGTTGGCGAACATGGCCTCGAAGGCGGCACGGATGGCGGTCACGCCCAGCACACGCGGCCCGCCGGGGTGCACACAGGTCACCTCATCGTCGTCCGACCAGACGGCCATCAGCTTTTCGATGTCACCGCGCTGCAGCGCTTCATAGAACTGCTGCTCGATGTCGTCGGGCGACGCCATCAGGGCCGCAGCCGGGGGTTTGGGTCGGGCCATCAGGAATGCCTCAGCGAATCAAAGGAACACGACCGTCTTCTGGCCGTTCAGCAGCACGCGGTGCTCGACGTGCCAGCGCACCGCGCGCGCCAGCACCACGCACTCCACATCACGGCCCACGGCGGTGATGTCGTGCGCGCTCAGCGAGTGGTCCACCCGGGCCACGTCTTGTTCGATGATCGGCCCCTCGTCGAGTTCGGGCGTCACGTAGTGGGCGGTGGCGCCGATCAGCTTCACCCCCCGGTCGTGCGCCTGGAAGTACGGCTTGGCGCCCTTGAAGCTGGGCAGGAAGCTGTGGTGGATGTTGATCGCCCGGCCCTTCAGGAAGTTGCAGAAGGCGGGGCTCAGGATCTGCATGTAGCGCGCCAGCACCACCAGGTCGATCTGGTGTTGATGCACCAGGGCTTCCACCTGCTGTTCTTGCGCGCGTTTGGCTTCGGCCCCGCTGCCCGTCGCCAGCGGCATGTGGTGGAACGGGATGCTGTAGCGCTGCGCCAGGTCGGCAAAGGTGGCGTGGTTGGAAACGATCGCCGGAATGTCCACGTTCAGGTGGCCCGACTGCCAGCGGTACAGCAGGTCGTTCAGGCAGTGGCCGTGCCGGCTGACCATCAGCAGCAGGCGCGGGCGGCGGGCGGTGCTGTGAAAGCGCGCCTCCATGCCGAAGGTGTCGCACACGCTCTTGAACAGGTTGCCCAACGCGCCGGTATCGGCCAGATGCGGCGGCGCCTCGAAGTGCACCCGCATGAAGAAGAGGCCGGTGGCCGTCTCGTTGCCTTCGGAGGGCAAGTCGCCAAATTGCTGCGAATCAAGGATGTTGCAGCCCGCCTGGTACAGCAAGCCCGACACCGCATAGACGATGCCTTTGGCGTCGCGGCACGACAGGGTCAGGATGAATTCTTGGGAGCGTGACATGGCGGCTTTCAGGGTCGGGGCATTGTACGAACCGGCACCTGCGCAAGCGGCGTGGGCATGGGCGCGCGCACGGGTGTGCCGCCTAGGAGCCTGTCGGGCTTGGGGCGTCGAAGCGAAATTTGGGCTCAGCGAGGACAGTTTTTGCCGGGTTCGCAGGCCCATAGCCGTAGCTATGGGA
>JAYSYW010000086.1:0-13089 GCA_043727255.1 Rhizobacter sp. | reverse complement strand
TACCTCAGCCAGCCTCCGTTCGCCCTGAGCCTGTCGAAGGGTGCGCCCAGTACCGCGCTGGCTTCGACAGGCTCAGCCCGAACGGAGTAAGGGGTCGGCTGAGCCACGTCACTAATCAGGAGCCGCCAAGGCAAATGAAAGCGCACATTAATTTCAACCGTCAAATTACGGTCGAATTGACTGCGGGAACGGAGACAGCTTTATGTCGATCCGGTTATCCACTTTGATCAATGGACGTCGCTGGTGAAGCTCATTGAATCAAGCGAAGATGCACTCGCCTGCCAACAAATGCGGCGGCAATGCGTAAAAAAATTGCGCAGAAGATCAGATTCCCAACAACGCACTCAGGGAGAGTCGCAGTGAAAAAAACGCTTGTGCTGTTCGGCGCCGGCCACATGGGTTCGGCCATCGCCCGGGGACTCTTGCGGACGGGCAACAACAACTTCCGGATCGTCGATCCCGACCCCGCAAAACTACACGAGTTCAGAGCGGCCGGCATTCAAACGGAATCCGCCTGCTCGAACCTTTCATCTGACGACGTGCTCATGTTGGCTATGCCGCCCCAGGCATTCGCCAAGTTCGTCGCGGAGACTCCATGCACCCAAGGCCATCGCGGATTGGTCATCTCAGTGATGGCCGGTATCCGAATTCGAAGCATCCGGCAGATGCTTCGAACACCGAATGTCGTTCGTTCAATACCCAACACCCCCTCAGAGGTTTTTGAGGGCATGACCGTCTACTGCAGGTCCTCATCCGTAGACGACGCACTTGCCAAGGCGGCACAGGATGTCCTCGCGTCATTCGGTCGATTCGTGGAGGTGGGCGAGGAAGCGCTCATCGACCCTGCAACTGCACTGTGCGGTGGTGGCCCTGCATTTGTCGCCTACTTTGCGGACGCACTGCAGAAGTACGGCGTCAATGCTGGCCTCTCAGAGGATGCCGCGCGCTCAATCATCGTTCAGCTTCTACGTGGCACTGCGGAGCTCATGGCGACCACGGGAAAGCCTGCGATGCAGCTATGCCGCGAGGTCATGACACCTGGCGGCACCACCGAACGGGGAATATGGCACTTTGATGGCGAAGGGCTAACCGGGACAGTGGTGGATGCTCTTGCAAAGTCTTCGGCCCGTTCACATGAACTTGGGCTCGCCATTTCCGAGTCCCTGTCGCAGTTTGAGGTGGCCGAATGATTGGCGTAAGCGACAAGAGCTGGCTGGTCGATCTGCTGTCGAGCGTTGCGCCAGAGAGGCCGCACCTCTCCCAAGAGCCGCCCCGCAACGACAACAAGGACTTCTACTCCGCCTACTTCGGTCTCGGTCACCAAGTGAAAATGCACGACAAGCCGGGCGTCTTCAAAGTGAGCCTTGCAGGCATGGCGCTCGGGGGATACCTGCTCAAAGGACTGGCGCACGACGAACTCACCGGACGGTTGCTGGACCTGGGCACGGGGAGCGGTGTGCTGGCTCTTTTATTGCGCAGCCTGGGCGCACATGACATCACGGCCTCGGATATCAGCACCGACGCTGTCAGTTTGGCCCGCGAGAATGAGATTCTGAATTTCCCGGGCAACCTGATCCGCTTTTTCTCGAGCGACCTGTTCGATGGTCTGCCACAAGGGGATCGCTACGACACCGTGATCTTTAATCCACCCGGTTGGCGCACCCCGTCCGCGAAGGTGCTTGATCGGTTACGAAGAAGCGGCGACAGCGGCGCGATGTCACCAGAGACCATGTTCTATGGGGACGAGGTGCTGTTGAAATTCCTCAATGACCTGCCAACGCGAATCAACCGCAAGGGGCGAGCCATTGTTGGCATGAACTCGCTGGTGGGGATCGGCGACGTCTTGACACGATACAAAGCCACCTATCCGACGGGAGCACCGTTGACCTTCCAGCTTCTTGAACGTCATTCACTACCGATGCTTTTCTACTCTCCAGCTTGGAAGCGCGCTGAGCCGTTCCTTCGCGAAGAGTTTGAGGAGTGGCACGACTTGTATGGCGCCGCCTATACCGTCGATGGACAGGGTCGGCTGTACTGGTCTTATGAGGTGGTCGAATGCAAACGCGCACCGACAGCCGTCGGCTAGAGGTCCGTGCCGCAATGGCAGGGGTCACGGCGAATGTGATCCTCGGGGCTTCTTCTCTCTACTGGAAGGCCCTCGGGGCGATCCCGGCAACCACCCTGCTCGGCTATCGCATCTTGGTATCGCTTGCAACCATTGCGCTGGTACTCGCGGCAAGGAGAAGGTTGCTGGCTGCACTGACGCGATTGTCGTTGCGACTGTTTCTTGTCCATGCCGCCGCGGCATGCTTGGTCGTCGTTAACTGGGGAACCTTCATTTGGGCCTCGATCCACGGGCACGTCGTTGAGAGTGGCCTTGGGTACTTGCTCGCACCATTCGTGGCAATTGCTGTGGGAGCGACCGTCCTCGGAGACAAAATGAGTTGGATCCGCGCAAGCGGACTCGCGTTGATCCTCTCCGTCGTCGCTTACCTGCTTTGGTCGAGCGGTGAGCTTGCCCACTGGGTCTACCTCACGATAGGTCTGACGTGGGGCGGTTATGCGTGCCTTAAGAAGTGGACCTCGTTGGATCCGTTCAGCGGGCTATTTGTCGAGACTGCAGTGCTGGCTGCTCTGCTGCCGGTCTTTATGTGGTCAACGTGGATCACACTTTCAATCCCCCACAGTACGGCACTGGGGCAGTTGGCATTGCTCGCCATGTGCGGCGTCGTGTCCGTGGTGCCGCTGGCGTTGTTTAGTTTTGCGGCATCAGGCCTTCCGTTGTCGGTCATGGGCTTCTTCCAGTTTGTGCTGCCGTCCACCCAACTCATCGTCGCCCTGTTGGTGTACAGGCAGCCTGTATCCAACAGCACGCTGGCGTGCTTCGTAGTGATGTGGCTGAGTCTCGCCATGATCGTCGCAGAGCCGCTGGTCATGAGTTGGCAGAGGCGGCGGGGGCCTAAGGGGGGGCAGATCAATGAAACAGTATGACGTCGTCGTTGTCGGCCTAGGGATCATGGGAGCTGCTGCGGCCTGGCGTGCGAGCTTGCTCGGCGCCAAAGTGCTTGCAATCGAGAAGGGCGGGCCCACGCATCGAGGAGGTTCGTCACATGGCGCAACCCGGATCTTTCGGCAAGCGTACTGGGAAGGACATGGCTACCTGCCCTTGCTGGCACTGGCGGACACGGGGTGGCGAGAACTCCAGAGCGCCTCTGAGACTCGACTTCTCATCGAGACTGGTGGCCTGTTCATCGGCCCAAGAAGCACGGGAGTCGTCGCTGGTAGCCTCAGAACTGCGGTGCAGGGTGGGATCAAGCACGAGCACATGAATGCCGCCCGGATCAGAGATCGGTTTGCGCAGTTCTCTGTTGGTGATGACATGGAGGCCGTCTACGAGCCCGGTGCATATGCCGTGCTTGCTGAAGAAGCCCGACTGCAGATGCTCAACGAAGCGGTGAGGCGACACGCGCAACTCGCCTACGGTGAAGAGGTGGAAGCGATCGCAAACAACGGTGGACACACCACGATCACCACTCGTTCTGGGCGCTCGATAGTTGCTGGTTCTGTTGTTGTGTGCGCCGGAGCGTCAAACGCTCAGTTGCTGCCAGAACTCGCTCCAGTTCTCCATCCAAAACGAGTACCGATCTACTGGTTTCAGCCGAGGCCTGGATGCGAAGAGCGGTTTAGCCACCGAGCTCTTCCCGTCTTTCTGTATGAAGCACCAGATGGGGCCTTGCTTTACGGCATCGCTTCGGGCATGTCTGCGGAATTCGGCGTAAAGATCGGATTTCACAATCGGCAGCACGTTGAGTACACGTCAAGTGCGGACCCAGCTCCGGCCCTGGATGCGTATGCGCGCGAGATCGAGCGCTACGTGGAAGCGGTCTTCCCTGACCTTGTCCCTTCGGTGAGTGGCGGCAAGTGGTGCATCTACACGATGACGCCGGACGAGTCGTTCGTGTTGGATAGAAGTTCCAAGCACCCAAACCTCTTCTATGCAAGCGCATGCTCGGGGCATGGGTTCAAGTTCGCCCCAGCCATTGGACAAGTCTTGGCGGAACAAGCGATCGGGCTTCCGCCCTCCATCGACCTGAGTGCGTTTCTGCACGCCCGTTTTTTGGAGCAGGCATCCCACTCCTACTAAGAGCAGGCACCAAGATCTTCAGTCGACGAAGATGCAGGGCGGTCGAGCTCAGGTCGGCCCGGTCGGGTCAACGGTTGGATGGGAAGAAGGACTATTGACTGAGGGGAGGCAAGGCCCGCCCTGGCTGGCGGCCGCTCAGTACTCCACCATCAAATGCACCACGTGCGAGCCAATGCGTTTTTCAACGCGTGGGATGTAGGCCAAGCGCACCGTGGCGCCGCTGAACTGGAACAGTTCGGCCGATGGCACCACGAGCAATTGCACCGGGTGGTTGTAGCCGGTGACGCCCGCCACTGTGACGCTGAACGGGCCTTTGCTGAAGGTGTGGCCCATGTACACGCTGGGTCGCGTCAGCGAATTCATGTACGCGCCGCCCACCCAGCCGCCTTCGGTGCGGTAGTAGAGCCCGGGGTTCAGGTTGTTGTAGCGCAGCTTGGCCGGGATGTGCTGGCTGGCCACGTGCACTCCCCAGGTCTGGGCCGACGCCTGCATGGGCATCGCCGCCGCCACGAGGGCGAATGCGAAGCCGGCAAGGCGGGCGGCAAAGGGCAGGGCGGTGTGCATGGGGGGCTGAGGGTCGAGCGGTGTTGTCCGTTCTTATCGGCAGCCGCCCCGCCCGGTGCAGGCTTCTGGTTGCATCGATGGCGCCTAAAACGTGCGGAACACACGGCCGCTTGGCGCGAAGCGAGGGTTCAACCCGGCCCCCTAGAACGCAGTCACCCCTGCCGGTGACAAGCGCCGGGCTGCTGCCTACAGTGCTTCTGCCGCCATCAAGGTGGCACTGCTGCACGCCATGAGCACCGTCGCCCCCCCAACCGCCCCGCCAGAAAGCGCAGCCCCCACCGCGCCGCTGCCAGACGACCTGCAGGCCTTGTGGCAGGCAGAGCACGACGCGGTGCGCGAACGCCGGCGCCAGTGGCTGGGCGGCACGGCCACGCCGGCCGACCTGGCCGCGCCGCGTGTGGGGCTGGCGCTTTCGGGCGGCGGGCTGCGCAGCGCCACCTTTGCGCTCGGCCTGATGCGTGGCTTGGCGCGTGTGCCCGCCCGTGACGCCGAAAGCCCAGCCGCAGGGGCCGATGCCGGTATCGCCGCCCCTGCCCCTGCCCCCGCCCCCGACGGCAACGGCCCTGCGCCGCCCCTCCCAGACGGCTTGTCGGCCGGCGGCCTGCTGGGCCGCATCGACTACCTCTCCACCGTGTCGGGCGGCGGGTATGCCGGCGCCATGTGGGGGCGGCTGGTCCACACCTATGGCATGGCCTGCGCCATGCGGCAGATGGCGCGCAGTGATTCGCCGCTGTTGCAATGGCTGCGCCACAACGGGCGCTACCTCACGCCCAGTGGCTCGCGCGACATCGGCATCGCGGCCGTCACCTACCTGCGGCCCGTGCTCGCCATTCATGCCGAGTTCATGTTCGCGTGCATGTTGCTTGGGCTGGTGGTGGTCATGCCGCACCTGTTGCAGCACAGCACGGGCGTGCTGCAGGCGGACGGCTGGGAGCGTTGGTTCACCCCGTGGTGGGCGATGGCCCTGGCGCTGTGGGCGGCCACCGCGCCAGGGACGATCACCGGCTACTGGGCGGCGCGTGACGGGCCCAACCCCGATGCGCGCGGCGTGGGCCCGCCTTGGCGCGATTGGTTGTTTTTGCTGGGCGCGACGCTCGGTTCCTATGCGTTGTTGTGCGCGCTGCTGGAAAGCGGCTCGCTGAACCCGTTGCGCGACAGCCTCAACGGGCCGAGCGCGGCGGTGCTGGCGCTGGTGTCGGGCGTGTTGGGGCAAGCGGCCGTGCAGGTGTGGCTGGCCGGCACGCGCGAGCCGTATGCGCTGGCGGTGGCGCGGGTGCGCAACGTGCTCACGCGTGGGTTGCGGGTCTGCACGCTGGCGGCGTTGGCCTTGGCCGCGTTGGGCTTGCTGGACCGTGGCAGTTGGTGGGTGCTGGAAGAGTTGCAGTCGGGCAATGAATGGCTGTGGGGTGGTGTGGGCCTGGGCGGGGTGATCGTGCTGGTGCTGCGCACGCTGATGCAGCCGCTGCAGCAAGTGGCTGCCGAAGCCAACGCCAACGCGCTGAAGTGGTTGCCCCGCCTGCTGAACCTCGCCGGCTGGGTGGGCATGCTGGTGCTGGTGATGGCCTGGATGGTGGCGCTGCAGTGGTTCGTGTTCGCGCCCGACACCTTCACCGTCTTCGTCAACGTGCCGGCCTGGCTGCGCGCCTTGCTGGTGGCCGGCGTGTGGCTGCTGTGGGTGCTGCTGACGGCGGGCAACGCGCAGATGGCCAACACCTCGGCGCTGCACAGCTTCTACCGGGCGCGCCTCACACGTGCCTACCTGGCGGTGGGCAACCGCAACCGGGGGTTCGACGGCAGCGCCACGCGCCGCGCCGATGTGACGGTGGTGGTGGAAGGCGACGACACCGCGCTCCACCACTACCGGCCAGAAACCCAGGGCGGGCCGATCCACCTCGTCAACACCTGCCTGAACCAGACACGCGACGACCAGAGCGGCCTCTACAACGCCGACCGCAAGGGCACGGCGCTCACCGTCACCTGGCGCGGCATGGAAGTGGGCCCGCAGCGCTTCATCGCGATCAAGCCCGGGTACGACGTGGCCACGCTCGGCCGCTGGGTCGCGCTTTCGGGGGCGGCGGCTTCGCCTGGCGCGGGCTCGTACACCTCGCGCGGGCTGGCGCTGCTGGTGTACTTCTTGGGCGTGCGGCTCGGGCAGTGGGTGCGCGCGCCGCATGAGTCGGTGGAGCTGCGCTGGTTGAGCCGCTGGGCATGGCGGTTCATTCCGAAGCCGATGATGTTGACCAGCGAAGCCTCGGCCACCTTCTTCGGCGTCGAGCGGCCGTGGTGGTACCTGTCGGACGGCGGCCATTTTGAAAACACCGGCGCCTACACGCTCATCAAACGCGAGCTTGATTTCATCGTGCTCGCCGACGCCAGCTGCGACTGCGCCTACGAATTCGGCGACCTTGAAAACCTGGTGCGCAAGGCGCGCATCGACTTCGGCGCCGAGATCGAGTTCTATTCACGCGAAGAAGCCGCTCGCTTGATCTGCACCGAATGCCGCCAGCTCACCGTCTTGTCGCCCGAAGACCTGGCCGACAACCACTCGTGGCGGGGTGTGCTGCTGGCGCGCATCCGCTACCGCGAACGGCCGGGCCCCGACGGCCAACCGCACCGGCCCGAAGGCACGCTGCTGGTCATCAAGCCCAACCTGCACGACGGGCTTGACGTGGACCTGCTCGCCTACGCGCAGAAGCACCCCGCCTTCCCGCACGAATCAACCGGCGACCAGTCGTTCGACGAAGCCCAGTGGGAGAGCTACCACCGCCTGGGCGAAGACTTCGGACGCGTGCTCACCGACGACTGGCTGGCGCAACTGCCCGGCTGGCGCTCACCGGCCCGCCACGGCGTGCACGTGGCCACCCGGCTGCGCGCGGCCAATGCGCCGGCTGACACGAGCAAAACCGAACCGCTGTGGCGCCGGGGCGCCCGCGCCACGGCGGTGGGCACCACGCTCGGCCTGGGCGCTTCGGGCACCGTGCTGCTGTCGCTGTGGCAGGTGCAAGAACAACTGCGCCGCAACCAGGTCGATCAGCAAAGCGAAGCGCGCCAGCTGTTCACCGAGGTGTCCAAGGGCTTGCAAGGCTTCAACGGCGGTTGCCCGAAGGTGCCCGAGCATTTGGTGACGCAGGTGTCGCTGCTGCTTGACTTGCGCGAGAGCCCGGTGATGCGCCCGCTTGAGCGCGCCGGCGTCGAGCGCCTGGCCGCGCGCATTGGCGACGAATGCACCAAGCCGGTCGAGCCCAGCGAAGAGTGCCTGCTTGCGCACCAGCGCATGCAAAGCGACCTGTGCGCCACGGTGCTGAAGCAACCCACGGAGAACACCGCCCTCAACTACTGGCACCCCGGCGTGTCGCCTGCCGAACAGGCCGTGGCCACGCGCAAGCTGCTGGCCGAACTGGGCGGCCCGTGGTGGCTGGCCCCCGCCTCCCGGTCGGCTCGCACCGACGCCCCTGGCGGCCCGGCGCCCGTGCCCGAGCCGCGTGGCCCGGTGGCATCCATTGGCGGTGTGGCGGGTGCGGGGGGGGATGTGGCGGGGGGGGCGTCCCCACGCCGCAGCCCGCTCGACACGGCGCGCGACACGCTGGGGGGCGTTCTGCCCCCTGGCCCCGTGGCTTCCAGCCCTGTGCCTGGTCCGTCACCCGCGCCGCCCGTGTCGCCACCCCTGCCGCTGCCCAATCTGGCGGCGAATGCAGCGCCCACTGAACCCTCGGCGTTCGCCGCCACCTTGCAGGCGGCTTGTGGCCGGGCCGGGCACACCACGCTGTACATCCAGGTCTACGACGAAGCCTCTCGTGCGGCGGCGCGCGGGTTGCGCCGCACGCTGCAACTCGATGGCGATGGCGCGCTGTTGGTGGCGCCAACCGACAACGTCAACCGCAGCGCTGAACTGCGCGGCGAGCGCCGCCCGGTGCCGTGGCCGAAGCCGACCTTCGTGATGCACGACCCCGCCAGCCGCGCCTGCGCGATGGCGATGTCGCGCTACCTCGGCGAGCCCTGGGTGCGGCCGGGCGAAACCGACAAGGTCTGGCTGCGAGGCCTGCCCGCTTCGCTGAAGAAGAGCCGCAACGTCCGTGCCGAGGGCGAGCGGCTGATCGAGCTGTGGCTGCCGCCGCTGGTGAATGCACCGAGCCGCAAGTCGTGACGGGGTGGGCAGGGATGCCGAGGGTGTGCGAGACAGCTCAAAAGCGCCCGGCTTTCCTCAGGGGTTTTCCTCAGGTCTCCAGCACCCGCAGGATCTCGCGCCCATAGGCTTCGAGCTTCTTCGCGCCCACGCCGCTGATCTGCCCCAACTCGTCGAGCGAGGTGGGCTGGGTGCGCGCCATCTCGGCCAACGCCGCGTCGTGAAAGATCACATACGCCGGCAGGCCGTGTTCGCGCGCCACTTCGCCGCGCCAGGCTTTCAGCGCGGTGAAGCGCTCCATGCCGGCGTCGTCCAGCGGCACGGGTGGCGGTTTGTCCTTGCCGCTGCCGCTGCGTGTCACCTTGCCGGTCTTGCCGCGCTTCGGGGTGTCGGCGGCTTGGCGCAGCAGCAGGGTCACCTCGCCACGCAGCACTTCGCGTGCGCTCGGCGTCAGTTCCAGCGTGTTGTATTCGCCTTCGGTGCGCAGGTGGCCGAGCGCAATCAACTGGCGCAGCACGCTGCGCCACTGCGCTTCACTCACATCGGCGCCTATGCCGAAGGTGGTGAGGCTCTGGTGCCGGTGCTGCGACACCTTCTCGGTCGCCTTGCCACGCAGCACGTCGATCAAATGCCCGGCGCCGAAACGCTGGCCGCCGTTCTGGTGAAAGCGGTAGATGCAGCTCAGTGCCTTGCGCGCGGCTTCGGTCCCGTCCCACGTAGCGGGCGGGTTGAGGCAGTTGTCGCAATTGCCGCAACGAGCCCCCACGGTCGGCACTTCGTGCGCTCCCTGCCCCCCGAGGGGGCTGCGCCCGCCTTGGGGCGGCCCGGCGTCGGGCGCGGGCTGTCCGTAGGATTCACCGAAGTACCACAGCAGCCGCACCCGGCGGCAGTCGTGTGATTCGGCCAGCGCCAGCAGCGCTTCGAGCTTGCCGACCTGGCCGCGCTTGAACTCTTCGCCGGCCGGGCTTTCGTCGATCATGCGGCGCTGGTTCACCACGTCGGCCAGGCCGTAGGTCATCCACGCATCGGCGGGCAGGCCGTCGCGGCCGGCGCGGCCGGTCTCTTGGTAATAGCTCTCGATGTTCTTCGGCAGGTCGAGGTGGGCCACAAAGCGCACATCGGGTTTGTCGAGGCCCATGCCGAAGGCGATGGTCGCCACCATCACCAGGCCCTCGTCGCGCAAGAACTTGTCTTGGTGGCGGCGGCGCACGGCGGCGTCGAGCCCCGCGTGGTAAGGCAGCGCGTTGATGCCTTCACTCTTCAGCCACTCGGCGGTTTCGTCCACCTTCTTGCGCGACTGGCAGTACACGATGCCGGCGTCGCCATCGTGTTCGTCGTTGATGAAGCGCAGCAACTGCGCCCGCGCGTTGTCTTTCTCGACGATCGCGTAGCGGATGTTCGGCCGGTCGAAGCTGCTGATGAAAACGCGCGCCTCTTGCAGCTGCAGGCGCTCGATGATGTCGGCGCGGGTCAGGTCGTCGGCGGTGGCGGTGAGTGCGATGCGCGGCACGTCGGCATAACGTTCGTGCAGCACGTTCAGCGAGAGGTAGTCTTCGCGGAAGTCGTGGCCCCACTGGCTCACGCAGTGAGCCTCGTCAATGGCAAACAGGCTCAGCAGGCCGCGCTCGTGCAATGAATCGAGCTGCGCCAGAAAACGCGGTGTGGTGATGCGTTCGGGGGCTGCGTACAGCAGCACCAGCCGGCCACCCATCATTTCGCGCTCGATCTTCTGCGTTTCGTCGAGCGTCAGCGTCGAGTTGAGGAAGGACGCATGCACGCCGGCTTCTTCAAGCGCGCCCACCTGGTCGTGCATCAATGCGATCAGTGGGCTCACCACCACCGCCACACCCATGCCTGAGCGGTGGCGGGCAATCGCCGGCACCTGGTAACACAGGCTTTTGCCGCCGCCGGTGGGCATCAGCACCAGCGCATCACCCCCTGCGGTTACATGCTCGATGACGGCCTGCTGCTGGCCACGGAAGGCGCCGTAGCCAAACACTTCCTGCAAGATGTGCAGCGGCTCGGCGCTGGTCAGCGCGTCGGAAACAGGAACAGGGGACGACATGGGGCGGGCAGGCGACGCTAAACAGCGCGCATCCTACCTGCCGGCCCTCAAAGCCCCGGGTCGATTCGCCGGATCAAGACCCCGCGCCCGTGTTCTTGTATTCACGCAGCCGGTTGCCCGAACTGCTGAACGCGCGGCCCGAAGTCGAAGCGCCCCAGGGCTTCTGGAGCGTGATGTGCGAATCGAGCGTGGACTCGCGGATCACCGCCTGCCCGTTGGGCGACGTGCCCGCGCGGTAGGCGCCCGTGCTCACGCCTTCGTCCCAGCTGCGGCCCAGCTCGATCACGTTCGAGCCGGTGTTGCTGTCGCGTGCGAAGTGGCTGTTGATGAACAGGAAGCCATAGGTGTTGCCCGCCGCCGTGGCCGGCGCGATGTGGTTGCCGTTGTTGCCGTGGCGGCCACTGAGGTACTGCACCTTGCAGCCATCAAACACCGCCGTGCCCCGGCCGAAGATGAAGTCCACGTCGCCCTGGATGTGGCTGTTCTTGAAGTACGAACGTGCCACGTTCTGGTAGCCGCCAGTTGATACGAACAGCGTGTCTTGGTTGCCCAGCACACGCACGTTCTCGAACACCAGCTTGTCGCCCATCGTCATCAATGCGACGGCCTGGATGTTGTTGGTGCCTGACTCGCTGTAGTCGTTCGAGAAGGTGATGTTCTTGGCCTGGAAGTTGGCCGCGGACACCGTGAACGAGGCGCTGCCGGTGGTGCCGTAGGTGGTGGAGCCGGTGTTCGGGTTGCAGGCGTTGGCCGCCGTGCTCGAACCCTTCGACTTGCCCGCGTGGTTGTTGTAGACCAGCACGGTCTTCGAGGCGTCGGCGTTGGTGCTGTACAGCGTGATCGGCGGCTTGCCGCTGGGCACGCACACCACCGCGCGGTAGGTGCCGGGTTTCACGGCGATGTAGACGCGGCTGGAGCCGCTGGCCGCGTTGATGGCGGCCTGCACCGTGGTGTGGGTGCCCGTGCCGTCAGACGCCACCGTGTACTTGGCGGTGAAGCCGCCTACTTCACCTACGCCTGCGGTCGGGCTCCAGTTGTCGCTGGTCAGCGAACCGATGGTTCCGGCGCGTTGCAGGTACTTGGCCAAGGTGTAGTTGGCGGCCGTGCTGTCCGTCAGGTTGGGGCGCGAGGCCGAGACGGTGGCGGCCTGGGCGAGGCCGGCCGCCATCAACAGAACGGCGATTTCGCACAGGCGCAAGGGTGCACGACTGCCGTGCGATGAGAGGGTGTTCATGTGTGTCTCCATGCGCGGGGCGGAGTCCGCTTCGCGTCGTTGTGGGCGTTTCGGGCACCTGCCAAAAACTGCTCACATTGTTGAAGTGCGGCCATGCGAAAGCATCCGTGTGAACCCCGGTGCGAACCCTGTGGCGAAGGGGGTGACCCTCGCCCGAGGGGCCTTCCCTCAGAAGGCCTTTCGGCATAATGCGCGGTCTCGCCCCCTCCGTTCCACCCCCGCTGCACAGGACATCCGCCATGGCGTCGATCAACAAAGTCATCCTCATTGGCAACCTGGGCAAGGACCCGGAAGTTCGCTACACCCCCAGCGGTTCGGCCGTCTGCAACATCACGCTGGCCACCTCGCGCAACTGGAAAGACAAGACTTCCGGCGACAAGGTGGAAGAAACCGAATGGCACCGCGTGGTGTTCTTCGACCGCATGGCCGAAATCGCGGGCGAGTACCTGAAGAAGGGCAAGCCGGTTTACGTTGAAGGCCGCCTGAAGACCCGCAAGTGGACCGACAAAGACGGCGTCGAAAAGTACACCACCGAAATCATGGCTGAAACCATGCAGCTGCTCGGCGGCCGTGATGGCGGCGGTGGCGATGAAGGCGGCGGTGGTGGTGGTGGCGGATATGCCCGTGGCGGTTCCAGCGGCGGCGGCGGTGGTGGTGGTGAACGCAGCGAGCGCAGTGCCCCGGCCCCGCGCCCAGCCCCGCCGCAGCGCCCCGCGCCCACGAAGTCGTCCACCGGCTTCGACGACATGGACGACGACATTCCGTTCTGACCCCGGCTCGGCTGACATCCGAACGTCAGCCCCCAAGCAAGACTCCCGAAACCGCCTCTGTCGAGGCGGTTTTCTTTTTGGGCGCTCGCCCGTGTGCCCCGACATCCGGCCCCGTTCACGCCGCCATTCGCGCGGGTGATTCGACCCTTGGCGACCGCCATCGGCCGCTTGTCGCAAGTGGCTCGCCGC
>JAYSYW010000085.1:0-5616 GCA_043727255.1 Rhizobacter sp. | reverse complement strand
GGCGCTGCTGGGGCGCAATGGCTCCGGTCGTTCGACCACCATCAAGACCGTCATGGGGCTGGTTCACGGGGAAGGCACCGTGCGCTGGAACAACGTGGACATCCTGGGCCACAACACCTACGACATCGCCCGGCGCGGGCTGGGCTATGTACCCGAGAGCCGCGACGTTTTCCCGAGGTTGACCGTCGAGCAGAACCTGCTCTTGGGGCAGCAACCGGGGCGGCGGGGGCGGAGCGAGGGCCGCTGGTCATTGGACGACATGTACCAGATGTTCCCGCGCCTGAAGGAGCGTCAGCACACCGAGGCTGGCGTGCTGTCCGGTGGCGAGCAGCAAATGCTCACCCTGTGCCGCACCTTGATGGGCGACCCCGACCTGATCATGATCGACGAACCGACCGAAGGCCTGGCGCCCAAGATCGTCGAACAGGTGGGCGAGTACCTGAAGGAACTCAAGCGCCGGGGCCTGTCGGTGCTGCTGGTCGAACAGAAGCTGACCATCGCGCTTGAAATTTCTGACCGCTGCTACGTCATGGGCCACGGCGAGATCAAGTTCGACGGCACGCCGGCGCAGTTGCTGGCCGACACCGCCGTTCGCAAGGAGTGGCTGGAGGTTTGATCTCAGAGCGCCAGGGGCATTTGCCCCCGGCGCTTCTTTGCAGGCACCATGCACGCCGGCACCTGTCTCGTGACATCACATCGGTTGATGTCGCTGTTGAGACAAGGGCCGGCGTTTTTGTTTTCTAGACTCGAACGATCGTTCTATTCCCCATCGTTTTTGCCGACGGAGCAAGCCCATGAGCGTCACCTATGAAACGCGCGGCCCGGTGGCCGTGCTCACCATGAACAGCCCGCCGGTGAACGGCCTGGGGCACGCGGTGCGAAAGGGCATCGTCGAAGCCATTGAGCGCGCCGAGAGCGACCCCGCCGTGCAGGCCATCGTGCTCACCGGCGCGGGCAAGGCCTTCTCGGGCGGCGCCGACATCCGCGAGTTCGGTTTGCCCTCTGCCAGCGCCGAACCCAACTTGTTGCAGGCGATCGCAGCCGTCGAGTCGAGCAGCAAGCCGGTTGTCGCGGCCATCCACAGCGTGGTGATGGGGGGCGGCTTGGAGCTCGCGCTGGGTTGCCACTACCGGGTGGTGTCGCCGGGAACGCTGGTCGCTTTGCCTGAAGTGAAGTTGGGACTGTTGCCCGGTGCTGGCGGCACACAGCGCCTGCCGCGTGTGCTGGGGGTCGAGATGGCGCTCAACATGATCGTCAGCGGCGAGTCCGCCAAGAGCGAAGCGCTTGCCGCGCTGCCGGGTCAGAAGCTGTTCGACCAATTGGTTGAAGGCGACCTGCTCACGGCGGCCATCGCCTTCGCCACCTCGGTCGCGCAGGTGCGGCCGCTGCCCAAGGTGCGCGAGCTGAAAGCCACGCATCCCAATGCCGATGGCTACTTCCAGTTCGCCCGCAACACCGTGGGCGCGATGTACCGTAACTACCCCGCGCCGCTGAAGTGCGTCGAGGCTGTTGCCGCGTCGGTCTACAACAGGTTCGACGCGGGCCTGCAGGTTGAGCAAGACCTGTTCAACGCGCTGATGCTCACGCCCGAAAGCCGCGCGCAACGCCATGTGTTCTTTGCCGAGCGTGCCGCCAGCAAGGTGCCCGACGTGCCCGCCGACACGCCAGTGCGTGCGATCAAGCAGGTGGCCGTCATTGGTGCCGGCACCATGGGCGGCGGCATTGCGATGAACTTCCTGAACGCCGGCTTGCCGGTGGTCATGCTTGAGATGAAGCAAGACGCGCTCGACCGCGGCCTGGCCGTCATCCGCAAGAACTACGAGGCGCAGGTCAAGAAGGGCAAGCTCAAGCAAGACAAGCTCGACCAGCGCCTGGCCCTGCTCAGCAGCACCCTGAACTACGACGACCTGCACCATGCCGACCTGGTGATCGAAGCCGTGTTTGAAGACATCAACGTCAAAGAGCAGGTGTTCAAAACGCTCGACGAAGTGATGAAGCCCGGCGCCATTCTGGCCAGCAACACCTCCACGCTCGACCTCAACCAGATCGCCGCCTTCACCAAGCGCCCGCGAGACGTGATTGGCATGCACTTCTTCAGCCCGGCCAACGTGATGAAGCTGCTGGAAGTGGTTCGCGGCGCGAAGACGTCGAAAGACGTGCTCGCCACCGTGATGCAACTCGGCAAGGCCATCAAGAAGACCTGCGTGGTGTCGGGCGTGTGTGACGGCTTCATTGGCAACCGCATGGTCGAGCAATACAGCCGCCAAGCCACCTTCATGCTCGACGAAGGCGCCAGTCCGCAGCAGATCGACAAGGCAATCGAGAAGCTCGGCTTCGCCATGGGCCCGTTCCGCATGAGTGACCTGGCCGGCAACGACATCAGCTGGTACATCCGCAAGCGCCGCTATGTCGAGCAGCCCGACATGCGCTACAGCAAGACCGCCGACCTGTTGTGCGAGCTGGGCCGCTATGGCCAGAAGACGAACGCCGGCTGGTACGACTACGTGCCGGGCAAGCGCGACGCCATGCCCTCGCCGGTCGTGGACAAGATGCTGCAAGAACACCGCCAAGCCCTTGGCATCACGCCACGCAAGATCAGCGACGAAGAGATCGTGCAGCGGCTCGTCTATGCACTGGTGAATGAGGGCGCGAAGATTCTTGAAGAAGGCATTGCCTCGAAGGCGTCCGACATCGACATGGTCTACCTCAGCGGCTACGGCTTCCCGCTGTATCGCGGCGGCCCCATGTGCTACGCCGACACGCAAGGGCTGTTCAGCGTGGTGCAGGCCATGAAGCGCTTCGCCAAGAACCCGCAAGGCGACCCCGACTTCTGGACACCCGCACCTCTGCTGGCCAAGCTGGCCGCCGCAGGCAAGACCTTCAACTGACCGCGAGAGAGCACGCATGAACGCACGCGCCCAGTTCACACGCATGGAAGACAGCACGCCAGAAGATTGGAAGCTGATCGGAGGCGAGTTCGCCGGTTTCTCGCGCCAGTTGCCCGACCGCCTGCTGGCCCACCTGAAGGTGCTTGATGGCGACTACGGCGGCTTTCCGGTCGACCGCTACACCCATTCGCTGCAGACCGCGACACGCGCGCTGAGAGACGGGTGCGACGAGGAATACGTCGTCGCCGCGCTGTTTCACGACATCGGCGACACGCTCGGCTCGTTCAACCACTTCGACATCGCCGCGGCCATCCTCAAGCCCTTCGTCAGCGACGCCAACCTGTGGATGGTGCAGAACCACGGCATCTTCCAGGGCTACTACTTCTTCCATCACATCGGCCTCGACCGCAACCTGCGCGAGCAGTTCCGCGGCCACGAACACTTCGAGCGCACCGCCGAGTTTTGCGACCTTTACGACAACCCGGCCTTCGACCCAAACGGCCTGACGCTGCCGATCGAGGAGTTTGAACCGATGGTCCGGCGTGTATTCGCCAAGCCGAAGAACAGCATCTACAAGAAGGCCGCCGAAGCCGCCGCCTGATCGACTTCCATACCCTCGACCTCGACCCGATCCGTTCGCCCTGAACCCCGAAGGGCGCACCGATCGAGGCAAAGCTTCGATGCCTCAGCCCCAACGGGCGGTGCGTCAGAAGCACGCCATCTTTACCTCTCCGTCCGTCCCCCAGGAGTTCACCCATGACCCAAGCCGTGATCGTTTCCACCGCCCGCACCCCACTCGCCAAAAGCTGGAAGGGGTCGTTCAACATGACCCATGGCGCCACGCTCGGTGGCCACGCGGTGAAGGCCGCCGTTGAACGCGCCGGTATCGAAGGCGCTGAAGTTGATGACGTGGTGATGGGCTGCGCCTACCCTGAAGGCGCCACTGGCAGCAACATCGCGCGCCAGATCGCGCTGCGCGCCGGCCTGCCCATCAGCGTGAGCGGCATGACCGTCAACCGTTTCTGTTCGAGCGGGCTGCAAACGATCGCCCTCGCGGCGCAACGCGTGATCGCTGGCGAAGGCGATGTGTACGTGGCCGGCGGCGTTGAAAGCATCTCGTGCGTGCAGAACGAGATGAACAAACACATGGGCGCTGACGGCTGGCTTGTGGAGCACAAGCCCGAGATCTACTGGAGCATGCTGCAGACCGCCGAGCAGGTGGCCAAGCGCTACAAGATCGGCCGCGACCGCATGGACGCTTACGGCGCCGCCAGCCAGCAACGGGCCTGCGCCGCGCAAGAGGCCGGCAAGTTCAATGACGAAATCGCCGCCATCACCGTGATGGCCGGCTTTGCCGACCCCACGCTCGGCCTGCGCACGAAGGAAGTGACGGTCAGCGTTGACGAAGGCCTGCGTGCCGGCACCACCGCCGAAGGCATCGCCGGCATCAAGCCCGCCTTGCCGGGCGGCTTGATCTCAGCCGGCAACGCCAGCCAGTTCAGCGACGGCGCGGGTGCCTGCGTGGTGATGAACGAGAAGCTGGCCGAACAGCGCGGGCTCAAGCCGCTGGGCCGCTTTCTCGGCTTTGCCGTGGCCGGCTGCGAGCCCGATGAAATGGGCATCGGCCCGGTGTTCGCCATTCCGAAGGTGCTGAAGAAGCTGGGCCTCACCGTGGCCGACATCGACCTGTGGGAACTGAACGAAGCCTTCGCTGTGCAGGTGCTCTATTGCGCCGACACGCTGGGCATTCCGATGGACAAACTCAACGTCAACGGCGGCGCCATCGCGGTGGGCCACCCGTACGGCGTGAGCGGCCAACGCCTCACCGGCCATGCGCTGATCGAAGGCAAACGCCGTGGCGCCAAGCGCGTGTTGGTCACCATGTGCATCGGCGGCGGCATGGGCGCGGCGGGGGTGTTCGAGGTGCTTTGATCCGGTTGCTGCGGGTGACGTTTTTATCGCAAAGACGCGAAGGAAAGACACCAAGCAAAGACCAAGAACGCAAAGCCTGAGAACGCAAAGTTCAAGAAAGAAAAACCTCCCATGAACTTCAAGTGGGTAGATGTTCCCCCACCCCGTTCGGCCTGAGCCTGTGACTTCGCTCACCAACCCTTTGACGGACGGGCCTTCCTTCGACAGGCTCAGGACGATCGGGAATACAAGCTCAGTCCCTGCTCAGGGCGAACGGGTGGAGGCGGCACCGTACCCATCGGAAATTCGACAGAGCCAAAGAGAACCTTTGCGATCTTGGTATTTCATCTTTGCGCCTTTGCGTTGAACCTCTTGCCCCACCTCCACGCCCCGCACAGAGAATCGACCCCCGAATGAGCTACCGCCACACCCTCGACTTCTTGCTGAATGAATGGCTGCAGGTTGAACACCTCAGCCAACGGCCACGCTTTGCCGATCACTCGCGCGAGACCTTCGGGTCGGTGCTCGACACCTGCGAGCGCATCGCCCGTGACAAGTTCGCGCCCTTCAACCGGCTGGCCGACACGCAAGAGCCGCACTTCGATGGCGAGAAGGTGATTCTTCCGCAGGCCTCGCACGACGCCGCCCAGGCCTACGTCGATTCGGGCATGTTGGCCGCCGCGCAAGACTACGCAATCGGTGGCATGCAGTTGCCTTGCGTGGTCGAGATGGCGGCCAACACCTTCTTCTCGAAGGCCAGCATTGGTTTGGGCGGTGGCGGCATGCTGACCTCGGGCAACGCCAACCTGCTGATGGC
>JAYSYW010000084.1:0-5651 GCA_043727255.1 Rhizobacter sp. | reverse complement strand
GCTGCCCAGGGCGTCGGGGCTGACGTAGAGCGTGTCGATGGTCGAGCCGCTGAGTTTTCCGAGCACATCGGCCATGCGGCCCGACCGGGCGAGCAGGTATGGCTTGAGGTCGGCCTGCCCACCAGCCAACGCGGCAGGGTTGGTGCACGCCACTTCGTTGCCCTCGGATGCATGGCCGAAGCGGACGTTGTCGGGCAAGCCTTCGGTGGCGCGGAACGACACGAAGGCGATCACGCAGCCGGTTTGTGTGGCGGCGCGACACAGCGGTGTTTTCTTTGCCGACGCGCCCACGTCTTTGCCGCGCGGCACCTCGAAGTTGGCGCCCATCAGCAGGGCCGACACCAGCCGCTTGTGCACCGGCTTGCCTTCGATTTCGCGCTCCAGCAGTTCGGTCAGCACACGGGCGCCTTGCGAATGGCCGATCAGCACCACACCACGGCCCTTGTTGTCGTGCTTGAGGTAGTGGTTCCAGGCGTCGAGCACGTCGCGGTACGGCAGCTCGCTGTCGGCGGGCGTGATGGTGTCGGTCATGCGGCTGCGCAAGGCCTTCAAGGTGACCTGCCGGTACAGCGGTGCATAGGGGCGGCACAGGGTGCTGAAGCGCGCGAACTGCGATTCGGCGGCCCGTTGCTCTTCATCGCCGGGGTTCATGTCGGCGTTGCCCGCGGCGTCGCCCGACACGGTGGGGTAGACGTAAAAACAATCGACCGCCGGCTGCGCGGGCCGGGGCGCGGTTTCGCGGCTCGCCTTGCCCTCGGGCGTGACGCGCGTGGTGGTCAGGTCAACCGCGCAAGCGTCTTGGCGGCCGGGGCGGCACAGCCAGGCGGCGCCTTGCGTGTAGTCATTGGCGGCCGGCGCGCTGGCGGCGGGGGGCGACGCGGCCTGCGCCCAGGCGGGCAGCGGGCCGGTCGCGCCGGCGGCCATAAAAACCCACAGGGCGGTCGGCACGGCCGACATCTGGCGCAGGGCGAAAGAAGGTCGAAGCAGGTTGAGTTTCATCGTGCGGATGGCAAGCTGGAAAGGGAAGGAAAGCGGGAGCGCGGAAGCTCTGGCAGGTGGCGCGAAAGCCCAGGGGGCGCGCAGCGCGCGAGTATCTGCCACGCCACGCCCCCGGGCGCAGCCGGTCAGCGAATGACCTGCACCGAGCCGCTGCGCATGAACGAAGGGCTGAGGCCATAGACAGCGCGCCAGGTGCGCGACAAGTGAGCCGAGTCGCTGTAGCCGGCCAGGTGGGCCACCTCGGTGAGCGACAGCTTCTTCTCGCGTGCGAACAACTCCCAGGCGATGGCCGTGCGGCGCCAACCCTGGTAGGCCCGCAGCGTCAGGCCGAACTGGTCGATGAACTGGCGTGACAGGCCATGGGGGGTCATGTTCACCTCGCGGGCCAGCAGCTCGATGGGCTTGTCGAGGTTGATATCCAGCAACTCGACCACGGTGGCGAGCCGGGGGTCAAGCTCGCCGACGAGGCGGTGGTCGGTCAGCACGCCCATCACCACCTGGTCGAACAGGTCTGACACGGAGGCCAGCGAGGCCTCGCCCCACACGGCTGCGCGCATCAGCGTGTTCCATTGGCTGAAACGGTCGCGATTGAGCGCGCACACATCGCCCCGGAAGGTTTGGCTGATGGCCGGGAAAAGCGGGTGGGCAGGGGCGATGTGAAAGCTCAGCAGCTCGACACCCGTGGCCTCCAGTGCACGCAAAACCTGCGGCCCGACCACCGCCGCGCCGACCGAAAGGTCCATGTCGGCCGCCAGCAGGCGGAACGGGCGGCCACACGCGCTCAGCAGCACCACCGCCGGCTGGCGCGCGGTGGGCGGCGAAACCAGGCCGTGCGAGGTGTGCACGAACCCGTGGGTCCCCAGCGAATAGTGGCGATCCTGGGGGTTGACAGTCGCCGGCGGCGTGTTTTGCTGCGATGGCACGGGGAACCTCGGGCGGGGCGGGAAGATGAACCGACCTTAGCCAGCCATCAACAAACCGCAAGTTAGGGATGCTACGGAAGCCGGGGTTCCGGCAGTGACCTCTCTCACGGTCCAGCGGGGGCGCAACCCTTGGTTGACTGGCCAGCTGCCGCACGCCGCCCCTCGAAGCAGGCACATGCCGGCTCAACGGAACGAACGCACCTGGTCACGCATGTAGCTGGGGCTCACGCCGTACAGCCGCTGCCAGGTGCGCGACATGTGGGCCGAGTCGCTGTAGCCGGCTTCATAAGCGGCGTCGGTCAACGAAAGGTCTTGGCGGAACGCAAACAGCTCCCAGGCGATGGCAGTGCGGCGCCAGGTCTGGTAGCTGCGCAGCGGCAAGCCGAGTTCGTCGATGAACAGGCGCGACAGACGCCCACTGGACAGCCCCGCGAGCCGCGCCAGCCGGTCGAGCGGCTGGTTCAGTTGTTCGCCCAGCGAGGCCAGCACCTCGGCCAGCCGGGGGTCGGGCACGAAATGAAGGCCATGGTCGGTTCGCACCGCCTGCACCACCTGCTCGAACAGCTGGCGCGTGGTCGCCACGTGGGGCGTGCCCCAGACGGTGTCGCGCAAGGCGGCGTTCCAGGGGCGAAAACTCGCGGGCTGCAGCAGCTTCACCCCGCCCCCGCACAGGCGGCAGAGGCTGGCGAAGGCCGGGTGGTCGGGGGCGATGTGAAACGCCAGCAGCTCCACGCCCACCGCGTCGAGCGAACGCAGCACCTGCGGCCCCACCACCGCGGCCTGTGTGAGCACGTCGAGCCCCTCAGCACGCAGCCGGAACGGGCGGCCACAGGCGCTGAGCAAGATCACCGCCTGCTGGCGCGCGGTGCGCAGCGACACCATGCGATACGACGCATGCAAAAAGCCCCGCGTGCCCAGCCAATAGTGGCGATCGGGCGGAAAGACAGCCGGGGTCGCGACGGGGTCGGGGTGGATCAGGTGCACAGCAGGCCACACAGAAAGCGGAGGGGTGGGGCCACCTTACCCCCGCAGGCCACCGCTGCGCATAGGGATGTGCCCCGAGCCCATTCAGGGGGCACTGTCACCCTTGCTACAGACAAGCGCGCCGTTTTTCGGCCACGCTTGCAGCGCCTTGTTTTTGGTGCTCGGGTGCCGCCGAATCTGCGCGCCACAACCCACTGCCAAGGGGTCGGTCAGGGGCAACTGCCCGGCGCCACTTTTTCAAAGAAACCTGGCGCGGTTTCTCTGACGGTGGAGCTGCCAAAGAACCACCAGCCCAGGCTTTGGTTGCTGCCCACGGCCCTGGCAAAACCCCAGAAGAAGTAAGCCCGCCCCGCGCTGACGTGGGCCGCGTTGGTGGCCGTCACACATGCGCCCGTTCCTGGCCCTGGCCCGGGGCCGGGGCCGGCCGGGGCTTGCAGGCGGGTCACCATCGCTTTCACGGCCGCCATCTGCGGGCCGGCCTTCTTGGCGTAGTCGGCGCTGTCGTAACCCCACCAGTCCCAGCAGCTGTTGACGGCCGCCGTGCTGGTCTGCGGGTACAGCAGCACGATCTGGTTGCTGTCGGCCCAGCGGTTGTAGCCCGTGTTGCGCACGTAGTTTTCGCTCACGTTCGCGGTGTTCTGCCGACACCCATGAAACACCACGTGCAGCTTGCAATTGGCGCCGGTCTCACAGGCCTGCGGCACGTACACCCAGCCGGTGCTGGCCATGCCGTGGCCCGTCACGAAGGGGGTTTGGTCAAACTCGGTGAAGCGCCCCCCCAGCACACCGTTGTTGCGCGGCGCAAGCGTGCCGTACAGGTGCTTGAGGATGTCGCCGGCCAGGTCCACATCGCAGTCGTTGATGAAGGGCGTGCCGGTGGTGGCGCAGGTGTTGCCGAAGTCGTCGGTGACCATCCCGTGGCCCGACGGCACGTTGTTGCGGAACACGATGTTCGCGGCCGGCACGAACTCGCGGTAGTAGGTGAGCAGGTCTTGCACGACTGGCGGCCTGACGGTGGCGTCTTGCGTGCCCGAGAACAGGTAGACCTTCGACGCCTGCAGCGTGCCCACCGGGTCGATGAGCCCTTGCGTGGCCCAGGTGCGGGTGGTGTTGACCAACGACGCCACCGGGATCGCCGTGTTGTGCGCCATGCAACGGCCAGTGGCGTTGCTGAGCGACCCCTCCGCGCAGAAAAACGGCCCTGCGGCCACCACGCCGACGCCCTTGGTGAAGGTGGCCGAGTACGCCACGTGCATCTGCACCGCCATGAACCCACCCGACGACAGGCCCGACACGCTGACCTCGGCCGGGTCAACCTTCAGCGCCGGCAAGGGTGCGGCGTTCGCGGCCGCGCATGCCAGCAGCGCGAGGGCCGCAATCACTCTCAACCGGAAGTCGCGCATGGTGTTCCTCCTTGGGTGAACCAGCGGCACAGTCTCTGCCGCAGCGCACCAAGACGCAAGGCTTCCGCCAGCGCGTCGTGGGGAGAAGTTCGCAGGGATGTTCTTCGGCGCCACCACCTACCTGTTGGGCCGTTGGAACGCGACGATGCAGCTCAACGAGAAGGGCTGCCACTTCACCCCGCTGTTGTTCGGTCTGCTGTTGTTCGGCCTGCTGTTGTTCGGCCTGCTGTTGTTCGGCCTGTTCGCAGCTGTCTCACTTCAGAAGTCGGTGCGTGACCGTTTGCGGGGCATTCCCGTCACGGGCCGCAGGCGCAAGACACCGCGCCCGGCGGGGCCTGAAACCCGGCTGCCATTGCGCCGGCGATTGCGCCGTTGATGGGTCCGCCACAAAGCGGTTGCCCCAATCCATCAATCGAGACGCGTCACAGCTTCATCTCAAGCCGAAGCTGCCAGTTCACATGGCCGGCATATGCCGTCTGCGCCGTGCTGCTGGTGCCTTGCGTCGCGCTGTCAAAGCGGGTGCCGGTTTCGTAGTCGCGCGGGGCCACATTGGTGGCGGTCACGCGCAGTTGCAGGTCGGGGTTGAACGACCACAGCCCATACACCTCGCCCACACGCTTCTTGCTTTGCAAAACCCACGACGATTCGCTCACGCGGGTGTCGTAGCCGGGCGTCCAGTTGAGGTTGCCACCCAGCGTGAGTGGCGTGGCGGGCACGCGGTAGTCGGCGCCCAGGTTGAAGGTGTGGCCGGGCTGCTGATCAAGCCTGTTGTCGGGGCCGGGCACTTGGTGCACACGCGAGCGGAACACGCTGAGGTTCAGGCGCACGTCCACACGCGGCGCTTCGGACAACACGTCGCTGGCCCGGAACTTGGCTTCGAATTCCAGGCCTTGCGTGGTGGCGTCGCCCACGTTTTCCATGCGCGAAGTCCAGGGCTCGGTCGCGGCGACGCGGGTCGGCTCGCCGCGCCGCATGTAGTCGGTGATGCGGCGATGGAACACGTTGGCGCTCAGCAGGCCGCTGCCCGGCAGGTAACGCTCCACCGCCACGTCGAGCCCCGTCGCCAGCTCGGGCCGCAGGGCGGGGTTGCCGATGCGGTCGGGGTTGGTCTCGCTGTTGGGCCGCGCATCGGTGCTGAGGCGCGGCTGCGTGATCAGGCTTTGCAGCGGCGGCGAACGGTAGCTGCGCGTCAGGCTCATGCGCACCTGGTCGCGGCTTTTGGGTTCGGGCTTCCACACCGCATGCAACAAGGGCGACCAGACGCTGCTGCGGTTGCGCACCGCGCCAGCCCTGCCATCTTCACCCCGCGTGACGATGCCTTCCCAGCGCAGCCCACCATGCA
>JAYSYW010000083.1:0-13290 GCA_043727255.1 Rhizobacter sp. | reverse complement strand
CGCATGAAGCGCTGGCCTTGGTGTGCTTGCGCACCTCTTCCAGCGTGAACAAGCCCTTTTCCTTGATGGCCTTGCAGATGCTGCCCTTGTTGACGCCGTTGCAGCCGCAGACCTCGTCCGAGTCGGCCATGGCGGCCGCCTTGTTGTGGCCTTCGTGGCCGGTGTCGCCGATGTTCGATTCACCGTGCAGCAGCTTGTCGCGGATGTCGGACACCTTGCGGCCTTCGCGCAGCAGCTTGAAGTACCACGAGCCATCGACCGTGTCGCCGTACATGCAGGCGCCGATCAGCTTGTCGTCTTTGATGACGAGCTTTTTGTAGACGCCGCCGTAGGGGTCGCTCATCACGATTTCTTCACAGCCTTCGCCGCCCATGAAGTCGCCGGCCGAGAACAAGTCGATGCCGGTGACCTTGAGCTTGGTCGATGTCTGCGAGCCGGTGTAGCGGCCGATGCCGAATTCGGCCAGGTGCGTGGCGCACACCTTGCCCTGCTCGAACAGCGGGGCCACCAGGCCGTAGGCGATGCCCCGGTGCGCGGCACATTCACCCACCGAGTAGATGCGCGGGTCGGTGATGGTCTGCATCGTGTCGTTGACGACGATGCCGCCCCGGCCGTCGTTGAAGCAGTGCAGGCCCACCTTCAGGGCCAGTTCGGTGTTGGGGCGAATGCCGGCGGCCATGACGACCAGATCGGCCGGCACCTCGGTGCCGTCTTTGAACTGCACCGCCATCACGCGGCCGGCCTTGCCGCTTTCCTTGTCGCCGATGAGCGCCTGCGTCTGCGCGCCGATCATGAACTTGAGGCCACGGCTTTCCAGTGACTTCTGCAGCAGCTTGCCGGCGGTGTCGTCGAGCTGGCGCTCCATCAGCCACGGCATGATGTGCACGACCGTGACCTGCATGCCGCGCAGCATCAGGCCGTTGGCGGCTTCCAGGCCCAGCAGGCCGCCACCGATGACGACCGCGTGCTTGTACTTCGAAGCCGCGTCGATCATCGTGTTGGTGTCGGCGATGTCGCGGTAGGCGATCACTCCTTCGAGCTCTTTGCCCGGCACCGGCAAGATGAACGGGTTCGAGCCGGTGGCGATCAGCAGGCGGTCATAGGCTTCTTCGGTGCCGTCGTCGGCCTTCACGATGCGGTTCTTGCGGTCGATGCTGGTGACCTTCTTGCCCAGGTGAAGCGTGATGTTGTGCTCGGCGTACCAGCTCAGCGGGTTGAGCACGATCTCATCGAGCGTTTGCTCGCCGGCCAGCACCGGCGACAACAGGATGCGGTTGTAGTTGGGGTGCGGCTCAGCTCCGAAAACGGAGATGTCGTACAGGTCGGGCGCAATCTTCAGCAGCTCTTCGAGCGTGCGGACACCCGCCATGCCATTGCCGATCATCACCAACTTCATCTTCTTCATCCGCAATCCTTGTTTGGACAACATCACCTCACAGAACCTGAAAGAAGCAATGTTGGTGCCAAGACGAACCCCGTTGTTGGGCGCAATGTGGTGCCGCCGGCACTGTTTTCGGGCAAGAGAATTGCTTTATCTGAAACGTCCCCGCTTCCTTGATGTCTCTCGCTCCATATCGGTGCGTTGAGCCCCGCCCTGATGAGTTTCGACATCGACATCGGCCACGCCAGCCTCTTGGGCCCGCGTGAGCGCAACGAAGATTTCGCTGCGGTGCTTGCACCGCTCCCGCATGAGGAGGCGCACGGTCTTGTGGCGGCCATTGCCGATGGCGTGTCGGCGGGCGGTGAGGGCCGCATGGCTGCCCAGACCACGGTGATCAGCCTGGTGGAAGACTATTTCTGCGCGCCGCCCACTTGGCACACGACGGTGGTTTTCGACCGCATCGTGACGGCGCAGAACGCCTGGCTTGCCACCTACAACAAGCGGCGCAAAAGCGGCGGGGCGCTGACGACACTCACCGCCCTGGCCTTGCGCAGCCAGAGCTGGACGCTGGCCCACGTGGGTGACACGCGTGCCTACCTGCTGCGTGGCGGTGACTGCCAACTGCTCACGCAAGACCACAGCATCGACAACCTCGATTTACGAAGCGGGCTCACGCGGGCCATCGGCCTTGAAGACTCGGTGCGCGTCGACTACGACCAGGGCGAATTGCGGCCCGGCGACACCTTTGTGATGCTGAGCGACGGCGTGCACGGGTGCCTTTCGCAGGCACGCATCGCCGCGTTGGGCAGCGAAGGTTCGGCCCAGGCGGCGAGCGATTCGCTGGTGCAGGCGGCGATGGCGGCGGGTTCGCGCGACAACGCCACAGCGCTGGTGCTGCGGGTCAAGGGCCTCGCCCAGGCCAGCCTGAACGACGGCGTGCTGCGCAGTCGGCAGTTGCCCATTCCGCCGCGCCTGAAAGTCGGCGAGGTGATCGACGGCTTTGCGGTCACCGCGCTCGTGGCCGACACCGCCGTGCACTTGCTTTATCAGGTGCGCGACATCGCCACGCGTGAGCTGTGGGCGCTGAAGACGCTGCACCCCTCGCGTGCCAGCGACCCGGCCGAACGCGCGATGCTGGCGCACGAGGCGTGGCTCGCCGCGCGCGTGTCCGAGCGCGGCGAACAAGGCTTCGTGCGCGTGCGAGAGCCGGTGCAGCCCAGCGCCTTCTATCTTTTGTATGCGTGGCACACCGGGCAGACGCTTGAACAGCGCCTTGCCGACAAGCAACGCCCGATCGCCGTGGGCGAGGTGCTCGCCTGGGCCGTGTCGGCCGCGCGCGCGCTCGGCCAGTTGCATCGCCTGGGCGTGGTCCATCGCGACGTGAAGCCGGGCAACTTTCACCTGGGTGAAGACGGCCAACTCAGGCTGCTGGACCTGGGCGTGGCGGTTTCGGGCAGTGAGCCCGTCGAACTGCGCAGCCTGCACGCCGGCACCCCCAGCTACATGAACCCCGAGCAATGGAACGACGAACCGGTCGATCCCGGCAGCGACCTCTTCGCGCTTGGCGTGATGCTCTACGAGCTGCTGACCGGCCGTCTGCCCTATGGCCAGATCGAGCCCTTCCAGTCGGCCCGCTACAGGCGCGACCCGCAGCCGCCCTCGCGCGTGCGGCCCGACGTGCCGATCTGGCTTGACCACGTGGTGCTCAAAGCCGTCGCCACCGAAAAGAAGCAGCGCTTCGAGACCGCCGAAGAGTTGCTGCTTGCGCTGGAGCGTGGGGCTTCGCGCCCGCTGCCAGCGGCGGGCGCCACGCCTTTGCTCGGGCGCGGCCGAGGGGCGCTGTGGAAGCTGGTGCTGGCGGTTTCGCTGCTGTTCAACTTCTTGTTGATTTACTGGCTGCTCTTTCTGCCGCGCTGATGCGGTGCCCGATGGGCTGCAACGGGGCAGGGTGGCGCAACTTTGGCTCGCGCGGCAAGTTCTGGTGCGTGCAACGTGGTGCGACGCACCATCTTCGCGCGAATGTTCACCTGTATGGGGTTGCGGGTGGGTGTGAGGTCGGCACGGTTTTCGCTCAGTACGCACTGATAACAACCATTCCATTCGCACTGAGGACTTGAACCATGGCGGGATTCCGCAATTTCCTGGGCACTTTCATGAAAGCCGGGCACGGCCCGACGCTGTTTGCGGCCTTCATCTACTTCGCCTACAGCTGCGGCGTGTGGGTGACCAACGGTGCCATGGCACCGTTCATCAAAGAGTCGCTGCAGCTCAGTTCCGCGCAGGTCGGGCTCATGCTCTCGGTGCCGATCTTTGCGGGTGCGCTCATGCGCTTTCCGCTCGGCATCCTGGCCCAGTACATCGGCCGCAAGAACGCCACGCTGGTCGAGATGGGAGGCATTGCCCTTGCGCTGTTGTTCGGCTATTTCTTCGTCGATACCTTCAACGACCTGCTCTTGATGGGCGTGCTGCTCGGCATCGCGGGCGCGAGCTTCGGCGTGGCACTGTCTTTGGGCTCGGGTTCTTTCCCCCCACGCTACAAGGGGCTGGCGATGGGGCTGGTGGGTGCCGGCAACGTCGGAACCGCGATCTCCGCCTTGCTGGCGCCACAGCTGGCCCAGGCGTATGGGTGGAACACCGTTTACGGCGTGGCTGCGCTGGGTCTGACGGTGCCCGTCCTGGTGATGGTTTTCATGGCGCGCGAGCCCGATGACGTTGACAAGCATGCAAGCTTTCGCGAGCACATCGCCTGCCTGTTCGAGAAAGATGGCTGGGCCTTTTCGATCATCTATGCCATCACCTTCGGGGGGTTCATTGGCCTGACCACTTTCTTGCCCAGCTACTACTACGACCAGTTCGGGGTGAGCAAAGTGCAAGCCGGGCAGCTGACCATGTTGGCCGCATTCATGGGGGCCGCGCTGCGCATCTTCGGGGGCTGGATCTCGGATCACTGGGGCGGCATCAACACGCTGACGGCTGTGCTCGTCATCATCAGCGTCACCCTCATGCTGTGCGGGCTTGCAGGCGGCTCGCTGGTTCTGACCACCTTGCTTCTCATGCTGTGTTTTGCCGCGCTCGGCGCCGGCAACGGGGCTTTGTTCCAGCTCGTTCCCTTGCGCTGGCCACTGGCCACCGCCGTGGCCGGTTCCATGATCGGAGAGATCGGTGCCTTGGGTGGTGGCTTGGTGCCGAACGCGATGGGCTTGTCGCGCCAATACACGGGCACCTACTTCTGGGGCTTCGCCCTCTTCGCGGTTCTCTCGCTGCTGGTGCTGTTCATGATGCGTGTCATGCAAATTCGCTGGACGCGCACCTGGGCCGAAAGAGGGGGGCGCGCGCGTTCCGTGCTTGCTTCGACTTGACGTTCGCTTCGGTTGGTGCGGAGGGGTTCGCGCACCTTGTGCCCGGTTCTTGCTATGAACCAGTTACGCCGAGTTTCCGCGGCGGAGCCTGATTCCGGATGGCTGCACGGCCCGATGCCTGCCCCATCCGCACGACCAAAAACCACCGAGGACCCCTCCCATGGCGTCAGCCAAAGCATTCTTGAAATCCGGGCACCCACCGACGCTGTTTGCGGCCTTCTTGTACTTCGACTTCTGTTTCGCCATCTGGGTGCTCAACGGCGCGATGGCGCCCTTCATCAGCGAAACCTTCAACCTCAGCGCCGCGGAAAAAGGCTTCATGGTGTCGGTGCCCATCCTGGCCGGTGCGTTGATGCGCTTTCCGCTCGGTGTGCTGTCGCAGTACATCGGCCGCAAGAACGCCGCGATGGTCGAGATGTGCCTGATCGTGATGGCCCTCGTGGGTGGCTATTACTTCGTCAACTCGTACCAGCATGTGCTGGCCATGGGTGTGTTGCTGGGCATTGCCGGCGCCAGTTTCGGTGTGGCACTGTCGCTCGGCTCGGGCTGGTTTCCGCCGAAGTACAAGGGCTTGGCGATGGGCATTGCCGGTGCCGGCAACAGTGGCACCGTGCTGGCCGTGTTGTTCGCGCCCCCGCTGGCCGCGAAGTTCGGCTGGCAGGCGGTGTACGGCCTGGCCGCACTCACCATGTGCCTGCCCTTGGCGGTGATGTGGTTCGCGGCCAAAGAGCCGCCTGACATCGAGCGCCAGACCTTCCGCGAGCACGTCGCCTGCCTGTTCGAGAAAGACGGCTGGGTCTTCAGCCTCATCTATGTCATCACCTTCGGCGGCTTCATCGGCCTGGCGAGCTTTCTGCCCACCTACTTCTACGACCAGTTCAAGGTCACCAAGATCGAAGCCGGCCAACTCACCATGCTGGCCACACTGATGGGCTCTGCGGTGCGTGTGCTGGGTGGCTATGTGTCCGACAAGGTTGGCGGCGTCAACACCCTGAGCGCTGTGCTGGTGGTGGTGGCCATGTCTCTGGTGCTGTGCGGCATGTCGTCCACCTCGGTGGTGGTGACCACCTTGCTCTTCATGCTGTGCTTCGCGGCGCTGGGGGCCGGCAATGGCGCGCTGTTCCAACTGGTGCCTTTGCGCTGGCCCGTGACGACCGCCGTGGCGGGGTCGATGATCGGAGAGATAGGCGCGTTGGGCGGCAGCATCGTTCCAAACGCAATGGGGCAGTCCAAGCAATGGGGTGACACCTACCTCTGGGGTTTTGTGGTCTTTGCGGCCTGTGCCCTGGTCGTGCTCGTGGTTTTGCAGGTCGTGCAGATCCGCTGGACCCGCACTTGGGCTGAAAAAGGCGGCCGAGCCCGGGTGATCCTCGGCACAGCCTGACCCTCGCTTTTTGCCCTCTCAAAACCTGACGCCGCAGGTTCGGGCAGCAATGCTGCCGCACCTGCGGCGTTTGCACGCCCGCAAACAGGGTGTCTGCCGCTTTGAAGCTGTTTGGCGGCCTGCCGCTCGCTATGATGAACCTAGGGGTTTCCAGCCTGGTGGGCCGGTGAATAAATGGGACATGAAGACGCCACAAGGCGTTCATACCCAAGTCACTGAGCCTGGTTTTTGCAGGGCTGTATTGAGTGAGCGAATGACGGAATCGAATCAGCGGGTTTTGGCGGAGCGCATTGAGTTGGCGAGGGCGCTGAGCGCCTCTTTGCAACTGGCCCCCGGCGTGTGGGGCGCGGTGCTTTCGAGCGTGCTTGACCGGGTGGAAGCCCCGTTCGCCGTGAAAGACATCGTCACCGGGCGCTATGTGTTTGGCAACGCCCTCATGGCCGCCTTGACAGGCCACCCGCTCGAAGGTTTGGGCGACGACGACTGGTTGCCGTCCGAGTTGGGCGCGGCCTGCCGCGCAGCCGACCAGTCGGCTGTGGTTCAAACGGTGCCGCAGGTCAGTGAACACCGCATTGAACGTCAAGGGCAACGGCGTGAATTCAGCGTCACCCGCATGCCGTTGGCGCCGGCTGATGGTGGGGTGGCCCGCTACCTCGGCTGTGTGTGGGTCGAACTGACCGCACAGAAGCAACTTGAAGCCCAACTTCAACTGGCCCTGACGCAGCTTGAACAGCAGCAGCAGGCCTCTGAAGCCTTGCGGCGCGAAGCCCAAGACCCGGCCTTGCATGACCAAGTCACCGGCCTTTACCAACGCGCCCAGTTCGACGACCAGTTGCGCCGCGAGGTGGACTTGTCGCTGCGCGAACACCGCGAGTTCGCTTTGGTGTCTGTGGCGCTCGACCCGCTCAGCCCATCGGCCCAGGCGCAAGGCCCCGAGGCCCGCAAGCGGGTGCTCGAATCGCTGGGCCGCCTGCTCCGCAGCAACACCCGTGCAATGGACTCATCGTGTCGCCGCGACGAAGAGATGTTTGCGGTGTTGCTGTCGGGCGTGGGGCTGGCCACGGCGCATGCACGCATGGAAGGGCTGCGCCGGCAATGCGCCACCCAGATCGTCATGCTGCACGGCAGCGACCTCGGTTTCACCGTGTCGATGGGTGTGGCGAGCTTTCCGCACACCGCGCACACGCAAGAAGAGTTGCTGCACGCGGCCGACGCCGCGCTGCTTGAAGCGCAGCGCCGGAGTGGCAACCACGTCACGCTGGCGAGCATCAGGTTCGACCCGAGTTGAGCGGTGGGACTGGCCAAGCCTGAATGATCTTCAGCGGCTGCTCAAGCCTTTGTAGAGCATGTAGGCCGCCAGCACGTAAAGCACCACGGCGAACGCCTTCTTGAGCTGCTTCACGTTCAGCCGGTGGGCGGTGCGCGCGCCCCAGGGCGCTGTCAACACACTGGCCATGGCGATGATCACCAGCGCCGGCAGGTAGATGAACCCCAGCGTGCCCGAGGGCATGCCTTGCAGCGACCACCCCGCGTACACATAACCCAGCGTGCCCGCCACGGCGATTGGAAAACCAAGCGCCGCCGAGGTGGCCACTGCGTTGTGGATGCTCACGTTGCACCAGGTCATGAACGGCACTGAGATGAAACCACCGCCGGCCCCCACCAAGGCCGAAAGCATGCCGATCACACCACCGGCACCGAACATGCCGGGCGCTTTGGGCAGTTGGCGTGTCGGTGCGGGTTTCTTGTCGAGAAACATCTGCGTGGCCGAGAAGCCGACGAACACTGCGAACACCAATGCCAGCCACGAGGCCGGCAAAGCCTTCGCAATTTGTGCCCCCAACAACGAGCCGATGACGATGCCGGGCGCCAACACCCGGGCGATGTCCCAGCGCACCGCGCCGCGCTGGTGGTGGGCGCGCACTGAAGAGATCGAGGTGAAGCAGATGGTTGCCAGCGAGGTGGCCACCGCGATCTTCACGGTGTAGTCGTTCGGGAAGCCCTTCAGCCCCAGCAGCAAGGTCATGAAGGGCACCATCAACATGCCGCCGCCGATGCCCAGCAGGCCGGCAAGAAAGCCGGTGCACGCGCCCAGCACCAGCAGCTCGGCGATCAGCTGCCATTCCAATCCAAAAATCATGAGGCAACCGTCAGCAGAGCCTCGATGGCTTGCCATTCCTGCGGTGTTACGGGCGTGATCGACAAGCGGTTGCCCGGCCGCAGCACCTGCATCGTGGCGAGTGCGGGGCACTCACGCATTTCCTTCAACGACAGCAGCCGCGTCTTGCGAACCAGCTTCACGTCCACATGCCACCAGCGGGGTTTGTCGGGTGACGACTTGGCGTCGTGATACGGGCTTGCGGCATCGAATTGCGACGCATCGGGGTAGGCCTCGCCAACCACTTGCGCCAAGCCGGCAATGCCGGGCTCGGGGCATGACGAGTGATAGAACAACACGCCATCGCCCATGCGCATTTGCTGGCGCATGAAGTTGCGCGCCTGGTAGTTGCGAACGCCTATCCAGGGGACGGATTGGTTCGGCGCGTTTGCCAGATCATCGATCGAACATTCGCTGGGCTCGCTCTTCATGAGCCAGAACTGTTCGACCATGGGTGATGACGTGACGAGAGTGCTGAAGGAGCCAGGGGCACCGAAGAGAGAAGGGTGTCCGTTGCGAACCGTGAGCCGCATTCCTGAACCCAGGTAGTTCAGGTGGGCGAGGTCAGGGGGGCTTCGGGTTCATCTGACGCGAGACGATCACACCTACCCGGCAATGTTCCAAGCCCTGGCTCATACGAGCATCGGTTCAAGGAAATATAAGACTCACGCGAACGCAACGGACGGGTTCATTCTATGCGTGCGTTTCGCGTTGGAACAGCGTTTCAGAGCAATTGCCCGTCGGCTCCAAGGGCCTGATCAACACGGCGAATCAGCGCGTCGATGTCCACCTCATCGGTGCCTGTGGATGATGCTGTTGGCAGTGGCCTTTCGGCCAGCGCATAGGCCAGATTCAACGCCGCCAGCACCGCAATGCGCTCACGCGCTTTCACGCGGCCGCCATCACGGATCGCGCTCATCTCGCGGTCCACATTGCTCACGGCTTCGAGCAGCGAGGTTTCGCCGCCTTCGGGGCAGCCGAGGATGTAGCTCTGGCCCATGATGGTGACTTCCATCTGCTTCATGGCGCTACACCTTTGCCGTCGGAGTCTGGGGTGATGGTGGTTTCAGTGGGCAGACGCAGCAGCAGCGCATCGATGCGCCCCCGCGCGGCGTTCAGCCGTGAACGCAGGTTGTCGCGTTCCTGGGTCAAGGTGTTGACCTGCTGGACAAGCAATTCATTGGTGCGCTGGAGTTCCTCATGCCGAAGCAGCAGGCGCTCGACGCGATCCGCAAGTTCTTGGGTCTTCGACATGGCAAGCCGGGTTCTCGGGATAGCGCAGGTGGCGTCGATTGTAGGACGGCACTTGGCGCCTGCTTACAATCCGCCCCGTTGGTGCTCGTGCCGGTTTTCACATCGGCGCAGTTAAACGGGAAGCAGAGGTGAAGCATCCGCCACGGATGAACATCCCACCTGCGCTGCCCCCGCAACGGTAAGCGGACGAAGCCGCGTCTTTTCGATCAAAGCTTCCGCTCGTGTGCTCATGCCACTGGTGTCTTTCAAGATGCTGGGAAGGTCGCACGGGTTGTTCCGCCAGCCCGGATACCGGCCAACAGGGGGCATGCGGCGTTGCCGCTTGCCAGAGGTGCGTGCCTGCGGGGAAGCGGGCGTGCACGACTTGTCTGAGTCTTTCATTGTGAACATCACCTTTGCCGTGGCGCGCGCGCCCCGGTTTGCACTGCTGCCCTGCGTGGCGGCGTTTCCGTTCGTCTTCTCTTCTCTTCAGGCTCTCGCACAAACGCAGCTTCCAGCGGTTGCCGTGACGGCCACCCGCACGCCCACCCGCATTGACCGCACCGTGGCCGACACGACGGTCATCACCCGCGAGGACATCGAACAAGCATCGGGCCGCACGCTGGCCGAGTTGCTTTCACGCCAGCCGGGTTTGCAGTTCAGCAGCAACGGCGGGCTGGGCAAGAACAGCTCGATCAACATTCGTGGGCTCGGTTCGCGCCATGCGCTGTTGTTGGTCGATGGCGTGCGATTCAATTCAGCCACGGCCGGCATGCCGCAACTCGACAACATTCCACTTGACCAAATTGAGCGCATTGAGATCGTGCGTGGCCCGCTGTCGTCGCTGTATGGCAGCGATGCCGTGGGCGGCGTGGTGCAAATCTTCACCCGCAAAGGGCAAGGCCCCATGCGCCTCAATGCAGCCATTACCGCAGGCAGCGAGCGGTATGCCAAGGCGACGGCGGGGCTCAGTTTTGGCGAGGGGCCGTGGAGCGGTGCCGCCCAGGTGTCGCATGTGGAAAACGCCGGCTTCTCCACCACCAACCCACGCAGCAGCAGCTTCGACCCCGACCGCGATGGCTTCCGCCAGAACGCCGGCAGCGCGCGCCTCGGCCTGAAGCTGGGTGGCGATTGGCAGGCAGGCGCATCGGTGATGCAGTCGTATGGCAAGGGCCGTTACGACGATGGGCTGGGCACCGACACACGCGACAAGACGCTCAGCCAGACGGCCTCGGTCGATCTGTCGGGCAGCTTTGCCCCGGGCTGGCGTTCGACCACGCGCCTGGCGCGCAGCAGTGATGAGGGCACCACGCTGGCCAGTGCGTCGATCTACACCGACCTGGGCGCCATCATCAACGTGCAGCAGCAGCTGTCGCATGAGCAGACCATCGAGACGGCCGCCGGCACGGTGTTGTTGCTGGCCGAGCACCTGAAGCAGAAGGTCAGCAAAGCCGGTACGCAGTACGACGTGAGGCAACGGACCATCAACGGCGTTGGCGCCGGCCTCAACGGCAGCGCCGACGGCCACACCTGGCAAGCCAGCCTGCGCCACGACCGCAACTCGCAGTTCGGCAACAAGACGACCGGCTCGTTGGGTTATGGCTTTGAGTTCAGCCCGGCTTGGCGCCTGGGTGGTTCGTATGGCACGAGCTTCGTCGCGCCCAACTTCAACCAGCTTTACTGGCCGGGTTACAGCAACCCCAACCTGATGCCGGAAGAAGGCAAGTCGGCCGAGCTGAACCTGCGCTACGCCGCTGCGGGTCATGCGCTGCGCGCGGCCTTGTTCGACAGCCGCATTCGCGGCTACATCACCTCGGGGCCGAACCCCGGCAACATCCCACGCACGCGCATCCAGGGCGTGTCGCTCAGCCATGACACGCAACTGGCGGGTTGGGACCTTGCGACTTCGTTTGACCACGTCGATCCGCGCAATATCACGCCGGGTCGCAGCCACGACAAAGTCTTGCAGCGCCGTGCCCGCAACGCGCTCAAGGCGTCGGTGGATGGCGATGTGGGGCCATTGCGAGTAGGCACCACGCTGGCTGCGTTCAGCAGCCGCTACGACGATGAGAACAACACGCTGTTCGTCGGTGGCCACGGCACGCTCGACCTTCGGGCCGAATGGCGCTTCCAGCCCGACTGGTCGTTGGGCGCGAGCCTCAACAACGTGGGCGACAAGCGCTACGAAACGGTCTACGGCTACAACCAGCCCGGCCGCGAGCTGTACGTGACCCTGCGCTACGCACCCAAGTGAGGCCAGGCCGCCATGCATGAACTGATTCTTGGTGGACAGAGAAGCGGCAAATCGCGCGTTGCCGAACAGCGCGCGGCCGCTTGGCTGGCCGCTGGGGACGGTTCGGCGGTGCTGCTGGCCACGGCGCTGGCCGGTGACGCGGAGATGCAAGACCGCATCACGCGCCACCAGCTAGACCGCGTGGCCCGTGTGCCCCGGTTGGCCACCGAAGAAGTGCCGGTGCAGCTTGCGCAAGCGCTGCGCCGGCACAGCACGCCGCAGTGTCTGGTGGTGGTCGATTGCCTGACGCTGTGGCTCACCAATTTGCTGATGCCAATGCGGGGCGATGCCTTGTCGGGCGAGGCCCTGACGTTTGCAATCGAGGGCTTGTGCCAAACGCTCGGCGAAGCGCTGGGCCCGGTCGTGTTCGTCTCCAACGAGATCGGCCTCGGCCTCTCACCCATGACATCTGAAGCGCGCCGCTTCGTTGATGAACTCGGCCGCTTGCACCAAGCCGTGGCCGCATGCTGTGGCGACGTGACGCTGATGGTGGCCGGCATCGAACTGCCTGTGAAACGAAGGTTGCTTCCATGACTCATTTTTCGTGGCGCCACGTGCTGGCGGTGCTGTGGCTGGGCGCATGTGGCGCCGCCACCGCATCGGTCACCGTGCCCGACCACCGGGGCGGCACGCTCACGCTGGCCGCGCCACCCCAGCGCATCGTGACGTTGCTGCCGTCGCTGACCGAAAGCGTCTGCGCACTCGGCGCTTGCGCGCGTGTGGTGGGTACCGACCGCTTCTCGAACTCGCCCGTTGAAGTGAAAGCCTTGCCCAAGGTGGGCGGGCTGGAAGACGCGCAGGTCGAGCGCATCGTGGCGCTCAAGCCCGACCTGGTGCTGGCCGCGCCCTCGGCCCGTGTGGTCGATCGGCTCGAAGGGCTGGGCCTGAAGGTGTTGGTGATCGAGTCGAACACCTATGCCGACATCAAGCGTGGCCTGCAAACGCTGGCCATCTTGTTTGACGTGCCGGCGCAAGGCCCCGCCATCTGGGCCGGCATCGAACGCCAAGTGGCCGAGGCCGCGCAACGTGTGCCCGCCGCCGTGCGTGGGCAGCGTGTGTACTTCGAGGTCGATGCCTCGCCGTATGCGGCCGGCGCCAGTTCCTTCATCGGGGAGACGCTCACGCGCCTCGGCATGGGCAACATCGTCGATTCAAAGATGGGACCGTTCCCGAGGCTCAACCCCGAGTTCGTGGTGCGCGCCCAGCCCGACGTGGTGATTGCCGCCCAGCGCAACCTGGCCGACATGGGCAAGCGCCCCGGTTGGCACGCCTTGAAGGCGCTGAACCAGCGCAGCCAATGCGGCTTCGACACCGAACGCTATGAACTGCTGATCCGCCCCGGCCCGCGCATGGGCGAAGCGGCCCACCTGCTCGCGGGTTGCCTGCAAGCCCTGGCCAAGGAGCGTTGATGTCGAACGCCGAGCGACAAGCCCGCCACCGTCTGGGCTGGGGCTTGGCCGTGCTGACCGCGCTGCTGTGCGC